>CAYXFT010000062.1:0-14157 GCA_964464335.1 uncultured Aeromicrobium sp.
GGACCGCGCCGATCACGAGGTCGGCCTCCATCACCTGCTGCTCGAGGGTCAACTTCGAACTCGCCAGACCGTGCACCCGATTGTTGTAGCGCCAGAACGACATCCGCAACTTGTCCAGGTCCGTGTCCAGCAGCGTCACGTCCGCACCCATCCCGAGCGCGATGTTCGCGGCGTTCTGGCCCGAGACGCCGGCGCCGATGATGACGACCTTGGCATTGGCGACGCCGCCGACGCCGCCGAGCAGGACGCCTCTGCCGCCGCGTGCCTTCAGCAGCGAGTGCGCGCCCACCTGCGGCGCGAGGCAGCCCGCCACCTCCGACATCGGGTACAGCAGCGGCAGTGCACCCGACGGCAGCTGGACGGTCTCGTAGGCGATCGCCGTGGTCCCGGCCTCGACGAGCCGCTCGGTCAGCGGCTTGTCGGCCGCGAGGTGCAGGTAGGTGAACAGCGTCAGGTCGTCGCGCAACCGGTGGTACTCCTGCTCGACCGGTTCCTTCACCTTGAGCAGGCACTGTGCCGAGCCCCACGCCTCGTCGGCGTCGGGCACGATGCGGGCCCCGGCCGACACGTACTCGTCGTCGGAGATCGAGGAACCGACCCCGGCGCCCGTCTCGACCAGGACCTCGTGACCGTGGGCGACCAGTTCGTGCACGCCCAGCGGCGAGATCGCCACCCGGTACTCGTGATCCTTGACCTCTTTGGGCACACCGATCGTGGTCATCAGTACTCCTCGTCGTCGAGTGATCCTTCGATTGAACACCCGCGCGGGTCCGGGCGTCTCACTGACGAAGATCACATTTCGAGTTTGCTGAGGCTGCCCTTACCATCATCACATGAATTCGATCGACAGACCTGCCGCGCTCGTCACGGGAGCCGCATCGGGGATCGGCCGCGCCGTCGCCCGGCGTCTCGGGGCGGCCGGCTGGGGGCTCGGCCTGCTCGATCACGACCGCGAAGGGCTCGAGCTCACGGCAAAGCTGGTCGACGCCACCCACGTCGCGACCGAGGTCGCCGACGTCCGCTCGGCCGACCAGATGGCCGGCGCCGTGGCCGCGATCGCCGACCGGCTCGGCCCGGTCGACGGGCTCGCCTGCGCCGCGGGAGTCCTCGTCCCCGGCGGGCTGCCGGACACCTCCCCCGAGGACTGGCAGCGCCACTTCGACGTCAACACGACGGGAGTCCTGCACACCCTGCAGGCGACGGTCCCCCACCTGCGCGACGGCGGGTCGATCGTCGTCGTCGGCTCGAACGCCGCACGGGTTCCGCGCACGGGCATGCTCGCCTACTCCGCGTCGAAGGCCGCGACCGCCGCCCTCACCCGCGCGGCGGGGCTCGAACTGGCCGCACGAGCGATCCGCTGCAACGTCGTCGAGCCGGGCTCGACCGACACCGCGATGCAACGCGATCTGTGGACCGACCCCGAGATCGGCCACGCCGCCGCCGTCGGTGGCGACCTCGAATCGTTCCGGGTCGGGATCCCGCTGGGGCGGATCGCCGATCCCGACGACGTCGCGGCCCTCGTCGCCTTCCTGCTGTCCGCCGATGCCCGGCACGTGACCTTGCAACGCATCCTCGTGGATGGCGGGGCCAGCCTGTGACGACCGCACTCGACTCCTCGATCACGCCGGCAACCGCCGGGCCGGCGCCCCTGATGTTCACCGGCAGCGAGGGATTCGCCGCCGCCGGACCGCGCCGCACGATCTCGGGACGCACCGACGACGCGGCATGGGCGTGCGACGTCGTCCGCCAGCTCGAACCGGGAGAGCGTGCCGTCGTGTCGACGTCCTTCTCGCCGGACGGACTCGCGATCGCGCACCTCGTCCGACCTCGGCCACTGCCCGACCCCGGGCGTGCGCATCCCACGACGCGCTCGCACGCGGTGACGGCCGTGCCGTCGCCCGGCGACTACGGCGACCTCGTGCGCACGGCACTCGACCGCATCGACGCCGGAGAGGTCGACAAGGTCGTGCTCGGCCGGTGCCTCGACATCCGCAGCCGCCCCGCACTCACCTCCCGCGAGGTCACCGCGAGCCTGCTCGCCCGCCGGGCCGGCCGCTACGTCTTCAGCGTTCCGCTCACCGACGATCCTGAAGGACCTTCGCTGGTCGGCGCCAGCCCCGAACTGTTGGTGCGTCGTCGCGGTGCCGCCGTCTCCAGCACGCCGTTGGCCGGCTCGACGCCGAGATCGCCCGATCCCACGGAGGACGCCGCGCGCGCCGCCGCCCTGCACCGTTCGGCGAAGGACCTCGCCGAGCACGCCTTCGTCGTCCACCACATCGCCGACGCGCTGCGGCCCGTGTGCGACTCGCTGCAGGTTCCCGCCTCCCCCGAGCTCGTCGCCACGGACACGATGTGGCACCTGGCCAGTCCGATCCACGGGCGGCTCGCCGAGCCCTGTGACCTGACGGCCCTGGACCTGGCCCTGCTGCTGCATCCGACGCCGGCCGTGGGCGGGGTGCCCACGGCGCGCAGCCTCGATCTCATCGACGACCTCGAGGGCTCGCACCTGCGCGGGCCGATCGGCGGCTTCGTCGGGTGGGTCGACGACCGCGGCGACGGCGAGTTGGCCGTCGCGATCCGGGCCGGCGTGCTCGACGGTGACCGGTTGCGACTGTTCGCCGGTGCCGGCATCGTCGCGGGTTCCGAACCGGACGCCGAGGTGGCGGAGACCGGCGCGAAGCTGGCGACGATGACCCGGGCGGTGGGGCTGTGAGGTCGCCGCTCGCCCCCGTCCGTGGCTGGCCCGAGGAGACGCGCCGCCGCTACCGCACTGAGGGCCTGTGGACCGACGAGACCTTCGACGACTTCGTCCTGGGCCGGACCTCCCGATTCGCCGACCGGACCGCACTCGTCGGCGTCGACGCCCACGGGACCGAGCAGCGCCGGACCTACGCCGAGCTGCGCACCGAGGCCGACGACGCAGCGGCACGGCTCGTGGCGGCCGGCGTCGCGCCCGGGGACCGCGTCGTGGTCGCCGTTCCCAACATCGTCGAGTACGCCGCGGTCGTCCTGGGCCTGTTCCGGATGGGAGCCCTGCCGGTCTTCGCGTTGCCGACGCACCGCGAGGCCGAGTTGGGGCACTTCTGCGAGGTCGCCGACGCCGCCGCCCTCGTGCTCTGCGGCACGGACGTCGACGCCGCCGGTCTGCATGCGAAGGTGGCGGCGACGATCACGGTCGATCCGCCAGCCCTGGTGGACGTGGCGCACTGGGCCACGGTCGCACGAACCGAACCGCCGGTCGCACAGCTCGGCGCCGAGGACGTGGCCTTCCTGCAGTTGTCCGGAGGCACGACGGGCACCCCCAAACTCATTCCACGCACCGCTGCGGACTACCTGTACTCCGTGCGCGATTCCGCCCGCATCTGCGAGCTCGACGAGGACACCGCGATGCTCGTCACCCTGCCGGTCGCGCACAACTTCCCGATGAGTTCGCCGGGCATCCTCGGGGTGTGGCACGTCGGTGGCCGTGTCGTGCTGGCCCGCGATCCCAGCCCGGGCACCGCCTTCCGGCTCGTCGAACGCGAACGCGTCGACATCGTCCCGCTCGTACCGCCGCTGGCCCAGGCGTGGATCTCCGCGGCCCGCCGACGCCGACCCGACCTGACCAGCCTGCGCACGATCCAGATCGGGGGCGCACGGCTCAGCGACACGGTCGCGCGCGAGGTCGAGGCCGTCCTGCACGGCCGCCTGCAGCAGGTGTTCGGGATGGCCGAGGGCCTCGTGAACTACACCCGACCGGAGGACCACGACGGTTCCCACCCGCTCGCGCTGCGCACCCAGGGCAGGCCGATCTCGGATCTCGACGAGGTCCGTGTCGTCGATGCCGATGAGGTCGACGTGCCCGACGGCCAGGAGGGTGCCCTGCTGACCCGTGGCCCGTACACGATCCGTGGGTACTACCGGGCCGAGCAGGCCGACCGCGACTCCTTCACCGCCAACGGCTTCTACCGCACGGGCGACCTCGTGCGACGGCTGCCGAGCGGGCACGTCGTCGTCACCGGCCGCACGAAGGACCAGATCAACCGGGCCGGGGAGAAGATCGGCCCCGACGAGCTGGAAGGCCCGCTGCTGACGCACCCGGACGTCGCGGATGCCGTCGCGATCGGCCTGCCCGATCCCGTGCTCGGGGAGCGTGTGTGCGTCGTGGTGCGCACCGAGACCGGACGGCCCCGCCCCACCGACCTCGCCGACCACCTGCGCGCGGCCGGGCTGGCCACCCACAAACTCCCCGACGAGTTCCGCTTCCTCGACGTCCTGCCCGAGACCCACGTGGGCAAGAACAGCCGCCGCGACCTGCGCCGGCTGATCGCCCAGCACCTGACCGCCTGACCGACCGGAGTCCCACGATGTCCCTGCCGCACCTGATCGACTACCCCTCCCCCGTGCCGCCGACGCGCACCCTGCCCCAGAGCCGGGCGGCGTGGACGCTCGACCCGACTCGCGCGGCCGTCCTCGTGCACGACCTGCAGCGTTACTTCCTGCGACCCTTCGCCCCCGGCTGCCCGGCCCTGTCCACCGCCCTCGCCGGCACGGCGCGCATCCTGACACAGGCTCGCGCCGCAGGCGTCCCGGTCTTCTACACCGCCCAGGACGGCGACCACTCCGACCGTGGGCTGCAGGGCGACCTGTGGGGTGGGGGCATGTCCGCGCACCCCGACGACACCGCGATCGTCGCCGAGGTCGCGCCTGCCGAGAGCGACCACATCGTGACGAAACGGCGCTACAGCGCGTTCACCAAGAGCGACCTCGCCGAGCGACTGACCGGTCTCGCCCGCGACCAGCTGGTCATCACGGGCGTCTACGCCCACATCGGGATCACCGCGACGGCCTTCGACGCCTTCCAGCGCGAGGTGCGGCCGTTCGTCGTGGCCGACGCCGTCGCCGCGTTCACCCACGACCAGCACGTGCGGTCCCTCGACCTCGTGGCCGATTCGTGCGGGGTCGTCGCGATGACCGACGCCGTGGTCGATGCGCTGACGCCTGTCCCCGGGGTCGACGCGTCGCCGTGGGACACGGCCGTGAGCGAGGCGCTGACCCGGGCGCTGGCGCCGGACGTGCTGGCGGCCGCCCTCGCCGATCCCGACGCCGACCTGTTCGCGCTGGGCCTGAACTCACTGCGTGCGTTCGAGGTGCTGGACGACCTCGCCGAGGCCGGGGTCGACATCGACTTCGGCGATCTCGTCCGCAGCCCATCGGTCGCGTTCCTGCGGGCGCAGGGGCGCGCCCTGACGCCTCGATGACCGACGCCTGGCTGCCGCTGACGGCCGCGCAGCGCGGGCTCTACTTCGCCCACCAGCTGGATCCGGACAATCCGTGCCACACGACCGCCGAGGTCGTCGAGTTCGACGGCGCGGTCGACGCCGGCCGGCTGACGGCCGCGATCGAGGCAGCGTATGCGCAGTTCGAGCAGCTGCGCACCGAGTTCCGCACCACGGCCGACGGGCCCCTGCAGCGCGTCGTCCCCGCGTCACCGGTCGACCTGCCGCTGGTCGACGTGGCCGACGCCGAGGCCGCCGAGGCGTGGCTCGCCGCCGACCTGCTCCGACCGCTCGCACCCGATTCCGGCCGGACCTGCCGCACCGCCCTGCTCATGCTGCCGGACGGCCGCTCGTGGTGGTACCACGCGGCGCACCACGTCGTCCTCGACGGCTACGGCGCCCAGCAGTTGGTGCGCCGGGTCGCGGAGTTGTACGCCGGCGCGGTACCGCAGCGACCGGTTCCGCTCGCCTCGGTCGTCGCCGCCGACCTCGCCCAGCGGCGCGACTTCGCCGACGCCGACTTCTGGGCGGCGCGGTTGCCCGACCTGCGGGGAGTCGTCTCGCCGGCAGGCCGAGAGGCCCGGCCGGCCCCGCGAGCCGTCCGTGCGGCCGTCGCGGTGGATCCGAACCAGCAGACGCGTCTGGTCGAGGCGGCCTCGCGGCTCGGTACCGGCTGGCCCGACTTCGTACTCGCCGGGGTCGGCGCGTACGTCGCGCGGTTCATCGGTGCCGAGCGCACCCGCGTGGGCGTCCCCCTCATGAACCGCGTGCGACCCGGTGTCGGCGCGCTGCCCGCGGCGACCACCGTGTGCACCGCGATGAACGTGCTGCCGGTCGACGTCACGATCACCGGTTCCATCGCCGACGCCGTCGCCGCCACCACCGCCGATCACGCCGTCGTCCGCGCGCATCCGCTCGAGCGGCAGGAGGACCTCGCCCGTCGGCTGCGCCGGCGCGACGACCAGCTCTTCGGCGTCCAGGTCAACCTCGTCCCGTTCGACCTCACCGTGCGGCTCGACGGCGTGACCGGGTCGGTCCGCAACCTCACCGCGGGACCGGTCGAGGACATGACCGTGACGCTCCGTGGAACTCCCGGGCGCAGCCGGACCGTCCGGCTCGAGATCGACGCGCACCCCGACCTCTACCCCGCCGCCGAGGTCGGCCTGCACCTCGACCGACTCCTGGCGTGGCTCGACACATGGTCCGCCGCGGACCCCGGCGCATCCGTCCGCGACCTCCCCCTGCCCACCCCCGACGAGCTGCACGCCGTCGTGCGGGGCTTCAACGACACGCAGGTCGAGCGCAAGACCGCGACGCTCGGGCGTCGGTTCGCCGATCGGGCCCACGCGACGCCCGACGGCGTTGCCCTCATCGCGGACGGCGAGGTCCGCACCTACGCCGAGCTGCACCTCGCCGCCCGCGCGATCGCGACCGGGTTGAAGGGCCTGGGCGTCCGCTCCGGCGACGTCGTCGGCGTGCGTCTGCCCCGGTCGATCGCCCTGTTCGAGACGGTCCACGCGGTCGCCCTGCTCGGTGCCGTGTACCTGCCGCTCGACCCGGACCTGCCCGACGAGCGGATCGCCGTGATGGTCGAGGAATCCGGAGCGCGCCACGTCCTCGACGCCACCGACGCACTGCGCCTCGGGTCGACGGCTCCTCACGAGATCGAGATTCCCGACGATCCCGACGCGCCGGCCTACCTGCTCTTCACCTCGGGTTCGACCGGCCGTCCGAAGGGCGTCGTCGTCGGCCACCGCGCGATCGACAACCGGCTGGCATGGATGCAACACCACCTCCCGCTCCGGCCCGGCGATCGCGTCCTGCACAAGACGCCGATCTCGTTCGACGTCTCGGTCTGGGAGCTGTTCTGGCCGCTCCAGGTCGGTGCGACCGTCGTCGTCGCGCCGCCGGACGCCCACCGCGACCCGCGCGCCATCGCCGACCTCGTCGTGCGTCACGAGGTGGTCCTGCTGCACTTCGTGCCGTCGATGCTGCGCGCCCTCCTCGACGACCGGACGGCTCTCCGGCACCTGCGGGAGGCGCGCGTCCGGCACGTGGTCACCAGCGGTGAGGCCCTCACGCCCGACCTCGTGGCCGGCTGCGCCGAGACGTTCGGCGTCGCGCCGACGAACCTCTACGGGCCCACCGAGGCCGCGATCGACGTGACCGTCTGGGACTGCTCCACCGACGACGACGTCGTGCCGATCGGTCGCCCCGTGTGGAACACCGCGTGTCTCGTGCTGGACGCGGCGATGCGGCCCCAACCGATCGGGGTACCGGGCGACCTGTGGCTCGCAGGCGTCCAACTGGCCGCGGGGTACGTGGGTCGGCCCGACCTGACGGCCGAGCGATTCGTGCCCCCGCCATCGCACCTGCGCGATGCCGGTGACCGGCTCTACCGCACGGGCGACCTCGCGGCGTGGCGGACCGACGGTGCCCTGCGGTACCTCGGTCGCTCCGACGACCAGGTCAAGGTGCGCGGCCAGCGGATCGAACTGGGCGAGGTCGAGGCAACCGTCGCCGGGGTGGCCGCGGGTGCCGCGTCGCTCGTCGGCGACCGCCTCGTGGTGTGGCTGGTGACCGATGATCCAGCGGTTGTGGAGTCCGCTCGCGAGGCGGCGGAGACCCGCCTGCCCGCCTCGGTCCTGCCGCACCACTGGGTCCCGGTCGCGTCGCTGCCACTGACGACCAGCGGCAAGGTCGACCGCGCGGCGCTGGCGCGCACCTGGACGCCGCCCGTGACCACGACTTCCTCCGCGCCCGAAAGCCTGCTCCAGCAGCGGCTGTGTGCCGCGTTCGCCGAGGTCCTCGATGTCCCCCGGGTGTCACCCACGCAGGACTTCTTCGCGCTCGGCGGCGACTCGCTGCGGGTGCTGCGGCTGATCGGCCGGGTCGAGGACGACCTCGGGACACCGCTGAGGCTCGCCGACGTGTTCGCGGCGCCGACGCCCGCTTCCCTCGCGCGGCGGCTGTCCGACGGCATCCCCGACGACGGCACGGAGGAGGTGCTGACCCTGCGGCCCGGCGACCCCGCGGTCGCGCCCCTGTTCCTGCTGCCGCCCGCCGGCGGCCTGGGCTGGTGCTACGCCTCCTTGCTGAGCGGCCTGCCGCCGGAACTGGGTGTGCACGCGATCCAGGCACCGGGGCTCGTGGCGGGCCGTCCGGAGCCCTCGGCCGACCTCGCCGCGCTGGCGAAGCGACAGCTCTCGGCGATCCGCACGGTCGTCGGCGACGGTCGCTTCCATGTCGCCGGCTGGTCCCTCGGCGGGATGGCCGCCCACGAGGTCGCCGCGCAGGCCCGTGCCGACCACCAGGAGGTCGGCGCCGTCGTGCTGCTGGACGCCTACCCGGCCGACCAGTGGCGCCATCTGCCCGAGCCGACGGAGGCCGAGGCACTGCGCGGGATCCTGAGGCTGGGCGGCCTCGACCCCACCGATCGCGATCTCGATCGCGCGACCACGGTCCGGCTGCTCCGCGAGTCGGGCAGCGCCGTCGGCCACCTGCCGGAGCCGACCCTGAGCGGCTGTGTCGCATCCGTCGTCGAGGCGGCACGCATCACGCGCACGTCCGACCACACGACGTTCGACGGCGACGTCACGGTGGTGGTCGCGACGGCTCCACGTCCCGAGACGTGGCTGTCGGCCGACGGTTGGACCCCCCACGTCACCGGTGCGGTCCACACCGTTTCCGTCGCGGCGACCCACGGGGAACTCGTGCGCCGACCCGCCGTCGACGAGGTCGCCGCCGTGCTCCGGGGGCTGCTGCGATGACCGCGGTGGTCCGCGTGCGAGCCGTCGCTCCTGCCGACGACGGGCTGCTGACCGACGCGGAGCACGCCCGCCGCGACCGGCTCGTCGACCCGCGCGACCGGGCCGCCTACGCCGCCGCCCACGTGCTCGTCCGCGAGTGTGCGGGGCAGCTGCTGGGGATCGCTGCCGAGGAGGTCCCGTTCGCGCAGCGGTGTTCGGGCTGCGGTGCCACGGACCACGGCCGACCCTTCGTGGCCGGACGGACCGACGTCGGGATCAGCCTCAGCCACACCCGCGATCACGTGGCTGCGATGGCCTCGTTCGGCGCATGCGGGATCGACCTCGAGGACACCTTCAACGGCCCGGTCCCCCACCGCGCGCTGGCCCCGGCGGAACGGGCGTCCGCGGCCGTCGCCGTCGACCCGATGGCCGAGTTCCTGCGCCTGTGGACGCGCAAGGAGGCGCTCGTGAAGGCCGGTGCCGGCACGCTCGACGACCTCGCTGCCCTCGACGTCACCGGCGACGTCGCCGGCTGGATCCTGCGCTCACGGCGCGAGGCAGGGGTCACCGTCTCCAGCGCCGTCGCGACCTGACCTTCGTCGCCGCCGCGGCGGCAGACATTTTGAAGGGTTTTCCACGTTCGACGGCGTCGTCGTACGTGGAAAAGTCTTCAAAACCGGGGAGGGGACGGGTGGATCAGGAGCCCTCGGACTGCGCCGTGTCGGACCGTAGGGCGCGGCCGACGTGCTCCAGCGCGGCCGCGACCTCGGCGAAGCTGGTGGACAGCGGCGAGAAACCTGCGCGCAGTCCTCGGGGATTGCGGAAGTCCGGGATCACGCCGGCCTGCCAGAGTTCGGCGACGACCCGGCGCATGTCGTCGTGCTCGAGCGTGACGTGGCCACCGCGGACGGCAGGGTCGCGCGGTGAGGCGACGGTGACGCCCAGCGGCGCGAGCGATCCGTCCGCGATCCGCACGGCGAACTCGGTGAGCGCCACGGACTTCGCCCTGATCGCCGGCAACCCGGCCTCCTCGACGAGGTCGAGCATGTCCATGAGCGGCACCATCGCCAGGATCGCCGGCGTGCCGCTGATGAAGCGGCGGATGCCGGTCGCGGGTACGTGGCCCTGTCCCATCGCGAAGGGATCGGCGTGCCCCATCCAGCCGGCGATCGGCTGCTCGAGCCGTTCCTGCAGGTCGGCGGCGACGTAGGCGAACGCCGGTGCACCCGGTCCGCCGTTGAGGTACTTGTACGTGCACCCCACCGCAAGGTCGACGCCTGCCACGTCGAGGCCGATCTCGATGGCCCCTGCGGCATGGCACAGGTCCCACAGCACGAACGCGCCGACCGCGTGCACGACCCGCGTGATCTCGGGCAGATCGGCGATGAACGCCGACTTGTAGGCGACGTGGCTGAGCACGACCAGCGCGGTGCGCTCCGAAACGATCACCTCGACCTCGTCGGCCGTGACGCCGGTGGCCGGGTCGGGCGAGATCCAGCGGACGACGAGGCCCGACTCGCGCGCCACCGCCTCGACGACGTAGCGGTCGGTCGGGAAGTTCTCGGTGTCGACGACGATCTCGTCGCGGCCCGCCTGCGCCGCGACCGCCGCGCGGACCAGCTTGTAGAGCAGGACCGTGGTCGAGTCGGCGACGACCGTCCGGCCGTGCCCGGCACCCAGCGCCACCGTGCCGATGCGGTCACCGACCTCGATCGGCCGGTCCATCCAGCGCTCGTCCCAGCTGCGGATCAGGCGCTCGCCCCACTCGTGGTCGATGAACTCGGCGAGATGCTCCCGCGTGCGTCGCAGCGGCCGACCCAAGGAGTTCCCGTCGAGATACGCCACGACACCGGGCGGCCGGACGAAGGCGTCGACGAGGTGGGACAGCGGATCGGCCTCATCGAGCCGACTCGCCTCGTCGACGAAGGTCACTGCATCGGTTCCAGCACGAACACGGGGATCGTGCGGTCGGTCTTCTTCTGGTAGTCGGCGTACGGCGCCCACACCGCCACGGACCGTTCCCACCAGGTGGCGTACTCGTCGCCCTCGAGCTCGCGCGCCCGGTAGTCCTTCTTCACTGCGCCGTCCTGCAGTTCGACGTGCGATTCGGCCACGAGGTTCCAGTACCAGGCCGGGTTCTCGGGGGTGCCGCCCTTGGACGCGACGACCGCGTAGTCGCCGTCGTGCTCGACACGCATCAGCGCCGTCTTGCGCAGCTTGCCGGACTTGGCACCCACGCTCGTCAGCACGATGACGGGAACACCCTGCAGCGTGTTGGCCTTCTGGCCGTCGGTGGCCTCGAAGCTCTCAGCCTGCTTGCGCGCCCACGCGGAGGTGCTCGGTTCGTACTCGCCGGTCAACGGCATGACTCGTCCTTTCGTCGTTGTCCCCAGCATGGCGCAACGGCGAAGCGATCAGTCCAGCGTCCGGACACCGGGCAGATCGCCGAAGCGCGCACCCGCGTCGCGGCTGACCACGATGCGATCGTGTTCGATCGCGTGGGCGGCGATGATCAGGTCGTGGGCGCCGCGCGGGGTCCCCGACCTCCGGGCCGACGCCAGCAGACTCGCGTGACTCAGCGCCGTGGCGGTGCCGTAGTCGAGCACCCCCACCGCTTCGAGCACATCTGCGAGGACTCGCTGTCGGGCCGCGCGCTGGAGGTCGGTCCGGGCCGATTCCACGCCGACCTTGAACTCGGCCACGCTGACCGCCGCGATCGCGATGTCATCGTCGGCGAATGTCTCGCGATCAAGGCGACCGCGTTCGAAGTCGATCAGTGCCGTCGTGTCGAAGATCAGTCGCTGCCCCACGGGTCTCCCGCCTCGGTCACCATGGCGGTCGCCGACCTGACGTCCGCCTCGAAGTCGTCGTCCAGGACCGACACCCTTCCGAGCCGCGCCGCAAGGTCGGCTCCCGTCCTCCCCGGAACCGGGCGAACCTCGGCGACCGGCTTGTTCCCTCGCGTGATCACGACGGACTCCCCTCGTTCGATGGCGTCGAGAAGATCGGAGAATCCGCGCGATGCCTCGGTGGCACTGATCGTCCTCATGCGATCAGATTATCTGATCTCGGTGAGAACCCAAGGCCATCCTTCCAGAAAGCGCACCCGGCACACCCCCCGATGCAGGGCACCTGTGGACGAACTCACGGCGATGTCAGAGGCCGCTCCTACGGTCGCTCCATGACCACCACCCACGAGCCCGGACCGACGATCCGCCACCTGCATGCCGTGCCCGACGACGAGGACTCCCTCGGCGGGTACGACCTGCGCCGACCGCGCTACGCGGCCCATGAGTTCCTCCGCAAACCACGCACCCACGACTTTCCGTACGAGACCTGCCATCCGGTACTCGTGGGGGCGCTCAGGCACCAGGCAGCGCGCGGGGCAGACCTGTGGCGGTGGACGCCCGACGACGTCGAGGACCTGCTGGGCCGGTGGTTCCCGGAGCCCTCGCTGCACTCACCGGAGCTGCTCAAGTACCTGCCCGACCTCATCGGCGACTTCGTCCGGTTCGCGCATCGCGACACCGTGCCGGCCGAGCAGACCAGCGCGGTGATCGACACGATCGATCGACTCCGGCCCGAGTTCCTGTGCGTCATCGGCACGTACGGCTGGCAGACGCCGTGGTACCGCTGGTCGGAGCCGGTCGAGCCGCCCCACCCGTTGCAGGACCTCGCCGACCGCGTCGGCGGGATCGAGTCGTTGGAGCAGCTCGACGCCGAGCCGCTGCCCGACGAGCCCTTCGCCTGGACCGAGGTACCGGGCGACCTGGTGCCCTTGTTCGAGAACCTCGTCCCGCTGCTGGACGCGTTCGCCGACGACCGGCTGGACGTCGAGTTCCGCACGGCCATCCGTCGCTTCGTCGCACTGCTCGCCTGCCGCGATCCGAGGCCGCTGCGGCGCAAGGGCACCGTGGTCCAGCGAGCCGCCGCCGTCGCCTGGGCCACGCTGCGAGCGAACGACGAGGTGGGGCCGGGCCGTCGCCGGATGACCGCCAAGGAAGTGTCCGCGTGGTTCGGAGTCGGCAGCGCGGCAGATCGGGGTCGCTCGATGCTGCACGCCGCCACCGTCGTCGCGACGTGGCACGACTGGGGGTCGGCCCGCCAGACCGGCGACGCGACCATCCTGATCGGACGGCGGCGGCAGGAGATCGTCATCGAACGCGATCGCCGGGCGACACCCACCTCGGCCTTTCTTGATCGATTCAAGGAAAGGGGTATGGTGGCGTCATGCCCACCACCGCCGACGTCGAGCAGTTGATGCGCGACGCCGGACTGCGGGTGACCAGGCAACGTTCCGCCGTGCTGACCGCCGTCTCCGAGCACCCGCACGCCGACACGAACGCCGTGATCGATGCCGCACGTCGCACGATCCCCGACCTCTCCCACCAGGCCGTCTACGACGCCCTGCGCGCGCTGACGTCCGCCGGCCTCCTGCGCTGCATCGAGCCCGCCGGGACGGTGGCCCGTTACGAGACGCGCACCGGCGACAACCACCATCACCTCGTGTGCCGGTCCTGCGGACGCATCGTCGACGTGGACTGCGCGATCGGCACCGCGCCCTGCCTGACTCCCGACCATGACCACGGATTCGTCGTCGACGAGGCCGAGGTCGTCTATTGGGGCCTGTGCCCCGACTGCGCTTCACCCCACCGCTGAAACCCACCTGAAAGGACCGTCATGCCTGACTCCGACCAGCCGGACGCCGTCGTCGGCGAGATGAATGAGCCCCACGAGGCCAAGGGACTTCACCCCACCGAGGGACAGTGCCCCGTCATCCACGACAAGCTGCCCAAGCCCACCTCCGGTGACGCGAACCAGGCGTGGTGGCCCGAGCGGCTGAACCTCAAACTGCTGGCGAAGAACTCGCCGGCCGCGAACCCGATGGACGACGGTTTCGACTACCGCGCCGAGTTCCTCTCGCTCGACCTCGCCGAACTGAAGACCGACATTGCCGCGGTCCTGACCGACTCGAAGGACTGGTGGCCCGCCGACTTCGGCAACTACGGCCCGCTCATGATCCGGATGGCGTGGCACAGCGCCGGCACCTACCGGGTGCAGGACGGCCGCGGCGGCGCCGGCGCCGGCCAGCAGCGGTTCGCACCGCTCAACTCGTGGCCGGACAACGTCAGCCTCGACAAGGC
The DNA here is from genome assembly GCA_964464335.1 of uncultured Aeromicrobium sp. Lineage (GTDB taxonomy): Bacteria > Actinomycetota > Actinomycetes > Propionibacteriales > Nocardioidaceae > Aeromicrobium. The sequence goes on from CAYXFT010000062.1 coordinate 14,152, forward strand.
CCGCCG
>CAYXFT010000063.1:0-13927 GCA_964464335.1 uncultured Aeromicrobium sp.
CCGCCGGGCATGGTCCCCTCGTGCGCCGAGGGCGGCGTGCTGGGCGTCCTGTGCGCCTCGATCGGATCGATCATGGTCACCGAGGCGATCAAGTTGATCACCGGCATCGGCGATCCGCTGATCGGCCGACTGATGGTCTACGACGCGCTCGAGATGCGGTACACGACGCTCAAGGTGCGCCGCGACCCGAACGGCGTCCTGCCGACCGAACTGCTCGGCGACTACGAGGCGTTCTGCGGCGCGATCAGCGACGAGGCCGCCGAGGCGACTGCCGACTCGACGATCTCGGTGGCGACGCTCGACCACTGGCTCAAGGAGCGCCACGACGGCGGACGCGATTTCGTCCTGGTCGACGTGCGCGAGCCGACCGAGTACGAGATCAACAAGATCCCCGGCTCGGTCCTGATCCCCAAGGGCGAGATCATCGCGGGCAAGGCCTTCGACCGGCTGTCGCAGGACAAGCAGGTCGTCCTGCACTGCAAGTCGGGCGTGCGCTCGGCCGAGGCGCTGGCCGTGCTGAAGAGCGCCGGCTACGCCGACGCCGTGCACGTCGGTGGCGGCGTGGTCGCGTGGGTCAACCAGATCGATCCCTCGCAGCCCACCTACTGACCAGACCTGGAGCGGCCCCGGACTCGTCCGGGGCCGCTTCGTCGTTCCCGGGCCCGGTTCCTCGGTACCGTCGACCCATGGACGAGGCGTTCACCGAGGCGGTCCTGCAGGTCGTGGAGAAGGTGCCTGCAGGCTGCGTCGTGACGTACGGTCTGGTGGCCGAGCATCTCGGTCGCGGCGGTGCGCGGCAGGTCGGCGCCGTGATGTCGCGCGAGGGCCACGGGGTGCCGTGGTGGCGGGTCGTCCGCGCCAACGGCAGCCTGCCGCCTCATCTCATGGTCGACGCGCAGCAGCACTGGCACGACGAGGACACGCCGGTGCGCCACGGCCGGGTCGACGTGCGGGAGGCGCTGGCTCCCGGCTTCTGACCAGGTCAGCGCGGGGCGCGCACGAAGGGGATCGCCAGCGGGCAGCGGACGACGTGGTCACCGCCGCGCACGGCGCCGACGACCAGCCAGATGACGCTGACGGCGCAACCGAGCAGGTACAGCCCGATGAACACGAACGCCGTCGCCGTCACCCACCCCGGCGGCGGATTGCCCAGCAGGGGCACGAAGATCGCGGGTGTCAGCGGAGCGAGCACGGTCACCAACAGCCACGTGAGCGACCAGTTGAGGGCGTTCCGTGAGTTCGGCTCGGCCAGCCCGCCGAGGCGCTTGGCCTTCGGCCGCATCACGAGCTGGACGATCGCGGTGATCAGGGCGTTGAAGAACGGGATCGGAATCAGGCTCGCCGCCAGGGCGATCCAATAGGCCTGACCCGTGGGGGCGAAGGGCACGGGCCGGTCGGGGTGGCTCATGGTCCGAACGCTAGGCGCCGTGCCCCGATGTGGCCATCGCCGGGGCGTCGGCGGCGTCTTGTCGGAGGTCTCTGGTTCCATGGGCGCGTGCCTGTCGATGTGGTGGTGTCGCGCCCGGCGACCGAGCGCGCGCCGGCGCCCGAGCTCGACGCCGCGCAACGCGCCGTCGTCGACCATCGCGGCGGACCGTTGCTCGTGCTGGCCGGCCCGGGCACGGGCAAGACGACCACCCTCGTCGAGGTCGTCGTGGAGCGCATCGAGACCGGCGAACTCGCGCCGGACCAGATCCTCGTCCTGACCTTCAGCCGCAAGGCCGCCGGTGAACTGCGCGACCGGATCGCGCGCCGGTTGCCCGGGGCGGCCGGCCCGGTGGCGGCCCTGACCTTCCACGCCTTCTGTTACGCGCTGGTGCGCGAATTCGCCGATCCCGAGGCGTTCGCGTCGCCGCCCGAGTTGATGACCGCGCCGGTCCGCGATGCCGTCGTCGCCGACCTGCTGCGCGGGCACGACACCGCGGGGTGGCCCGAGTCGTTGCGTCCGGCCCTCGGCACCCGCGGCCTGGCCGCCGAGATCCAGTCCTTCATGTCGGCCGCGGCGACACGCGGCCTCGATCCGGAGGACGTGCGCGCGCTGGCCGCCACCCACGATCGCCCCGAGTGGTCACGGGTCGCCGACGCGGTCGAGGAGTACCTGCAGGTGATCGATCTGCAGAACCTCACCGACTACACCGACCTGGTCACCCGGGCGGCCGGCATCGCCGCCGATCCGGGCCATCAGCGACTGCTGCGCGACCGGTTCCGGCTCGTCGTGGTCGACGAGTACCAGGACACCGACCCCCTGCAGGTGCAGCTCCTGCACGATCTGGCCGGGGACGGTCGCGACCTGGTCGTCGTGGGCGACCACGACCAGGCGATCTACGGCTTTCGGGGAGCCGACCCCACCGCGATCACGCGCTTTCCGGGCCGGTTCGCGGTCGCCGGTGAACCGGCCCCGACGATCGCGCTGACGACGACGCGCCGGTTCGGTCCGCGCATCCTCGCGGCGGCGGGCATCGCGTTGGGCGATCCGCCGGTGCCGCCCGGGCTCGACCTCGAGGCGGCGCGCCGGCACCGGTCGCTGCGGTCCGCCGCCGACCACGAGGGCAGCGTCGCGGTGGCGACCTTCGCCTCCGACACCGCCGAGGCCGAGCACATCGCGGCGATGCTGCGTCGGGCGCACCTCGACGACGGGCTGCCCTGGTCGCAGATGGCGGTGCTGGTGCGCACGGGCGCCGATCTGACCCGCCTCCAGCGGATCCTCGTGCCGGCCGGGGTGCCGGTCGAGGTCGCCGGCGACGAGGTCCCGCTCGTGGCTGAGCCTGCCGTCCGGGCGCTGCTGCTGGCCCTCGAGTCGGCCGACCAGATCGCGCGGGACGTCCCCCTCGATCCCGAGGTCGCCGAGGCTCTGCTCACCGGTCCGTTGGCCGCGCTCGACGGTCCGGCGCTGCGCCGCTTGGGCCGGGCGCTGCGGCGCCGCGATCCGGAGTCGCCCTCGGCCGACCTGATCGCCGCCGCGCTGCGCGATCCCGCGGGGCTGGGGCTGGACGCCGCCGATCCGGCGACCGTCGACGCGATCGAGGCCACGCGCGCGCTGGCCGACCTGCTTGCCCGGGCCGCGGCGGTCCTGCGCCGCGGCGAGCCGCCCGAGCAGGCGCTGTGGCTGCTGTGGAGCGGGACCCGGTGGCCCACCCGTCTCCGTGATCAGTGGCAGTCCGGGGCCGAGGGCCGGCTCGCGGCCGACCGCGACCTCGATGCCGTCTGCGCCCTGTTCCGCCTCGCCGCGCGCGCCGAGGAGCACGGCCGTCGACGCGACGCCACCAACTTCGTCGCCGACCTGCGGTCCCAGCAGATCCCGGCCGACCAACTCGAGTCCTCCGTGGCACGGCCCGACGCCGTCCGACTGATGACGGCACACCGGTCGAAGGGCCTGGAGTGGCCGCTCGTCGTGGTCGCCGGCGTGCAGGCCGACCGGTGGCCCGACCTGCGGCTGCGCGGCAGCCTGCTGCGCACCGAGAACCTCGACGATGCCCGCTCGGGCGCGGACACGACCGCACCGGGTGCCCGCGGCGAACGGCTGCGCGAGGAACGCCGGCTGTTCTACGTGGCCTGCACGCGCGCGACCCGTCGCCTCGTGGTCACGGCCGTCCAGACGCCCACGGACGACGGTGACCAGCCGTCGCGTTTCGTCACCGACCTGCTCGCGGCGGGATTCGGTCCGCTGGACTCCGACGCGATGCCGTACGGCCGCCCGGCGCGGCCGGTCTCGCTGCGCGGCGTCATCACCGAACTGCGCCGCATCGGTGAGCAGACCGACGACCCCGCGCTGCGCGACGAGGCGGCGCAGATGTTGGCCGAGGTGGCCCGATCCGGCCTGCCGGTCGGTCGTGCCGCCCAGCCCGACCGCTGGTGGGGACTGGCCGAGCCCACCCGGGCTGACGCGCCGTGGCGACCGGCCGACGAGCCGGTGGCGCTGTCGGGGTCGGCGGTCGAGGGCATCACGGCGTGCCCGCTGCGCTGGTTCCTCGGGCGGGAGGCCCACGGCGAGTCCGCGTCGACATCGGCGCAAGGCTTCGGCTCCATCGTGCACGCGATCGCCGCCGACGTGGTGCGCCGCGACGTCGCACCGGACGTCCCCGAGTTGGTCGCCCGGCTCGACGAGGTCTGGCATCGTCTCGACCACCAGGCGGCGTGGCTGGGGGAGCGCGAACGCGCCGCGGCGCACGAGACGCTGGCCCGGTTCGCGCGGTGGCACGTCGCCAACCCGCGCGAGGTCCTCGCGGCCGAGCACGAGTTCCGCACCACGTTCGTCGTCGGCGGTGAGGAGGTCGTCCTGCGCGGATCGATGGACCGCGTCGAGGTCGATGCCGCCGGCAGGGTCCACGTCGTCGACTTCAAGACCAGTCGCTCGGCGCCGTCGGCGGGCAAGATCGCCGCCCACGCCCAGCTCGGCGTCTACCAGGTCGCGGTCGAGCACGGCGCCGTCACCGACTTCGGCATCCAGGACGCCCGCTCCGGTGGTGCGGAGTTGGTCCAGTTGCGCAACGGGGCCGGCGCGAAGGACCCGGGTTCACCCAAGGTCCAGCCGCAGGCTGCTCCCGACGCCGCGGCCGACGCACCCTTCTTCGCGCTCGACCTGCTGGCCGAGTCCGCCCGCACGGTGCGCGACGAACACCTCGTCGCGCGGCCGAACGAGTACTGCGGCTTCTGCGACTTCCAGTCGCTGTGTCCGACGGTCACCGGGCCCACCGTCGGAGGTGCCGAATGACCCCCTTGGTCCGCGACACCGACCACCTCCGGGAGGCGCTCGACATCCCGTTCAGCGAGCAGCAGCTCGCCGCGATCACGGCCGATCCGCAGTTCCCGCAGGCGATCATCGCGGGCGCCGGCGCGGGAAAGACCGCGGTCATGGCGGCCCGGGTGGTGTGGCTCGTCGGTCACCTCGGCCTGGAGCCCGATCGGATCCTCGGGCTGACCTTCACCGCCAAGGCCGCCGCCGAGTTGGCCGGCCGGGTCCGCGCATCACTGGACCGGGTCGGGGACTTCTCCGAGCACGGCGAGCCCACCGTGTCCACCTATCATGCGTTCGCCGGCACCCTGATCGCCGAACACGGGCTGCGCCTCGGGATCGAGTCCGACCTGCGCGTCCTCGCCGACGCCACGCGATTCCAGATCGCGGCGCGCGTCGTGCGCCGGCACGACGGTCCGTTGCGCCACGTCTCGGCCTGGCTGCCCACCGTGATCGGCGACGTGCTCGACCTCGACGGCCAGTTGTCCGAGCACCTCGTCGATCCCGAGACGCTGCGCGCCTTCGACGCCGAGACGATCCGCCGTGCCGAGTCGGTGGAGAAGCCGCTGACGTGGCACCGCGACATCGCCGAGGCCTGCCGCAAGCGCGACGAGCTGAGCGTGCTCGTCGAGGAGTACCGCGCCGCCAAGGTCGACGCCGGCGTCATGGACTTCTCCGACCAAATGGCTTGGGGTGCTCGGCTGGCCCTGGTCCCGGAGGTCCAGGAGTCCCTGCGCGAGCGATTCGACGTGGTGCTCCTCGACGAGTACCAGGACACCTCGGTGGCGCAACGCGACCTGTTGCAGGCCTTGTTCTCCGGCCGGCCGATCAGCGCCGTCGGCGACCCGGCCCAGGGCATCTATGGCTGGCGCGGTGCGGCCTCGGGCAACCTGACGGCCTTTCTCGACGACTTCCCCTGCGCCGACGGCGGGCGAGGACGACTGTTCAGCCTCGACGTCACGCGACGCTGCGCCCCCGAGATCATCGACCTGGCCGGTCACGTCGCCCGCGACTACTACGGGTCGCCCGGGGTCGCCGAGGTCGTGACGCCGTTGCGCGCAGCACCCCAGAACCCCGCCGGCGAGGTCTCGGTCGCGCTGCACCGCGGTGTCTCCGAGGAGATCGAGGCGTTGGTCGACCTGGTCGCCGAGGCGGTCGAGGGGGGTGTGCCGCGGCGCGAGATCGCCGTGCTCGTGCGCACGACCAGCGAGAACCCCGAGATCGTCCGCGCGTTGCGTGGACGCGGACTGCCCGTCGAGATCGTGGGTCTCACCGGACTGCTGCTGCAGCCGGAGGTCGTCGACGTCCTGTCGGTGCTCGCCGTTCTCGACGACGTCACCGCCAACCCGGCGGTCCTGCGCCTGCTCACCGGTCCGCGGTGGCGGATCGGCGATCGAGACCTGGCCCTGCTCGGCCGCCGCGCCGCCGAACTCGGGCGGTCGTGGCGCGTTCGTCCCGAGGCCGATCCCGAGGACGTCGAGGCCGCGCTGCGGACGGCGCTGGACGACGCCACCGCCGGGGTGGACCCGACCGAGATCGTCTCACTCGCCGAGGCAGTCGAAGATCCGGGTGACGGACCGTACTCCGGGCCGGCGCGGGCCCGGTTCGCCGACCTCGCGGCGATGCTGCGGCGGTTGCGCCGCCACGCGCACGAGCCCTTGCTCGACCTGTCGCGCCGAGTGGTGTCCGAACTCGACCTCGATGTCGAGCTCGCGGTCGCCGGCACTCCCACGGACAACCTGGCCCTGCTGATGGACGCGATCGGTGACTACGCCCAGCACGACCGGTACGCCTCACTGCCGGGACTACTCGCGTACCTCGACGCCGAGCGCGAGTTCAACGAGGGCATGGAGCTGAGCGCGCCGTCGGACGCCGACTCGGTCAAGCTGCTGACGATCCACAAGGCGAAGGGCCTGGAGTTCGACGAGGTCTTCGTCCCGTTCGTCGCCGGCACGGTGTTCCCCTCCGGCCGTGGCCGCTCGCGCTGGCCGACGGTCGCGAAGACGCTGCCCGCGCCGTTGCGCGGCGACACCGGCTTCGTGCCGCACCTGACCGACCTGACCAGCGCGGCGAAGAAGCAGTTCGAGGACGACACCCGGCGCGACGCGTTGATGGAGGAGATCCGGCTCGCGTACGTCGCCTTCACCCGGGCCCGCCGCCGACTGCACGTCAGCGGGCACCGCTGGGGTCGCACCCAGATCAAGCCTCGCGCCGAGTCGGCCTTCCTGGTCGACGTCCGCGACTGGTTGGCCGATCGGGGAATCGACGCGGTGGTGTGGGCGGAGGAACCGGACGACGACGAGGGCAATCCACACTTGGTCGACCAGAGCCTGCCGTGGCCGGTGACGCTGGACTCGTTCGAGCGGCGCAGGGCACTGGCCGACGAGGTACGAGGACACCTGGCCGCCGAGGAGGCGCTGCCGGTCACGGTCGACGGGCGGCTCGCCGGTCTACGCACGGACCTCGACCTGCTGCTGGAGGAGGCACGGGCACGGGCCGGCCACGGGATCCGGGTCGAGTTGCCAGCCTCGGTGTCGACCACCGACCTGCTCGCACTCGCCGAGGACGAGCAGTCCTTCGCGCGCCGGCTGGCCCGGCCGGAGCCGCGTCAGCCGTCCCCGGCCGCCCGGTTCGGCACGCGGTTCCACGCCTGGGTCGAGGCCCGCTACGGCCAGCAGACCCTGCTCGACCCCGACGACCTGCCCGGCCGTGGGGATGCGGAGGTCGTCGACGAGGCCGATCTGCAAGCACTCAAGGACGCCTTCGAGTCCGGCCCGTTCGCCGGTCGCGAGCCGGTGGCGGTCGAGGCACCCTTCAGCCTGAGACTCGGCGGTCAGCAGGTGGTGGGGCGCATCGACGCGGTGTTCGCCGCGGTGGCCGAGGACGGCACGGAGGGCTTCGAGGTGGTCGACTGGAAGACCAACCGGGCAGCCGACGCCGACCCGCTGCAGTTGGCCGTCTACCGGCTCGCGTGGGCCGAAATGCAGGGCATTGATCTCGATCGCGTCGTCGGCACGTTCCACTACGTGCGGCTCGGCGAGTCCCGGACCGTGGACGACCTGCCCGACCGTCCCACGCTCGAGCGTCTGCTCGGGTTAACGTGAGGCGTGAATTTTGCGTTCGATCGCGCCCGGCACGACCGGTCCGGCAACCTGCGCAAGCAGGACAACCTGTGGAAGAGCCCGGACCTGAAGGTGTTGGTCCTCGGTGGTGAGCACGTCGGCACGATCGACGGTCCGGCACTGCGGTGGGTCACCGTCGACGAGGCGCCCGACGGCGAGTGGATCCTGTTGGGTGAACAGCACGGCCAGCACTACGCCGCCGTCGCGGTGCAGCGGGTGCCCGAGGAGTTCGCGCCGGTCAGTGTCCGCACCCTCGCGCCGCTGCTCACCGAGGACGAGTTGTCGCTGGCGATCCACGCGGTCGGGCTGGCGCGGTGGGTCCAGTCGCACACGTACTGCTCGCGCTGCGGCGAGTACCTCTACACCAGTCAGGCCGGGCACCTGCTGAACTGTCCGTCGTGTGGGGCACAACATTTCCCGCGGACCGATCCGGCCGTCATCATGCTGGTGACCGACGCCGACGACCGGGCGCTGCTGGCTCGCAATCCGGCGTGGCCGGCCGGCCGGTTCTCGACGCTGGCCGGTTTCGTCGAGCCGGGCGAGACCCTCGAGGACACCGTGCGTCGCGAGGTCGCCGAGGAGGTCGGTGTCGTCGTCGGCGAGACCACCTACCGGGCCAGCCAGCCGTGGCCCTTCCCGCAGAGCCTCATGGTGGGCTTCCGGGCGGTCGCCGAGACGACCGACTTCACGCTCGACGGCGATGAGATCGCCGAGGCTCGCTGGTTCACCCGCGAGCAACTGCAGCAGGCGTGTGAGTCCGAGCAGATCGTCCTGCCGCCGCCGAAGGTCTCGATCTCGCGGTGGCTCATCGAGGACTGGTACGGCGGCGAACTGCCCGGCCGCTGGGCCTAGCGGCGCGCGGCGGGCAGGTCGGTCTGCGCGAAGTCGTCGCCGACGAACAACAACGGCTCTCCCGTCTGGCTCGCGAGCGCATACGCGAAGCAATCGCCGAAGTTCAGCCGCGCGCGATGTCCCGAACCCCCGCCGTAGTCACGATGCGCGGCCCTCGCGAGGCGGGTGTGCTCGACGGAGACCGGTTCGATCGTGACGCCCCATGCCGCCAGCAGCCGGTCGAGATTGCGGGAGAGGGCGGGGTCCGCGCCGCGGTCCACGACGATCCCCAGTTCGAGGTAGCTGCCGGCCGACATCCGCGGTGACGCCGCGTCGGTGAGCAGTCGGTCGATCTCCTCCCACCCGGACTCGCGCCGCAGCACGGCGATCACCGCGGAGGTGTCCACGATCATCGGGGCAGACCGGCTTCGTCGTAGAGGTCGTCCGTGTCGAGGTCGAGCGCGGAGACGGCGTCCTGCATGTCGTGGATGAGGTCGATCCGACGGGTCTGGTCCTGATCACGGTCGAGACTGTCCAGGAGCATCTGCAACGCCAGTTCGATCGCGCTCGTCTGGTTGCGACCGGTCCGCAGGGCGACCTCGCGGGCGAGCTGGTGGACCCGCTCGTTCTTGATGTTGAGGCTCATGGTGGAAGTCAACCTCTGGCCGATGACATCTACCATGGCGCGAAGCAACCGCACTCACCGCGGTCGAACGTGCGGCACAGCGGTCGCACAGATCGCGGGGTCATCGTCGGGACATGACACCGCAGACGACTCCCCGGCGTGCCCGCCACGGCGTCTCGCGACGCTCCTTCCTGCTCGGCGGGGCCGCGACGATCGCGACGGCGGGCGCCGCAGGGTATTGGGCGCTCGACGAGTACGTCCTCGATCACGTCGAGGTGTCGAACACCTCCGCGCTCGAGGCGGCCGGTGGCCCGGGGACCTCGCTCGACACCTCCGACGCCGTCGACTCAGGAGACACGTGGAGCGCCGACGGTACGACGATCTCGGTCCGGAAGGTCACGACCGGATCCGGCGACGACACGGTCACGTACTTCGTCGCGGACCTGCAGTTGACTGACGCGACCGTCCTGCGCTCGGCCTTCGCGAACGACCAGTTCGGCGAGAACATCGTCGAGAACACGTCCGTGATCGCCGGACGCCAGGGTGCCGTGTTCGCGGTCAACGGCGACTACTACGGCTTCCGCGACTCCGGCATCGAGATCCGCAACGGAGTGCTCTACCGCTCCGGGGGCGCCCGGGAGGGGCTCGCGCTGTACCGCGACGGCACCGCCCGTGTGTACGACGAGACGGCGGCCGACGCGCAGGACCTGGTCGACGACGGTGTCTGGACGACGCTCTCGTTCGGCCCCGTGCTGGTGGCGGACGGGACCGTGCGTGACGGCATCGACCGGGTGGAGGTCGACACGAACTTCGGGAACCACTCGATCCAGGGCGAGCAGCCGCGCACCGCGATCGGCGTGATCGACGAGGGCCACGTCGTGGTCGTCGTGGTCGACGGCCGCGACCGGGGCTACAGCCGCGGCGTCACGTTGCCCGAGCTGGCCACGATCCTGCAGGACCTCGGCGCGAGAACCGCCTACAACCTCGACGGCGGTGGGTCCTCGACGATGTACTTCCGCGGCGAGGTGGTCAACCGGCCCAGCAACGGCGGCGAGCGCGGCGTCTCGGACGTGCTCTGCGTGGTCGGGTGATCACGTGCACGTCCTGATCCCCGCGCACCAGCCCTCGGACCTGCTCGAGGATCTCGTCTCGGACCTGCTCCGATCCCGACCGTGGGTCGAGGTGCTCGTGGTCGACGACGGCAGTGGCGCGTCGTATCGCGAGCGGTTCCTGGCCGTCGAGGCCATCGGCGCCCGGGTGCTGCGCCTGTCGGTCAACCGGGGCAAGGGAATGGCACTCAAGACGGGGTTCGCCCATCTGGCCGCGATCGGCGCCGCCGGTCCGGTGGTCACGGCGGACGCCGACGGCCAGCACGCCGTCGCCGACATCTGGCGGGTCGCCGACGCCGTGGACCTGCGGCCCGGTGCGCCGGAGGCGATCGTGCTGGGGCAGCGCGCCTTCGACCGCGACGTGCCGCCGCGCAGCCGACTCGGCAACACCGCCACCCGGTTGCTGTTCCGCATCGCGACGGGAGAACGGCTGCAGGACACCCAGACGGGTCTGCGGGCCTTCCCGGCCACGTTGCTGGGGTGGCTGGGCGACGTGCCCGGCGAGCGGTACGAGTACGAGTTGGAGATGCTGCTGGACGCGGCCCGGCAGGGGATCGTGCTGCGGACCGTGCCCATCCGCACGATCTACCTCGACGACAACGCGTCGTCGCACTTCCGGCCCATCCGCGACTCGGTACGGATCTACCGGCCGTTGCTGGCGTTTGGCGCGTCCTCGATCGTGTCGTTCGTCGTGGACACGGTGGTGCTGCTGGCGCTGCACGTCGCGATGGGTTCGCTGCTGTGGTCGGTGGTGGGCGCGCGGGTTGTCAGCGCCAGCGCGAACTACCTCATGAACCGTCGATACGTGTTCGACACCCGGGGTCGCTCGCAACCGGCCGCGGCACGAGTGCGCTACGCCGTGCTGGCGACGTACCTGCTGATCGTGAACTGGATCCTGTTGACGGGGATGACCACGATCGGCCTGCCGCTGCTGGTCGCGAAGGTGGCGACCGAACTGGTGCTGGTGCCCGTCAGCTACGCCTTGCAGTCGCGCGAGGTGTTCGCGCCGGAGTCGGCGGAGGTCACAGCCCCAGCTGGGCCTTGACCTGGGCGACCGAGGGGTTGGTCAGCGCGGTGCCGTCGGCGAACACGAGGGTGGGGACGGTCTGGTTGCCGCCGTTGGCCTGCTCGACGATCAGCGCCGAGTCCGGGTCCTGCTCGATGTCGACCTCGAGAAACTCGATCCCCTCACGCCCGAGCTGACCCTTGAGGCGGTGGCAGTAGCCGCACCACGGGGTGCTGTACATCGTGAACTGCGCGTCGGTCATCGAGGTTCCTTCCGGAGGGGGGAGAGCATCTCCATCATCCTGAACGCCGTCAAACGCCCGGGCATTCCGACCGACCGGCTACCGTCGAAACGGCCATGAATCGATTGATCATCGCTCTCGCCGTCCTGCTGCTGGGCGCGACCGCCGCCTGTGAGGGATCCGCGGACCCGAGTCCGGCGCCCCCGCCTTCGACGAGCCCACCCGCCTCGACCCAGCCGACCGCGTCGATGACGCGGCAGGAGGCCACTCGACTGCTGGTCCGTGCCGCACCCCGTGGCCATGGCGCCCAGGTGCGCGCGGCGATCGCCGCAGGTGCCGACCTCGAGCAGCGCGACGCGCAGGGCCGCACGCCGTTGGTCGCCGCGACGAAGCAGGATCGGCCGGGCGTGGCGCGGTTGCTGCTGGAGGCGGGCGCCGACCCGAACGCGAAGGACGACCTGCAGGACTCCGCGTTCCTCTACGCCGGGGCAGAAGGACTGACCGAGATCGTCCGACTGACGCTCGCCCACGGGGCTGACGTCCGCAGCACCAACCGGTTCGGTGGCACCGCGCTGATCCCCGCGAGCGAGCACGGCCACCTCGCGGTGATCCGGCTCCTGCTGGCGGCGGGCGTTCCGGTCGATCACGTCAACGACCTGGGCTGGACGGCCGTGCACGAGGCGATCGTGCTCGGTGACGGCTCGTCCCGGCAGGTCGAGACCGTACGTCTGCTGCTCGACGGGGGCGCGGACGTGACGATCCGTGATCGCGACGGCGTGCTGCCGCGCGATCTGGCCGCCCGCCGCGGCTACACCGAGATCGTGGATCTGGTCGACGCGGTCTGAGTGCGGGGGTGTGTGCCGGTCGACGGCGATCGGGCGCCTAGCCTTGGGGCGTGTGGAAACGCCGTCGGGACGCGCCGTTCACGGTGCAGTACGTCGCTCGGGGCACCGACGGTGCCTTGGACCAGACGCTGACGATCACGAACGCCACGGAGACCTCGGTGATGCCGACCCTGAGGTTCCGACCGATCAACATGTACGGCCTCGCCCTGCCGCACGTCGTGACGATCGGCGTCAACGGCTCCCACGCGGGACGTGCGATCCTGCCGGCCGGTGGGGCCCTGGTCGACGTGCTGCGATTCGACGGGCAGGGCGCCGATCAGGTCCGGTTCGTCGAGGTCGAGGTGGCCGAGGTCGAGGAGGTCGATCTGCCCGGCCCCGTACAGCCGTGTCGCGCCGTGATGATCGACATGGACCAGAAGGCGACGGCCGCCAGCGAGCAGTTCTGGGGCATCGGTCTGGTCAACCCGAATCCATTCGGTGTGACGATGCGGATCTCCCTCGTGCGTCTGGAGGACCCGCACGGCGAGGCTCCGCGACAGGTCGAGAACGTCGTGACGCTGCAGGACGACGTCGACCTGGCGTCGGAGTCGAACCACGTGATCTGGCTGCCCGAGGACGTGCGCGGCGGCTTTCACGAGGTCATGCACCATCTGGTGCCGCCGACCTACGCGTGAGTCACAGGCCCAAGTCGAGCCGGTGGATCTGTCCGGACGGCCGACTACGCTGGTCGCTGCCGCGCTCGACGACCTGAATCGGAGACCATGTCCCACGCCGACGACCTGCTGGACGGACTCGACCCCGAGCAACGCGAGGTCGCCACGGCCCTGAGGGGCCCGCTGTGTGTCATCGCGGGTGCGGGCACCGGCAAGACCCGCGCGATCACCCACCGCATCGCCTACGGCACGGCCACCGGGGTCTACAAGCCCACCGAGGTGCTCGCCGTGACGTTCACGGTCAAGGCGGCCGGCGAACTGCGCGAGCGGTTGCGCACGCTGGGCGCCGCAGGCGTGCAGGCGCGCACGTTCCACTCCGCGGCCCTGCGGCAGGCCCGCTACTTCTGGCCGCGCGTGTACGGCACCGAGTTCCCACAGATCCTGGAGTCGAAGTTCGCCTTCGTCGCCGAGGCGGCGCGGCAGGTCGGCGTCCGCGGTGACCAGGCGCTGATCCGCGACCTCGCCGCGGAGGTCGAATGGGCCAAGGTGTCCAACGTCCGTCCCGACGACTACGGCGCCGAGGCGATCCGCCGCCATCGCGAGGTCGGCTCCCTCGACCCGGGCGAGGTCGGTGCGATCCTGCGCGCGTACGAGCAGGTCAAGCGCGACCGGGGCCGCATCGACATGGAGGACATCCTGCTGATCACCGCGGCGATCCTGGCCGACGAGCCCGCGATCGCCGCCGAGGTGCGCCGCCAGTACC
>CAYXFT010000064.1:0-13606 GCA_964464335.1 uncultured Aeromicrobium sp.
CTTGCCGATCATTCCGGGGTAGACGACCGGCCACTGCTCGCGATGCACGTGGTGCACGAGCAGCATCACGGGCTTGCGGGTGACCAGTCGGGTGAAGAACGGCAGACCGTTCTGGACGTCGACGACGAGGTCGACCTGTCCGTACCGGCGCAGCAGCAATCCGAGCAGGACCTGCAGGTACACCCCCAGCTTGGAGCCGCGGCGGACGAACCGGACGCCGTCGACGGTCTCGTCGCGAGGAGCCCGGTCGTGCTCGGCACACGCGATCGTGACCTCGTGGCCACGGTCGACGAGACCACGGGCCATCGCCTCGACGTACCGCTCGGAACCCCCGCCCTCGGGATTACGGGTGTCACGCCAATTGCACAGCAACACGTGCACTGCCGATCCCCTCCTCCCCGCGTTCTCACGAGCGCATCGGGACAGTCTACCCGCGAGTCACAAGTCGTTGGGTATGTTCTGCGGGTGACCCAAGCCCCGTTCGCATCCACGCTTGGCCGAGCGTGGCGCCTCTTCCGGGCCTTCCGGGTCGAGCAGAGCGATCCCGACCACTTCTACGGCACGCTGGCCGCCGATTCGGTGGCCCAGGTCGGTCAGTACGCCGACCTCTCCGGGGCATGGACCCTCGACGTCGGCGGGGGACCGGGCTACTTCGCCACGGCCTTTCGCGGCGCGGGCGCTCGCTACACGCCTTTGGACGCCGACCTGGGCGAACTGTCCGGTCTGGGCGACCCCGAGCCGGGCACGGTCCTCGGCAGTGGCATGGCCCTGCCGTTCGCCGACGGCAGTTTCGACGTCACCTATTCCTCGAACGTTCTCGAGCACGTTCCCGACCCATGGCTCATGGCCGACGAGATGGTGCGGGTGACGAAGCCCGGCGGTCTGGTCTTCCTCTCCTACACGCTCTGGTGGGGGCCGTGGGGCGGTCATGAGACCGCCCCGTGGCACTACCTCGGCGGACACCGAGCCGCCCGACGCTATGAGCGCCGGCACGGCCATCGGCCCAAGAACGTCTACGGCGAGTCGCTGTTCCCCGTCACCGCGGCGGCCGGTCTGGCATGGGCCAGAGGGCGCTCCGGTGTCGAGGTGCTGGAGCTCATGCCGCGTTATCTGCCCCGCTGGAGCTGGTGGATCCTCAAGGTGCCCGTCCTCAGGGAGGTGCTGACGTGGAACCTGGCGATCGTCCTGCGCCGAGTTTCGGACTGAGGATCCTGGCGGGCTGCGGCCTGCTGACCGCACTGGCGTTCCTGCAGTCACCGGGGCGAACGGTCACCGACACGAAGCTGGATCTGGTCGTCGACCCGGGTCGTTTCCTCACCCGCGCGCTGAGCATGTGGGATCCGGTCGGGTACCTCGGTCAGGTCCAGAACCAGGCGTACGGCTACCTGTTCCCGATGGGGCCGTTCTTCTGGCTGGGCCACGCCGTCACGCTGCCACCGTGGGTGATCCAGCGACTGTGGTGGGCCCTCCTGTTGTGCCTGGCGTTCACCGGGTTCGTCTGGCTGGCCCGGGCCATGGGTGTCGGCGGGATGCACAGCGCCCTGATCGGCGGATTCGTCTATGCGATGTCGCCGCGCATCCTCTCGGTCATCGGGCCGAGTTCGGTCGAGGTCTGGCCGATGGCCCTCGCTCCATGGGTCCTGCTTCCGCTGGTGCTCGGCATGCAGCGCGGCAGCGCCCGCAAGGCGGCGGCACTGAGTGCCGTCGCGGTCGCGTGTGTCGGCGGTGTCAACGCGGTGGCGACGTTCGCGGTGATCCCGCTGGCCGGGCTATGGCTGCTGATGAACGTCGGACCGCGTCGAGCCACGATGCTGCGTTGGTGGCCGCCCTTGGTGCTGCTCGGCACGATCTGGTGGATCGGCCCGCTGCTCCTCCTGGGCCGCTACAGCCCTCCTTTCCTGGACTTCATCGAAAGTGCCTCGGTCACGACCCGGCTCGCGTCGATCGACGACGCGTTGCGCGGCGTGACGAACTGGGTCCCGGTCGTGTCGCCCAGTTCTCGCGCGGGTGTCCTCTACTTCACCGAACCGGTCGTGATCGCCAACGCGGCGCTGCTCGTGGTGGCCGGTCTCGTCGGTCTGACTCTCGCCGGACTGGCCCATCGTCGATTCCTCGTCGTGGGCCTGTTCCTCGGCGTCGTGCTGGTCACCCTGGGCCACACCGGACCGATCCACGGACTCGGTGCCGCGCGCGTTCAGGACCTGCTCGACGGGACTCTCGCCGCACTGCGCAACACCCACAAGTTCGACCTCGTCATCCGGATCCCGCTGACCTTGGGATTCGTCCACGCGCTCTCGGTGACGGCCCGGCACCTGGTCACCCTGCCCCAGCGGTGGGGACTGGGTCTCGCCCTCGGTTCGGTCCTCGTCGGATCGACACTGCCGGCCTGGTCCGACCAGCTGGCCCCGACAGGGACGTTCGACGGCATCCCGCAGTACTGGCAGGACTCGACGGACTGGGTGTCGGACCATGCTGAACCGGGTCGCGGCGCCATCCTGCTGCCATCCTCGGCCTTCCCCGACTACCTGTGGGGGAGCACGGGCGACGAGCCGATCCAGCCGCTGTCGACGGGGACCTGGATCCTGCGCAACAGCGTCCCACTGACTCCGGCCGGGACGATCCGGTTGCTGGACGCGATCTCCGACGAGGTCTCCACGGGGCGCGCCGACGCGGCGCTCGCGGACAACCTGGCCCGCAGTGGCATCGGCTACGTCGTGGTCCGCAACGACCTGCAGGTCTCGGTCTCGGAGGACCGCAACGCCGTGATCCGCACCTCGCTCCAGCGGTCGCCGGGCATCGAACTGGTCGCGTCCTTCGGACCCAGCGTCGGTGGTTCGGGCTTCGCGATGATCGACGGGCAGCGGTCCTACTCCCGCGGCGGCTGGTCGAGTTCGGCCCCCGCGGTCGAGATCTACCGGGTCAACCGGACCACGGCCCAGCACGTGCGGCCCACGACGGTCGCCGGTTCGGCCGCGGACCTGCTCGGCTTGCGGTCGCTGGGAGTCGTCACCGGCGACGCCGTGCTGGCCTCGGACCAGGGTTCCGTCCCGGTCGATCGCTACGTCCTGACCGACGGGTTGCGCGAGCAGGAGGTCGCATTCGGCGCAGTCGATCGAGCCCGGTCGGCGACGAAACTGCCCGGCGAGTCGTGGAGCATGGATCGTCCGGTGCACGACTACCTGTCGGACGGTCAGCAGTCGTGGCTCACGACGGCCGGCCTGTCGGGGGCGGTGACCGTGAGTGCCTCCTCGGCACGATCAGATGCGGCGGCGTTGCAGTTGCGGCGCACCGACTCCTCGCCGTGGGCGGCGTTCGACGACTCGCGCGTCACGGCATGGCGCGCCGACAGCCGCAGCGGCTGGCTCGAGGTGGGTCTGGAACAGGCCCGCACGGTCCCGTCGATCACGCTGCGCGGTGGCCTGCCCGATGGACGGGTCCAGGCCGTTGCGATCATCGCCGGTGGCGAGCGCCGCGAGGTGACGTTGGCCGGCGACGACCCGGTGACGTTCCCGCTCGGCCTGGTCGACAGGGTCCGGATCGAGGTCACCCGGGCCGACGGCGACGCCCAACTCGCGATGGTGCAACTCGCCGGCGTCCCGATCAAGCGGACCCTGGAGTTGCCCGCGGCGCCACAGGAATGGGGCGATCCGCAGGAGGTCGTGCTCGGCCTCGGATCCGTCCGGCGGCCCGGATGCGTCGAGTTCGACGACTTCCTGCGGTGCCGCAGCGGACAGGAGGACCTCTCCGAGGACGCCGGGGGGATCCTGCGTGAGTTCACCACCTCCGCCGGACACGAGTGGCGCATCTCGGCCTCGATGCGCGCGATCGCGTCCGAGGGCCTCGACGAGCTGGCTCAGCGGGACCGCGACGTCACTGTCTCGACGTCGTCGACCGTCACCGACGACCCGGGCGCCTCGGCAGTCCAGATGCTCGACGGATCCCGCGGGACGGCGTGGCTCGCCGATCCCGAGGACACCGACCCGGCGATCCGCGTGCGCTGGGACGAACCCACCACGGTGAAGGCTCTGCGGTTGACGACGCCGGTCGGACAACCGGCATCCTCCGTGGCGCGGGTGATCGTCCGGTCGGGCGATCTGCGCGTGAGTGCCACCGTCCGGAACGGCCTGGTCCGATTCGACACACCGATCACGACCGACGACCTGTCGGTGTCGCTGGTGTCGGCCGAGGACGCGCGCGACTACCGCACCGACGGCACCTGGACGACGCTGCCGGTGGGTGTGGGAGAGCTGACCCTCGGGTCGGCCCTGCCTCGGTTGGACACCGATCGCGAGGTGGCGATCTCCTGCGAGGACGTGTCCGGCCTGCGGGTCGGCGACGCGACCGTGCCGGTCGCCGGCACCACGACGCTGCGTCACCTGTTGGCGGGCGGCTCCATCACCCTGACCGCCTGCGACGACGTGCCGACCATCGCGGGCCGCCAGCGGGTCGAGTTGGCACCGTCGGCCGTACTCGTCCCCGAGACCGTGCGTCTCACCCGCACCGACGCGTCCGCTACCCCGACGTCGACCAGCCTCGAGGTCTTCCGCTGGAACTCGAACCCCGCGTGGGCTGATGCGGAGGGCGCCGAACCCGCCATCGTGAACGGCTGGCAGCAGGGTTTCCGCACCTCGGCCCAGGCCGTCCCGCAGTACACGGCGTCGCCGACCTACACGACCGCACTGCGGGTGGGTGCGGTCGCGGCCGGACTGCTGCTCGTCATCACCGCCGTCGTCCGGCGGCGCCGACGGCTCACACCGTCACGTGTGTGGGCGCCTCGCCCGATCGTGGGTGGCCTGCTCGTGCTGGCGGTCCTGGCGTTCGGTGGTGTCGCCGGCGGTGCCGCCGCGGCGGTGGGATTCGCGGTGGCGTCGTTGCCACGGTCGTGGGCGCCGGCGGTGACGGCAGGCGTGGCGATGGGTGCGTCGGTGACCGTGACGGTGTTCGACGGTGAGGTCGTGTCGACGGGCGCGGCTCAGTTGCTCGCGGCGGTCGCGCTCGGCGCCGTCGCGCGGGCATCCCTGACACGGCGGTGAACCCGGTCGATCACGGGCTGCTCGACGAAACGGTAGAGCATTTCGGCGATGGCGACGCTGACCGCGAGAACGATGAGGAACAGCGGAATCGCCGGTGCTTGGAACAGATCCCAGCCGATGGCGTTGAAGACCAGCTCGAGCACGATGACGTGACAGCAGAAGACCGCGTAGGAGATGTGTCCGAGATGCCGGAACCACCGATGGGACAGCACGCGCGATGCTGCGTCAGAGGTGGCGAACACGCACGGAGCGACCAGGAGCAGCCCGATCGCCGCGTAGAAGAGGTGGCGCATCACCAACTCCGCGGCGGTGTGCGCGACGAGGAGGGGCGAGCCGCCGATCGGGGTGGAGATCACGACGAACAGCCCGACCGCCAAGGTCCAGCAGGCGACGCGATCGGACGCCCAGCGCCGGAGATGGGCCGCCAGTCGAGTCTTGCCGCCGTCGATCTCGACGATCGCGAGCGCGATGCCGAGAGCGAACCACAGTGCGTAGGACGGGAGCCAGCGTGAGAGCAACACCTGCTCGTTCGTCGTCGTGACGCTGAGCCAGACCAGGCCCAGCAATCCGATCAGGACCAGGCCGATGACGGTTGCAGTGGGGCGCCAGAAACGGGCGAGAAGCCCGGCACCGATCAGCGGTAGGACGAGGTAGAAGGACGCCTCGACCGACAGGCTCCACATCTGGGTGAGGCCGGACGGGAGCTGATAGTTCACGAAGTAGTCGGTCAACGTCAGGTTCAGCAGGAATCGGCGCCAGCCGAGCCCGTCATTCGCGTCGAGCAGTGTGAATGCCGCGATCACGGTGAGGACGTACACGGGCATGATCCGCCCGACGCGCTTGAGGGCGTAGGCCCACATGGGGTCGGTGGGCCGGCCATCGTGTGCGGCGAGCAGGTACGGACGCGACAACAGGAATCCAGAGAGCACGAAGAACACGGCGACGCCGACCTCGAGCCGCTGCGTGGCCGCTCCCCAGGTGCCGTGCGTGTAGACCCCCGCCCAGAAACAGGTGTGTGTCGCGACGACCATCGTCGCCGCGACGGCGCGGATCGAGTCGAGTTGGGCGAACCGATGGCTCGGGCCGTTCACGGGACCTCCAGTTCGGTGCCGATCGCGATCGACTCGGGACAGACCGGCGCACCGTTCTGGGAGTTCAGCCAGATGCGGTCGAAGCTACCGGTCGTCCGGAACGTGATGAGGTGTCGACCGGACGGGACCTCGAACGTGTATCGCGCCGAATTGACGGCCACGTCGAGGGTCGTGGTCCGTTCGAAGGTGGCCGTGAGGGTGACCCAGAACGGGAAGTCGAACGTGCGGGTCTCGAGGTCGATGTGCGAAGGGCCGCCGACGCACGCCTGCGAGGAGACGTCCAAGGACATGTCGCCGTGCGCCTGGGTCACTTGAGGCTCTCCCCATAGGTCCAGCATGGTGAGGTCCACGCCGGAGTCGACACCTGAGAATCGGCCCGGACTGGGCGCGAAGAGATAGTTCGGCGTGTTGTAGGGATAGAACGTCCCGGACATCGCAGCTGCCGGGGCCGGGACGTCCGCGACGGTCACTTCCTTGCCGTCGTCGTCGGCGTGAGCCAGGGCGCCGGAGACGAACAGGCGGGCCGGAAAGTCCGTGTGCCATGGCTCGACGTAGGAGAGGGTGCTGGCGAGCGAGGACACGACGTATGCGGCCGCGACGGCGAGCGCGACGACGGCGGGCGGCTCGGGACTGTCGGCGACTCGCCGTCGCCTCACCTCGGGCAACCCTGTCAGCGGCATGACCGACACGCCGAAAGCGAGCACGAAGTAGGGCAGGACGTCGGCCCAGTACCGCGTCTCGAGGCCGAGGAAGGGGAAGCTGCCGGTGCGGAAGGCAGACATCGCGACGAACGTTCCCAGGATCGCGGGGGCGAGGAATACCAGTGGCAACCACGCGTTTGTCCAGCGGTGGACGGCATAGGCGAATGCCGCCACGAGGACTGCCAAGGCGATCGACACCGCGAAGGCGGACGGGTTGGCGAGTTGGCGGGGGATCCCGCCCATGTCGGCCCAGGTCCACGGTCCGCCGACCAGGCTCGGAAAGAGATTGTGCAGCACGAGGCTGTCGGCGAGGCCGCCGACGCCGGACAGACCGCCGTTCTCGGCCGAGTCGCCCTGGTGGATGTACACGGCGATTGTGAGCGCACCGAGTGCGATGTAGACGAACCAGATCTGCCACCACTGGACGAGGGCCGTCCACACGCGTCGGACCAGCGTGCCTCCTTCGACGGCGTAGCAGACGGTGAAGAGCCCCAGCACCGCGGTGACGACGAGGCCCTTCACGTACACCCCGGCCACGAGCAACAGCATCGCCGCCGCGACCACGAGCCAGCGGCGATTCCGCGTCCGGAGGTACTCGACGTGGCTGCCGATCATCACGAACAGGGGAGCCTGGACCGCGATCAGGTTGATGGAGACGGCCCACCAAGTGGTGGCCGGAATCAGCAACGGGGAGAAGAGGTAGAAGACCAGCGGCGCGAGGATGCGTGGATTCTGCCCGAACAGCCGGGTGAGCATCCACCAGCACGCAATCGCCGCCGCGAGATTCATGAGCGTGGTCTCCAGCGCCGCCGGCCACCATGCGAAGTCGCCGACGAGGCCGACCGGGGTCGTGAGCAACAGGCTGAGCGGCATGAAGTGGACGTTGTGCCGGGTGAAGTACCAACTGAGGTCGTTCTCGCCACGCGCCACGACGGAGAGGAATTCGAAGTCGTCCTCGTAGAACCACGATCCGAAGGCGGCCCACGCCTTGATCAGCACGCTGACCGCGATCAGCAGCATCGCGACGGAAGTCAGGGGAAAAGTCGCGGCAGTTGCGTGGTCGGTCCTGGCCCGCCGAGACACCGTTGCGCTGCTTGTCACATCCAAAAGCCTACTGGGTGGTAGCGTGTGCCCGATCACAACCTGTGAACACTGTGAAGCCTGTGAAGGGAGCCCTGGTGGCCAAGAAGACCGGAATCGCCGTGATGGGCCTGGGAGCGTTCCTCCTGGTGCTCGGCCTGCTGTCGAAGTTCTACATGTACGACAGGCTCGCCGTGGTCCCCTTCAACCAGAACACGACGAGCATCTCCGAGACCGCGCCCGGCGCCGACGCGGAGTACCTCGACATCGCGAACGGCATCAAGGTCACCACGGGCCCGCTGCGCTCGGTCCGGATCACGACCGGCGACATCGACCTGTCGAAGGAGGCGTCCGACGAACTCGACCAGGACGTCGCGGTCTGGGACACGTACGTGTGCACCGACACGCCCGACTTCGACTGCGCCAGTGGTGAGACCCCGCTGTCCAGCTCGCACGACGTCGTGGCGTTCGACCGCACGTCGGCCGAGACGGTCGACTGGGACGGAGCCGTCAGCGAGTCCGACGGTGAAGCCATCGACGACCCCTTCGAGGGCCTGTACTTCAAGTTCCCCTTCAACACGCAGAAGGAGACCTACCAGTTCTGGGACGGGACGCTGAACAAGGCGCTGCCGGCCGAGTTCGAGGAGGAGACCGACATCGACGGTCTCACGGTCTACAAGTTCGTCCAGACCATCGAGCCGACCAAGACCGGCACGACCGACGTCCCGGGCAACCTCGTCGACTCCGACGAGGCGACCGTGACGGCCGATCGGATCTACTCGAACGTCCGCACCCTGTACGTCGAGCCGGTCACCGGCGCGATCATCTCCGGTGGCGAGTCGCAGGACGCGTACCTGGAGCTGAACGGTGTCCGCGGCGCCACGACCACCAAGGCGACGCTGCAGTACACCGACGACTACGTCCAGGAGAACGTCGACGAGTACAAGAGCAAGGCGTCGCTGCTGGCGGCGGTCAAGACCACGATTCCGCTGGTGGCCTCGATCCTGGGCCTGTTGTTGCTCGCGGGCGGTGCCCTGCTCGTGGCCCGTGGCAAGCGCAAGGACGACAACGACGAGTCGGAGACGGTCGGCACCCGGGTTGCCAACTGATCACCTCCCTCCGTACGTCGCCGATGCCGCCCCTTCGGGGGCGGCGTCGGTCGTTACAGTGACGCCATGTCGCACTCCGCCGCAGACCTGTGCCGGTTCGTCGATGCGTCCCCGACGCCGTTCCACGTCGTGGAGACCGTCGTCTCCACGCTGACGGGGGAGGGCTTCGTCGAACTCGACGAGACCTCGGTGTGGCCGCGCGAGCCCGGCAGCTACGTGGTGCGGCGCGCCGGTTCGGTCGTCGCGTGGCGCACGGGCACGCAGGCCGACCCCGCCGCCGGCTTCCGGGTGGTGGGCGGTCACACCGACAGTCCGAACCTGCGCCTCAAGCAGCACCACGACACCCGCCGGGCGGACGTGCCGGTGCTCGCCCTGGAGCCCTACGGCGGCCCGATCCTCGAGACGTGGCTCGACCGAGACCTGATCGTCGCCGGCCGGCTCGTGACACGGGTGGGTGCCGAGCACCTGGTACGGACCGCGGAACCTGTCGTCCGGGTGCCCCATCTCGCGATCCACCTCGACCGCGACCAGTCGGCGCCCGACCGCCAACGCCACCTCGACGGGCTGTGGACGCTCGGGTCGGGGGAGTTCCTACCCTGGCTCGCGGGCTCCGCCGGCCTCGACGCGAGCGAGGTCGCGGGATTCGATCTGATGACCGCCGACGCCACCGCATCGGCACTGGTCGGCGCGAACGCGGAGTTCGTCGCCGCGCCGCGACTGGACAACCAGGCGACCTGCTTCGCCGGCCTGCACGCACTGCTGTCCGCCCCGGCGGGACCCACGGGACAACTCCTGGCCCTCTTCGACCATGAGGAGGTCGGCAGCACGTCCGAGCGCGGCGCCCAGTCCGACCTGCTCGCGACGGTGTTGGAGCGCATCGTGCTGGCGGCGGGCGGCGACCGCGAGGACTACCACCGGATGGTCGCTGCGTCGGTCTGCGCGTCGGGGGACATGGCGCACGCGACCCATCCGAACCACGTCGACCGCCACGAACCCCTGCACCGGATCACCCTGGGTGGTGGCCCCGTACTCAAGGTGAACCAGAACCTGCGTTACGCCACCGACGGGCGAGGGGCTGCGGTCTTCGCGCGGGCGTGTGAGCAGGCTGGCGTCCCCCTGCAGCGTTACGTGCATCGCGCCGACCTGCCGTGCGGGTCCACGATCGGCCCGCTGAGCGCCGCCCGCACGGGGATGCTCACCGTCGACGTGGGCGCACCGCAGTTGGCGATGCACTCGGCGCGCGAGACGATGGCGGCCGCCGACGTGGATCTCTACGTGCGAGCCTTGGGCGCATTCCTCGCTCCTCGGTGATTTCCTCGGATGACCTAGAATTCAGGCCATGCCTGCACGCATCTCGGGCCTCAGGGCATTGCTGGTCCTCGCCGTCGTCTCGGGGGGTCTCGTCGCCGTCGCCGCTCCTGCGGAGGCAGCCCCGGCCTCCCTGAAGCTCTCGCGCACGACCGCGATCGCTCACGAGTCCGTCACCGTCACCGTCACGGCCGGTCAGAAGCTCAAGCGACCCGTGCGGCTCCAGTACCGCGAGGGCTCGGCGTGGCGCACATGGCGCAAGGGCACCACGAGTGCGTCCGGAGCGAAGAAGTTCACCGTGTCGACGACGCGGTCGAGCATCGTCGTCCGGGCCGTTTTCCCGAAGGCCCGGGTCAAGGGAGTCACCAGGGCCGTGCGCACGAGTCGCACCGCGACGCTTCGCACCGTGCGTCAGGCGGTCGGCCTGCAGGTCGCGAAGGACGCCGCGACCCGCACCGCCAGCGCCACGGTGACGGTCACGCCCGCCCGGACGGGACGCAAGGTCTCACTGCAGCGACGGGAGTCCGACGGGACGTGGCGCACGATCGTCTCCGGCGGCGCCTCCGATGCGCGAGGACGAGCCACGTTCTCGCGATTCGCCACCGACCTGCAGGCGGCAGGGCGCCAGTACCGCGCCGTCCTGTGGGCGCTGGGCAAGGTCCCGTCGCTCTCCTCGGCCACCGCCACCGTGTCGTGGCCGATCACCGTCCAGGTCGACGAGCCGGGTTCCACGGGCGAGGGCGGCGACACGGTCCTGTCGGCCACAACCACGGGCCCGGTGTCGTCCGTCCGGTTCTACGTCGACGGCCAGGAGGTCGGCCGGGACGCCAGCGCTCCGTGGCAGTACGCGTGGTCTCCGGTCCGCGGTCGGCACGACCTGACCGCACGCGCCATCGGCCCGGCCGGAACGGAACTGTCCGAGGTGATCGAGTTCGATCAGGCGGGTACCGACAGCGATATCACGACCGGTCTGCCGGCCGGCTTCTCGATCGACACGCTGCAGGCCGGGTTCGACCTGCCCACCTCCATGGCGGTGACGGACGGAGGGCGCGTGTTCGTCGCGGAGAAGTCGGGCCGGGTGCTGACGTTCGAGCGCTCGCCCGACGGGGCGAACTCCGCCACCGAGGTGGTCGCCGACCTCAGCGATCACGTCGCGATCGAAGGCGATCGGGGGATGACCGGACTGGCGGTCGACCCACAGTTCGGTGAGGCCTCGGGCGACCACGATCGGATCTACGTCTCCTACGTCCTGCGGCAGGAGAGCGCTCCCGACTACGAGCAGGCGCAGCAGGTCCAGGCCATCGACGTGTCGGGCTGGAGTTCTGGCGACGAACCCCTCGACTACGACGCCGGGTCGGTGATCCTGGGACGGGTGACCGACGCGCGGTGCCTCGCCGCGACGGGGCCGTTCCCGGACGACTGCCTGCCGCTCGTGGGCCAGAGTCACACGGTCGGCGATCTCGTCTTCGACCACGACGGCAACCTGCTCGTGGGGGTCGGCGACGGTGCCTCGTTCGCCGCCGGTCTGGGGGGCCGGTCCCAGTCGCTGCGGGCCCAGGACCCCCGCGTCCTGTCCGGCAAGGTACTGCGCATCGATCCGGAGACCGGCCGGGGGGTGGAGGACAACCCGTACTTCGGCGACCCGGAGTACGACGGCACGCAGACCTCCGATTTCGGCACCTCCAACGCGAGCCGGGTCGCCGCCCTCGGGCTGCGCAACCCCTTCCGGATCTCGGCCCGTGAGGACGGGACGATCCTGATTGGTGACGTCGGCGAGTCGATGTGGGAGGAGCTCGACGTCCTCGAGCACGACCACCACGCCGAGGCGCCGGTCAACTTCGGTTGGCCCTGTTACGAAGGTTCGGGGCGCACCGCCGGGGTCGAGGACCTGGTCTCCACCGGCGCGGAGCCGGACGTCGAGACCAACCCGTGGGACCAGTGCCGGCTGCTGTGGGCACAGGGCGCCGACGCCGTGGCCGATCCGGCCTACACCTACAAGCATCTCGGGGGAGCGTCCGTGACGGGCGGCGTCTTCTACACCGGCGGCGTCTACCCGCAGGACTACCGCAACAGCTTCTTCTTCGGCGACTACGCGCAGGACTTCGTACGTACGGCCCGGGTGGACGATCTGGCCCAGGTCTCCGACGTCGAGACCTTTGCCCCCGCGGGCGTCGCCGGGGGACCGGTCAAGTTCCTCCAAGGGCCCGATGGTCGGATCTGGTACCTGTCGATCTACGACGGGTCGATCCGGGTGATCGACTACGTCGCCCCCACCGCCGTCGCCAAGTGCCCCGTCGGGACGTTCTCACGCACCTTCCACGACCTCACCGATTCGAGCCTCGCCAACGATCCTGCGTCGTATCCGGAGAAATGGTCGTGGTTGCGGTTCGCCGATGCCACGTTCCCGGTGGCCACCGTGGGTCCGCGTGAGTGCGTGAACACGATCGACCTGCAGGGCGCCGCGGGGGAGTTGCCGGAAGCGGGCCTGCCCTCGCAGCGCTACGGAGTGCGCTGGCAGGGTCGGGTGCGACTCTCCGGGGGGACGTACGAGTTCGCCGCGTCGGGACAGGACTGGGTCCGGCTCTGGGTGGACGACGACCCGAAGTTCGAATGGTTTGCCTCGCCCTTCTTCGGTCAGCAGCGCTCGACCGTGAAGCTGGCCGCGGGCATCCACACGATCCGCTACGAATTGGTGCACGATGACGGCGCGGTCTCCGGTGCACTCGGCTGGGCCCAGACGGGAACACTGCCCACGGTGTCGCTCACCGCTCCGCGCAACGGCATCGTCCTGCCGACCACCACGGTCAACGGCGACCGCCACGGGACGCTCGACTTCGCCGTGAAGGCCGAACCGGGTGACGCGGAACTGGAGTCGGTGACGGTCACGGCGGACCTGCTGCACGTGACGGGGCAGGACCAGCACGCCCACCCGGTGGAGACGAGGACCTTCGACGGCGGCGACCTGACCCGAGCGCTCTCGGGCAGTTTCGACGTCGACGACGGCCATGCGCGCGGCAACTCGGTCTTCCGGTTGCGGGCGAGAGTCGTGGACGCCTCCGGGGCCTCGCGGACGAGTGCGCCGGTGTACGTGTGCCTCACCGGTAACGCCGTGGGCATCTGTGGATCGTCCTGACCGGTTTTACGGGAGCGGGCGGCGTGTCGTAGACTGAGAGATGCGCTGTGGGTGAGGCACGTCCTCATCCGCGACGCACTCCAAATCCACCATACGATTCCATCCATCCATCGGAGCCCCACTACATGACTTCCGGCCTCGCAACTCCTTC
>CAYXFT010000065.1:0-411 GCA_964464335.1 uncultured Aeromicrobium sp.
GATGATCGACCGGGTGGCCGCCGACGTGGGCAAGCCGCTGGTGGAGGTGCCCGTCGGATTCAAGTGGTTCGTGCCCGGACTGATCGACGGGACGCTCGGGTTCGGTGGCGAGGAATCGGCGGGCGCGTCGTTCCTGCGCCACGACGGCGGGGTCTGGACCACCGACAAGGACGGCATCATCCTGGCGCTGCTGGCCTCGGAGATCATCGCGACGACCGGCAAGAGCCCCAGCGTCCTGTACGCCGACCTGGTCGCCCGCCACGGCGATCCCGCCTATGCGCGCATCGACGCCGCCGCGACCCGGGAGCAGAAGGCCCGCCTCGGTGCGCTGAGCGCAGCCGACGTGACCGCGACGGAACTGGCCGGGGAGCCGATCACCGCGGTGCTGACCGAGGCGCCCGGCAACGGCGC
>CAYXFT010000065.1:421-13565 GCA_964464335.1 uncultured Aeromicrobium sp.
GCCGCCCGCCCGTCGGGCACCGAGGACGTCTACAAGATCTACGCCGAGTCGTTCCGCGGCCCCGAGCACCTCGCCGAGGTCCAGGCCGCCGCCAAGGACCTCGTCGACGCGACACTGACCTGACCGCTCAGGCGAAGGGCCAGTTGCGGCCGGGCATCGTGAGGTTGCGGCCGAGCTCGTGGGCGCGCCGGTTCCACTCCATCGTGCGGGCGGCGATCCAGTACCGCTGCTGGGCCATCAGCATCGCCAGGGACGAGCCCACCGCCTGCGGGAACTCCCGACCGAGGATGAAGGCGATCTCACGCGCGGCGCGCGCATCGTGGGCCGCGTCGTGGGCCTTGTCCAGCCGCACGCCGTAGTGCGCGGCGACGTCGGAGAGCCGACGCTGGCCCGTGCGATCACGGTCGACGCCCCAGTCGATCACGAACGGGTCGACGACGAGCAGGCTGTCCCAGTCCGGCTGCGACAGGCCGTGGCGGTCGGCCTCCGCACGCAGCAAGGTCAGGTCGAAGGCCGCGTTGTAGACGACGAGGCCGATCCGGCGCTCGACGAGGTCGTCCACCCACGCCAGCACGGGGCGCAGCGCCTGCGCCGACACCGGCGAGGAGGCCAGGTCGGAGGCGGTGATGCCGTGGATGTCCGCCGACGACTCGGGAATCGGGATGCCCGGATTCACCATGCCCATGAGGTCGCCACCGACGTCGGACAACGCCGCGAAACTGAGGATGCGGTCGCGGCGCGGGTCGACCCCCGTGGTCTCGAAGTCGAGCGAGGCGATCGGCTGGCGATACCAGGCCGACGGGTCGTCCAACGACGGCAACACGTTCTTGGCGCGTCGTCCCGTTCCGGTCCGGAGCGACTCCGGCCTCGGGGTGGCGGACGCTTCAGGCATGGGGTTCCTCTCGGTCGTCGGTGGGCGCATCCCGTTCCGCCAGCTGTCCCTTGAGCTCTCCGACCTGCGACTTCCGGCGCCGCGACGAGGCGAGCGTCACGATCAGCAGCAGGGCGAGCAGGGCGCCGCCGATCGCGCCGAACAGGGTCGCCCACTGGAAGCCCGGCGCCTGCGACACCAGGGTGATCCACGCGGCGTCGGACGCGCTGTTGTTGCCCAGCGAGATCCCGAGTGTCAACAGGTTCGGCAGCGCGAACGCCAGCGCGACGACCGCGACGGCGACCTTCCAAGGCCACGTCAGGAAGGGACGGCGCACCTGCCAGATCAGCAGGATCGGGACGAAGGTGAACACCGATCCGTAGAACAGGCCCCAGAAGACGCCGACGCTCATCCTGTTGTCGACCTGTCCGGCGATGCGCTGCGCCCACCACCGGGGAACCGCGGCAGCGGCCATCCGGTAGACGATGAAGGCGACCACGAGGAGCACCAGCGCGACGACGATGCGCCGGATCCAGACCTCGGACGCGGAGTGCGCGCCCGGTCCGGCGTCGCTGCCGGATTCGGTCGGCCGACCGGCGGGGTGGGAGTTCTCGGGGTCGGCCATGGGGCCCATTCTGACACCTTGCGCCGACACTCGACAGGGCGCGCTCCGCTAGGGTTGCGGCAAGCCCATGGTCCTCCTCGTCGCGCTGCACTTTCTCGCCGCGGCGACCTCCCCTGTGCTCGTCCGCATCCTGGATCGTCGGGCTTTCTGGTTGCTCGCACTGGCCCCGGCCGTGTCCTTCGTGTGGCTGCTGGGACCCGTCTCGCGGGCCACCGAGGGCCGGCCCACCTACGAGCACTGGGCGTGGATCTCGGCGATCGGGCTCGATCTGGATTTCACGGTCAACGCGCTCAGCGGCATCCTCGCGCTGCTGGTCACCGGCGTCGGCACGCTCGTGCTCGTCTACTGCGCCTGGTACTTCCGGCCGCACGATCCCGAACTCTGGCGCTTCTCCGGCGTCCTCACCGGCTTCGCCGGAGCGATGCTCGGTCTGGTCCTGGCCGACAACGTCTACCTCCTCTACATCTTCTGGGAACTGACGACGGTCCTGTCGTTCCTGCTGATCGGTCACAACCCCGAGCGGCGCGCGAACCGCCGCGCCGCGATGAACGCGCTGATCGTGACGACATTCGGCGGACTGGCGATGCTGGTCGGACTGGTCGGGCTGCACGTGCTCAGCGGCACGGCGCGGATCAGTGAGATCCTCCAGTCGCCGCCCGAGCCCAGCGCCGCGCTCACCGCGTCGATCAGCCTCGTCCTCGTCGGCGCCATCTCGAAGTCCGCCCTCGTGCCGTTCCACTTCTGGCTGCCCGGCGCGATGGCTGCGCCCACGCCTGTCAGCGCCTACCTGCACGCCGCGGCCATGGTGAAGGCCGGCGTCTACCTCGTGGCGCTGCTCGCACCGGTCTTCGCGGCGACGCCGGGATGGCGCCCCGTCCTGGTGGGCTTCGGCATCGCCACGATGCTGCTCGGCGGTTTGCGTGCCCTGCGCCAGTACGACATCAAACTGCTGCTCGCCTACGGCACCGTCAGTCAGTTGGGCTTCCTCGTCGCGGTCGTCGGCGTCGGCACCCGGTCGGCGGCGTTCGCCGGGCTCGCGCTCGTGTGCGCGCATGCCCTGTTCAAGTCCGCGCTGTTCCTCGTCGTCGGCATCATCGACCGGTCGGTCGGCACCCGCGACCTGCGCGAACTGTCCGGACTACGCAGCGCCAGGCCGGTCCTGTTCGTCACCACCGTCGTGGCCGCCGCCTCGATGGCGGGCCTGCCGCCGCTGTTCGGCTTCACGGCGAAGGAGTCCGCGCTGGCCGCGTTCCTCGACCTCGACGCCGACCTCGGCTGGGGCGGTTGGGGCACGCTCGCGCTGGCCGGGATCGTGCTGGGTTCGATCCTCACGATGGCGTACTCCGCGCGGTTCGTGTGGGGCGCGTTCGCCGACAAGCCCGGCGTCGAGCCCTGCTCGCCGCGTGCCTTCTCGCCCGGCTTCGTCGCGGTGCCCGCCGTGCTGGCCACTCTGAGCCTGATCGCCGGGTTCGCCGGGGCGGCGCTGACCCCACGCATCGCGACGTACGCCGACCAGTTCCCCGAGGGCGCCCACCACGCCGTGCTGACCTTGTGGCACGGCTTCACCCCCGCCCTGGCGTTGTCAGCGCTGTGCATCGCGGCCGGTCTCGCCCTGTTCATGTGGCGCCGGCCCGTCGCGGCCGCCCAGCACGCGGTGGTCGACCGGTTGCCGATGCCCGACGCCGAGCGCGGCTACCACCTCGTGATGCGCGGCGTCGACCGGCTGGCCGTCGAGGTCACCGGTCGCACGCAACGCGGCTCGCTGCCGGTCTACCTCGGCATCATCCTGGTCACGCTGGTCGTCGTTCCCGGCTCCGCGCTCGTGGTCGCGTGGCAGCGGCCCGACGTGCTGTTCGCCGACAATCCGCTGCAGGTGGTGGCCGGCACGCTGATGATCGCGGCGGCCGTCATGACGGTCCGGTCGCGGCGCCGGCTGCGCGCGGTGCTGCTGCTGGGCGTCACCGGATACGGCACGGCGATCCTGTTCGTCGCGCACGGGGCGCCGGATCTCGCCCTGACCCAGTCCCTCGTCGAGACGTTCCTGCTCGTGACGTTCGTGCTGGTCCTGCGTCGCTTGCCGCCGTTCTTCTCCGACCGGCCCTTCAACGTGGCCCGCTGGATCCGGGTCGGCGTGGGCGTGTGCGTCGGCATCGCCGTCGCCGGCTTCGCGTTCGTGTCCACGAACGCGCGCACGCGCGATCCGATCTCCGAGGGCTGGGCCGTCCCCGCCTACGACTACGGCGGCGGCAAGAACATCGTCAACGTCGCGCTCGTCGACATCCGCGCGTGGGACACGATCGGCGAGCTGAGCGTGCTGGTCGTCGCCGCGACCGGCGTCGCCAGCCTGATCTTCCTCATCACCGACCGGTCCGGTCGCACCGAGCGGCCGCACCGCGTCGTCACGCCCGACTCGAATGCGTGGCTCGCGGCCAACCTGCACGACCAGCGTCGCTCGATCGTGTTCGAGATCGTCACCCGACTGATCTTCCACACCGTCGTGCTGTTCTCGGTCTACCTCATGCTCTCGGGTCACAACTCCCCCGGTGGCGGCTTCGCCGGTGGCCTGCTCGCAGGCTTGGCCCTGATGATCCGCTACCTCGCCGGTGGGGCCGAGGAACTCGACAACGCCGCCCCGATCGACGCCGGGATGGTGCTGGGTCTGGGCCTGGCGACCGCGGCACTGTCCGGGCTGCTGCCCACCCTGCTGGGCGGCGGCGTCCTGCAGAGCGCGATCGTCGACATCCCCATCCCGTTGCTCGGCGAACTGCACCTGGTCACGTCCGTCTTCTTCGACATCGGCGTCTACCTGGTCGTCGTGGGACTGTCGCTGGACGTCCTGCGCAGCCTCGGCAGCGGCATCGACGAACAGTCCGAGACCGAGGAGCCCGAGGTGGTCCCGGCATGACGACCAATCTGATGCTGGTGACCGTCGTCGGCGTGCTCGTCGGGTGCGGCGTCACCCTGATCCTCGAGCGCAGCCTGAGCCGCGTGCTGATCGGGTTCGTGCTGCTCGGCAACGGCCTCAACGTGCTGTTCCTGGTGGTGTCCGGTCCCGCCGGGCGCGCCCCGATCCTCGGGCTCGGAGACGGCCGGATGGCCGACCCGTTGCCGCAGGCGATGGCCCTGACGGCGATCGTGATCACCCTCGGCACGACCGCCTTCGGGCTCGCGCTGGCCTACCGCGCATGGCAGTTGACGGGCACCGACGACGTGCAGGACGACCTCGAGGACGACCTCATCCGCAGCCGCGCCGAGCGCGACGACGTCTCCACGACGTTCGACGACATCGTGGGCATCGACGGCGAACTGCCCGACGAGGACTACGAGGACGACGACCAGCCGTCGTCGGAGGTCCGCCGATGACGAGCCTGCTCGACCAGCTCGTGCTGGCCCCGGTGATCCTGCCCCTGCTGGGTGCCGGCCTGTGCCTGGCGTTCGGCCGGTTCGCGGCCCCCCAGCGCATCATCAGCATCGTCACGTTGTTGCTCGTGACGGCCTCGGCCGCCACGCTGCTGGTGCGCGCCGATCGCCACGGCCCCCAGGCCTTCAACGTGGGCGGGTGGCCCGCCGACATCGGCATCAGCCTGGTCGCCGACCGGCTCAGCGCCCTGCTGCTGATGATCTCGACGATCGTCACGCTGTGCGTGCTGCTCTACTCGATCGGTCAGGGCATCGTCGAGTTCGGACGCGCGACACCGCTGTCGGTCTACTACCCGACCTTCCTCGTGCTGAGCGCAGGAATCTCGAACGCCTTCCTGTCCGGCGACCTGTTCAACCTGTTCGTCGGTTTCGAGGTCCTGCTGGCCTCGTCGTACGTGCTGATCACGCTGGGCGGCACCGAGGCGCGCGTGCGCTCGGGAACGATCTACATCGTCGTCTCGCTGGCGTCGTCGGCGCTGTTCCTCGTCGCGATCGCCTGCGTGTACGCAGCCACCGGCACGGTCAACTTCGCCCAGCTCGCGACCCGCCTGCCGGAGTTGCCCACCTCCATCGGCACGATGCTGCAGCTGCTCCTGCTGCTGACGTTCTGCGTGAAGGCCGCGGTGTTCCCGTTGTCGGCGTGGCTGCCGGACTCCTATCCGACGGCGCCGGCACCGGTCACCGCCGTGTTCGCGGGCTTGCTGACCAAGGTCGGCGTCTACGCGATCCTGCGCACCCAGACGCTGCTGTTCCCGACGCACGAACTGCGCACCCTGCTGCTGTGGGCGTCGATCCTGACGATGGTCATCGGCATCCTCGGCGCCGTCGCCCAGTCGGACATCAAACGTGTGCTGTCGTTCACGCTCGTCAGCCACATCGGTTACATGCTGTTCGGCGTCGCCGTCGCGTCCGAGCTCGGCATCGCCGGCGCGATCTTCTACATCGTCCACCACATCACGGTGCAGACCACCTTGTTCCTCGTCGCGGGCCTGATCGAGTACCGCTCGGGCACGACGAACCTCGACCGGCTCGGCGGCCTGGCCCGGGCGGCCCCCGCACTGTCGGTGCTGTTCTTCGTCCCGGCGATGAATCTCGCCGGGATCCCCCCGTTCTCGGGGTTCCTGGGCAAGCTGGCGCTGCTCGAGGCCGGCGTCGACGCCGGCGACGCGCTCGCGCTGATCGGCGTGGCGGCCGCGGTCGGCACCAGCCTGCTGACGCTCTACGCGATCGCCAAGACCTGGAACCGGGCGTTCTGGCAACCGATCGACGACACCGAGGACGACACCCCCGTCCCCTTCGACCCGACCGCGATGGGCGGCTCACTGCACGGCCGCGCCGGGGTCAGCACCATGACCGACCGGCGGACGACGTGGCTCGAGCGGCTCGAGGAGGAAGAGCGACTGCCCGTGCGGATGGCGGTGCCCACCCTCGCCCTGGCGCTGGTCACCGTCGCCCTGACGGTGTTCGCCGCGCCGCTGTTCGGCATCGCCGAGCGAGCCGCGAGCGAGCTGACCGAACGCACCCCCTACATCGAGGCGGTCCTCGGATGAACCGGATCCAGCACCGGTTCCGTGCCCTGAACCTGCCCGTCATCGCCTGGCTGACGTTCGTGTGGTTGCTGCTGTGGGGCGACCTCACGCGACTCAATCTGATCGGCGGCATCCTCGTCTCGGCACTGATCGTGCTGGTGTTCCCGTTCCCGCGGGTGTCGGTGCGCGGCACCGTCCGGCCATGGCGGGCGCTCGTCCTGGCGACCGTGTTCCTGTACGACCTCGTCGTCGCCAGTTTCCACGTGGCGTGGCTGGCGATCCGCCCGGCATCACCGCCGGCCAGTGCCGTGATCCGGATCGATCTGGTCAGCCGGTCCGAGCTGTTGCAGGTCCTGACCGGCGAGCTGATCTCCTTGGTGCCCGGCTCGCTGCTGATCGACCTGGACTCGCCCAGCCGGCAGTTGTGGCTGCACGTCCTGGAGGCCGACACCCCCGAGCAGGTCGCGGAGGCGCGCCACCGGGCCCGCATGCAGGAACACCGCCTGCTCGCCACGTTCGGCAGCCGCGAGGAACTCGACGCATCCACCCGACGACTGGAGGAGACCTCATGACCTACGTGGGCGTGGCCTGTGCCGTGTTGCTCGGCCTGACCGGAGTGCTGTGCCTCGTGCGGATCGTGCGCGGTCCGACGATGCTCGACCGCACGGTCGCGACCGACGTGTTCGTGGCCGCCTGCGTGGGCGCGATCGGCGTCGAGGCGGCGATCAGCCGGCACAGCACGACGCTGCCGATCCTCGTGGCGATGGCCCTCGTGGCGTTCCTGGGGTCGGTCAGCATCGCGCGCTACGCGGCGTCGCAGGGCCCGGGGAGTCAAGGCGATCACCGATGATCGACATCGTCTCCGGCTCCCTGCTGATCCTCGGCGCGGCGTTCGCGTTCGCCGCCGCGGTCGGCGTCGTCCGCTTCCCGGACGTGCTCACCCGCATGCACGCCGCCACCAAGCCCCAGACGCTCGGGCTGTTGCTGATCCTGGCGGGACTGGCGCTGCGGATCGAGTCCGTCGGCGACCTCACGCTCATCGCGATCGTGGCGCTCTTCCAGTTGCTGACCGCCCCCGTCTCGGCCCACATGGTCGGCCGGGCTGCCTTCCGCACGGGACAAGTCGACCAATCGACGCTCACGGTCGACGAGTCGCAGTGACCTGACACCGACCGCGCGCGCGTGTCACTGTGGGCGGGTGGAAGCCGGAGTCCACCTGCCGCAACTCGCCTTCTCCGAGCCTGCCTCCAAGGCGGGTACCGAGAGCGTGGTGGACGCCGCCCGCGACCTCGGATTCGTGGCGCTGTCCGCCAACGACCACCTGACCTTCTCCCGACCGTGGACGGACGGACTGGTGCTGCTCGCCACCGCCGCCGCGCGCTCGGGGTCGCTGGAGCTGGCCACCACGGTCGCGCTGCCCACGGTGCGCGGCCCGCACCAGTACGCCGCCACGATGCTCGCGCTCGACCGGATGTCCGAGGGTCGGGTCGTGGCGGGTGTCGGGGCCGGCTCGTCGCGGGCCGACCACGACCTCGTTGGAGTCCCGTGGTCCGAACGGTGGGAGCGGTTCGACGCCTCGCTCGACGTGCTCCGCGCGCAGTTCGCCTCGAGCGCCGATCGGCCGGCGATCCCGCTCTGGGTGGCGAGTTGGGGTTCGGCGGCGGGGATCGCCCGCGTGGCCGAGCACGGCGACGGCTGGGTCGCCTCGGCGTTCCACGCAGATCCGGAGGAGTTCGGTCGGGCCCGCACGCGGCTCGCTCGCGAGTGCGCGCGCCGCGGGCGGCCCGAGCCGCCGCACGCCCTCGTCACGATGTGGACCTGGGTGACGCAGAGTCCCCGTGACGCCGAGCGGGTGCTCACCGAGGTCCTCGCGCCGGCCCTGGACCGTGAACCCGACAGCCTGCGCGGACGCGTCTGCGTCGGGTCGGCCGAGTCGTGCGCAGAACTGCTCTCCGCCTACGCCGCCCGGGGCTGTCGCCGCGTGCACTTCTGGCCGGTCGCGGACGAGGCCGACCAGCTGCTGCGGCTGGTCAGGGACGTGCTGCCGGCCGTGACCGACTCGCCGTGACGTCCGTCAGCAGCTCCACCATCGTGGTGGCGGCCCGCGGCCGGAACGGGTCGATCGGGCAGGCCACGGCGATCTCGCGCGAGGGGGTCGCACCGCGCAGCGAGCGGACCTCGACGCCCGCGATCCGCCGCGAGGCCACCAGGCCGGGCACCACGGCGACGCCGAGGCCGGCGGCGACGAAAGCCTGGACGGCGAGGTAGTCATCGGAGGCGATCCCGACCCGCGGGGTGAATCCCGCGGCGCTGCACCGCCGTCTGACGATCTGGAACCAGGTGCTGGCCGGACCGCCCCCGACCCACGTCTCGGCGGCCAGGTCCGCCAGGGAGGGGTCGGGGCCGTCCACGAGACGGTGAGCGCGCGGCAGCAGCAGGCGGTAGGGATCCGCGAAGAGCGGGGTCACCTCGATGCCGTCCGCCTCGCCCGGCAGGCCGTGCTCCGTCGCGTCGTCGAACACGACGGCCACGTCCAACTCGCGGTTGAGCAGCCGTGGCACGAGGCCCTGGAGATGGTCGTCGACAATCGTGAGGGTCGTCTCGGGGAACCGCTGCGTCATCCGCGCCAGCGCCCGCGGGACGAAGGTCGCCAGGGCGGTGGGGAATCCACCCAGGCGCAACCGCCGGTGGTGGCTGCCGGCGAGTTCCTGGACGTCGAGTCCGGCCACCTCGAGACGGGCCAGCAGTGCTTCGGCATGCCCGGCCAGGACCCGCCCTGCCGACGTCACGTCCACCGGTCTGGTGCCACGGATGACCAGTGTCATGCCGACGTGGCGCTCCAGGGCGGCGACGTGCTGGCTCACGGCGGACTGGGACATGCCGAGGGCGTCCGCGGCGGCGGAGAACGACTCGGCGCCGGACAGCGCCGCGAGCACGCGCAGCGACGGTACCGACCTCATCAGTTCCACTTATCGGATGGTAGCAACACAACAGTCCACTGATGGGGAGCGAGCGCAGCATGGGGACAGACTTCGGCCCCCAGGAGGAATCATGACGATCCAGCAGGACAGGACGAGCATCGACGAGGACAGGCTCATGGCCTTCGTGTTCCGGGCGGTGGAGGAGGTCGGCGCGACGCTCAACACCGCGCTCGTCGTCCTCGGCGACCAGCTCGGCTACTACCGCGCCATGAGCGAGCACGGACCGGTGACGGCCGACGACCTCGCCCACCTGACGTCGACCGCCGTCCCGTACGCCCGCGAGTGGCTCAACGCGCAGGCCGCCGGCGGATTCGTCGAACTCGACGAGAGCGGCCGCTACGGGCTGCCGCCAGAGCACGCCGTGGCGCTCACGGACGAGTCCAGCGCGGCCTATCTGCCGGGACTGTTCCAGATCGCGCTCGGCACGGTGGCCGACTCCGGTCGGCTGCGCGCGGCCGCCCGCCGCGGCGAGGGAATCGGCTGGCACGAGCACGGCGACGACGTCATCGACGGGTGCGCGCGCTTCTTCGCGCCGTCCTATCAGGCCCACCTCGTCGAGGGGTGGCTGCCGGCCGCCGGACTGGACGTGGCCCTGCGTCGCGGCATCTCCGTGGCCGACATCGGTTGCGGTCACGGCTCCTCGACGATCCTGATGGCCCAAGCGTTCCCGCAGTCGCGCTTCGTCGGGTCGGACTATCACGAGGCCTCGATCGAGGCGGCGCGCCGACGTGCCGAGCAGGCGGGCGTCGCGGACACGGTCACCTTCGAGACGGCCCTCGCCGCGGAGGCGAGCGGCGGGAGGTTCGACCTCGCGACGACGTTCGATGCGTTGCACGACATGGGCGACCCCGACGGAGCCGCGAGGCACGTCCGCGACCTGCTGGCCGACGGCGGCTCGTGGCTCATCGTGGAGCCGATGGCCGGCGACCGCCCGCAGGACAACTTCAATCCCGTCGGCCGCACGTACTACGGCTTCTCGACGCTGCTGTGCACCCCGGCCTCGCTGTCGCAGGACGTCGGCGCCGCGATCGGCACGCAGGCCGGTCCGGCGCGGATCCACGAGATCGTCACCGGTGCGGGCTTCGCGGACTGCCGGACCGTCGCCACGACGCCGTTCCACCGGGTCATGCTCGCGACCACGGCGTGAACCCGGCCGGGACGAGTGGCCCTTGCGCGGACTCGTGGGGAGCTAGAGTCGGGCCATGATCCGCCTGCTCATCCGTACCGCCGTGTTCGTCGTCTCGGCCGCCGTCGGGATCCTCGTCGCCGACTGGGTCCTGGACGACTTCAGCGTGACGGCCTCGGGATTCATCATCACGATCGCCATCTTCGCGCTGGCCCAGACGCTCCTGCAGCCGTTCGTCTTCCGGGTCGTGCGGCGCAACGCCGAGGCGTTCCTCGGCGGTGTCGGCATCGTCTCGACCCTCGTCGCCCTGTTCGTCGCGACGCTGTTCGGTGACGCCATCACGATCGACGGTGCCGGAACGTGGCTCCTCGCGGCCGTGATCATCTGGTTCGCCTCGGCGATCGCCTCGTTCCTGCTGCCCTTCATCCTGGTGAAGGCCGGTGTCCAGGAAGCACGCGAGCGCAGGAACGACGGCTCCGCGATCTGAGCGGCCCGCGCCACGCAGGCCGGGCCGCCCGTCGCGTGCTCACTTCCGCGAGTACTTCACCCACGGGGTGAACGTCTTCTTGTACGGCAGGTGATCGACCAGTGCCGGCGTCAGTTCGACGAAGCCGGTGTCGTCGATGTAGCCGGACTGGATGCTGCGGACGTTCACGCGGACCTTCTTCGGGTGGTACAGGCAGCCCTTCTTCGGCGAGATCGCGATCGTGACCTTGCCGTGCTCCAGGTCGTACCGCTCGCGCACCGTCTTGCCGCACGTGCCGGGGGTCGGGTAGGTCTGCCAGCTCCGGCGATGCTTCTGGGAGCCCTTCAGCGCACGGAAGCCGCCGTCGCCGGGAATGCCGACCTCGTCGGCGAACTCGGCCCCGGGCGAGGATGCCACCGTGTCGAGCAACAGGCGGAACTCGCCGACCGGCGTGGAGGCTCCCTCCCAGTCGACCGACCTCATCCTCACGGTGATCCGTAGGCCCTTGGCGTTGTTGACCACGGTGACCCGGTGGAGGTCGAAGGCGCTCGCACCACCGCCCAGGGGGTCAGGCGTGGTGATCTCGCGGGCCTGCGCACTCGGCGCAGCGCCGACGTGACCCACGGCGAGGGCGAGGGAAAGTACGACGCCGCGCAGGAGTGGGCGGTGCGTTCGGGTTCGATACCTGGGCATGGTCGTCTCCATCTGTGGTGAGCCACTGGTCACTCATGGAGAGATGCCGAGGGACGAATTCGTACCTGGACGACGCGACGCGTTCGTCGGGGCTCAGTCCTCGAGGTCGACGACGACGGGCGCGTGGTCGCTGGCGCCCTTGCCCTTGCGCTCCTCGCGGTCGATCCAGGCTCCCTTGGTCCGCGCGGCCAGCGCCGGCGAGCCCAGCACGAAGTCGATTCGCATGCCCTGACGCTTCGGGAACCTCAACTGCGTGTAGTCCCAGTAGGTGAAGACACCGGGCCCGGGCGTGTGCGGCCGGACCACGTCGCTGAACCCGGCGTCGACCACGGCCTCGAAGGCGGCCCGCTCGGGAACGGACGTGTGCGTCTTGCCGACGAAGAACTCCGGATCCCAGACGTCGTCGTCGGTGGGCGCGATGTTCCAGTCGCCCGTCAACGCGATCTGCGCGTCGGGCTCCTTCGCGAGCCACTGCTCTCCGGCCGTGCGCAGCCGGGCCAGCCACGCCAACTTGTAGGCATAGTGGTCGTGGTCCAACTCGCGGCCGTTCGGGACGTAGAGGCTCCACATCCGCAGGCCCGCGCAGGTCGCGCCCACCGCCCGGGGCTCGAGCACGTCGGCGAACACCGGCTGGTCGTCGGCGAAGGAGGTCGCGACATCCTCCAGCCCGACGCGCGACAGGATCGCGACGCCGTTCCACTGGTTGAGGCCGACGTGCGCGTACTCGTAGCCCAGCGCCGTCAGCTCCAGTCCGGGGAACTGGTCATCGCGACACTTCGTCTCCTGGATGGCCAACACGTCGACGTCGTTGCGTTCGAGCCAGCCGGTGACCCGGTCGATGCGACTGCGGATGGAGTTGACGTTCCAGGTGGCAATCCGCATCAGAAGTCGACCCGCAAGGGGTACGAGGCCGCGCCGTCGGCGCCGGTGTTGACGCCCAGCACGTGGTGCAGTTCGATCTCGTTGCGTTCGAACGAGATGCGCGACGCAGCCATGTACAGTCCCCACACCTTCGCGCGGCCGAGCGTGACCTCACCCAGCGCCTCGTCCCAGTTGTCGACGAGGTTCTGGCACCAGCCCTGCAGGGTCAATGCGTAGTGCTCGCGCAGGTTCTCCATGTGGCGGACCTCGAACCCCGAGTTCTGCATCGCGACGATGATGGTGCCGACACCGGTCAGCTCGCCGTCGGGGAACACGTACCGGTCGATGAACTGGCCCGCCGTGGCCTTGCCCTTGTTGTCGGGGCGGGTGATGCAGTGGTTGAGCATCCGTCCGCCGACCTTGACCTTGCTGCGCGCGAAGTCGAAGTAGTCGCCGTAGTTCTTGACGCCGATGTGCTCGGTCATGCCGATCGAGCTGACCGCATCGAACTCGCCCTCGGGCACGTCGCGGTAGTCGCTGAAACGCACCTCGGCGAGGTCCGAGAGACCCTG
>CAYXFT010000066.1:0-6016 GCA_964464335.1 uncultured Aeromicrobium sp.
AGTACGGCTCGCTGCGCGGCGTGCCGGTCGCCCTCGGCGACGAGCGCGGGGAGGCCTGACATGTGCGG
Organism: uncultured Aeromicrobium sp.; assembly: GCA_964464335.1. Lineage (GTDB taxonomy): Bacteria > Actinomycetota > Actinomycetes > Propionibacteriales > Nocardioidaceae > Aeromicrobium. The sequence continues at coordinate 69 of CAYXFT010000066.1, forward strand.
AGCGATCAAGGGCGGACCGAGCCTCGAGGGCGTGGACGTCGCGAACCAGGCCGTCATCCAGGGCGTCGTCCTGCGTGACGACCAGCCGGTCGGCAACGCGTACGTGCGTCTGCTCGACCGCAACGGCGAGTTCACCGCCGAGGTCCCGACCTCGGCCACCGGCCAGTTCCGGTTCTTCGCCGCGCCGGGCGACTGGACGCTCCGCACCCTCGCGCCGCGCGCGGACGTCGTCGACAACCCCGTCGTCGCCGCTCGCGGCAGCGTCGCCGAGGTCGCCGTCGCAGTGTGAGTGAGGGCCGAGGCCGCTCCGCGGCCGACCGCTCGAACTGGTTGAGGTGCGAGGGCGCTCTGCGCCCGAAGCCTCGAAACCGGTGAACCTGACGAGGCCGGGATCCCCACGGGGGTCCCGGCCTCGTCACGTGTCAGGGGATCTCGATACGCCGTCTCGCAAGCTCGCCGGCTACTCGATCAGCGGGTGCTCGCCGGCTACTCGATCAGCGGGTGCTCGCCGGCTACTCGATCAGCGGGTGCTCGCCGGCTTCTCGATCAGCGGGTGCTCGCCGGCTTCTCGATCAGCGCTCAGGTCAGGTCGCGGTAGTGGTCGAGCAGACGCGAGACGACGCCGAGCGCGTCCTGCATCTCCTCGACGTGCTGGGGGTCCAGCACCCGCAGCATCTCCTTGAGGCCGGTCGTCGAGACACCCTTCGTCCGCGGCAGGTACTCGACGCGGCACAGGTCGGACAGGTCGTCGAACTTGCCCGTCCAGTCGTCGCCCATCACGAACAGGTCGACGTCGTGCTCGAGGATGTCGCGCCGCTTCTGCTCCCAGGATTCCTCCGGCAGGACCAGGTCGACGCCCTTGATCGCGCCGACGATCTCGGCGCGGTCGTCCCACGAGACGACGGTGCTCTTGCCCTTGCCCCGGTTGAACTCGTCGGTCGAGACACCGACGATCAGTCGATCGCCCAGCGCGGAGAGGCGTTCCAGCAGCCGTAGGTGGCCGATGTGGAAGAGGTCGAAGGTGCCGTAGGTCAGGACGGTGGTCACGCGGACAGCCTACGGATCACGAGACGTCGTCGGACAGTGCGTCGTCCGGGTACTTCTTCACGTAGGCGGGCATCGTGTCGTTCTTCATCGCCGTGAACAGCTCGGTCATCTTGTCCTCCTGCAGCACGACGATGCTGCCGTACACCGGATCGGTGTCGGTGCCCTGGACCGGCGCGGTCATGAAGGTGACGTCATCGGCGGTCACGTGGCGCAGCGAGAGCGCCAACTTGGCCATCGCGGTGCCCGACCACGCCTCGTCGACCGTGAGGTTCTTGGTCAGCGCGGTGACGGTCTTGGTCAGTTTCGTGGGGCTCGTGGTGACGCCGGAGCTGAGCATCTTGCCCATGAGCGAGCGCATGAAGTTCTGCTGGCGCTTGATCCGGTCGAAGTCGCCGCCGATCAGCCCGTAGCGGGTGCGGACGTAGGCGAGTGCCTTGTCACCCTCGAGGGTCTGGGTGCCGGCCTCCCACTGGACGTCCTGCTTCGGGTCGTAGAAGGCGGTGGGGATCGTGACCTCGACGCCGCCGACGGCGGTCGACAAGTCCTTGAACCCGCCCCAGTCGATGATCGCGAGGTGGTCGATCGTCAGGCCGCTCAGGTGCTCGACCGTGTTGATCGTCGCGATCGGTCCGCCCTCGCTGAAGGCGGCGTTGATCTTCTCGCTGTGGTCGGTCTTGTCGTCGGCGTCGTAGATCGGCACGAACGAGTCGCGCGGGATCGAGACGAGATAGGCCTGCTTCCGATCCTTCGGGATGTGCACGACCATCAGGGTGTCGCTGCGGTACTTGCCGACGGGCCAGTCACCGGAGGCGGCGTCCTCGGCCAGGGTGGTGTTCTCGGCACCCTTGACCTTCTTGCCCTTGTCCGACCCGAGCAACAGGATGTTCAGGGCGCGGCCCTCGTCGGGATCCGGCTCGTCGGTGGCCTTCGGGCCGACTGCGATCTTGTCGACGTTGTCGAGCTGTCGCTTGAGGTTCCAGGCGTAGGCGCCGCCGCCGACGAGCGGCAGCAGGATCGCCAGCACGATGCCCCAGACGATGACCGGATGGCGCTGGCGGAACGAACGGCGATTGGCCGCGCGCGCACCGGGCTTGCGGTCCGCTTCGGATGCCTCGCTCACTGATCCTGCTCTTTCGTCGTCGGGTCAACCTGCCCAGTATGACTGGGCTGACTGAGACGGCACTGAGGACTTCGGGCTCAGGAATCCATGACGATCGTCACAGGACCGTCGTTCACGAGGTCGACCTCCATGTGCGCCCCGAACACCCCGCGCCCCACCGGAACACCCGCGTCCGCGACGGCGCGGCAGAACTCCTCGTACAAGGGTTCGGCGACCGGTCCGGGCGCGGCCGCACCCCACGACGGGCGCCGTCCCTTGCGGGTGTCGGCGTACAGCGTGAACTGACTGATCGCGAGCACACCACCGCCCACCTCGTCGACCGAGCGCTCGTCGGCCATGATCCGCAGCCGCACGATCTTGGCGGCGAGTCGTTGCGCGTCCTCGGCGGTGTCGTCGTGCGTGACGCCGATCAGCACGACCAGGCCGGGGCCGCCGGTGCCGCCGACGACCTGCCCGTCGACGCGGACCTCGGCGCGACTGACCCGTTGCACGACCGCTCGCATGGTCAGGAGCCTAGTGAGACGCCGATAGCATGGTGGTCATGGCCTTCCAGATCCCGAGCGACCTGCACCCCGATCTGATGCCGGTCGCGTGGCTCCTGGGCACATGGCACGGGAACGGCCGCGGGGAGTACCCGACGATCGAGCCGTTCGGATTCGAGCAGGACGTCGTCTTCGCGCACGACGGCCGCCCGTTCCTGCACTACTTCAGTCGCGCGTGGATCACCGACGACGACGGCGAGCGGATCCGGCCCGGTGCGCTCGAGACGGGCTTCCTGCGACCGGCCGAGGACGGCAAGGTCGAACTCGTCCTGGCGCACCCCACCGGCTACGCCGAGATCTGGTACGGCGACATCGACGGGGCGCGCCTGACGCTGACCACCGACGTCGTCGCACGCACGGTCACGGCCAAGGAGTACACCGCGGGCCAGCGGATGTACGGCCTCGTCGAGGGAGCCCTGATGTACGCCTTCGACATGGCGGCCGAGGGCCAGCCGATGCAGTCGCACCTGTGGGGAAAGCTCGCTCGTGTCTAGCCCCCTGCTCCAGCGCCCCGGCGCCGTCGCGGCGGACGCACCCGACGGTGACGTCGCCGCGCACTACGGCGCACTCCTGCCCGAACAGCGGACGTTGCTGTCTGGCGACGGGTTCGTCGACCTGTCGCACCGCGACGTGTTCCGCGTGACCGGGCCCGACCGGCTGACGTGGCTGCACGCCCTCACCACCCAGTACCTCGAAGGCCTCGCCCCCGGCGTCTGGACCGACGTGCTGCTGCTGACGCCGCAGGGCCGGATCGAGCACGACTTCTCCGGCGTCGACGACCCGGCAGCCCACGACGGGCAGGGCACCTTCTGGGCGCACACCGAGCCCGGCGCCGGCGCGGCGACCGTCGCGTTCCTCGACCGCATGCGGTTCATGTCGCGGGTCGAGGTCGTGCCCGTCGACGACCGATTCGTCATGGGCCGGTACGACGCGGATCGCGGGTTGGTCACCGAACTCGTCGAGGACGTGACGGCCGTGGCCGGCACCCCGGTCGGGCTGTGGGCGTGGGAGGCCCTGCGGATCGCCGCGGGCCGGCCCCGTTTCGGCCTCGACACCGACGAACGCACCATCCCCAACGAAGTCGGCCTGCTCGGCAGTGCCGTCCACCTCGACAAGGGTTGCTATCGCGGTCAGGAGACCGTGGCCCGCGTCCACAACCTCGGTCGGCCTCCCCGCCGCCTGGTGCTGCTGCACCTCGACGGCTCGGTCGACCACCTGCCGGCGCACGGCACCGACGTCACCCTCGACGGTGCCGTCGTCGGACATGTCGGCACCGCCGCCCGCCATCACGAACTCGGACCCGTCGCGCTGGCCCTGGTCAAGCGCAACACCCCGGTCGACGCCGACCTCCTCGCCGACGGTGTCGCCGCCGCGCAGGAACCGGTCGTCGACCCTGACGCAGGCTTGCACGTGCGGGCCGGAATGAACCTCTCATGACTGAAGAACCCACCGTGGCCGAGAAGTCCTTCGACGACCTCGGCCTCGACGCCGGCCTCGTGCAGGCCGTGCGCAACCTGGGCTACGAGACGCCCAGCCCGATCCAGGCCCAGGCGATCCCGGCCTTGCTGAAGGGCCGCGACGTCGTCGGCCTGGCGCAGACCGGCACCGGCAAGACGGCCGCGTTCGCGCTGCCGATGGTGCAGCGGCTCGACCCCGATGCCCGCCGGGTGCAGGCGCTCGTGCTCGCCCCGACTCGCGAGCTGGCGCTGCAGGTCAGCGAGGCCATCGCGCGCTACGCCTCCGGCACCGGCCTGACCGTGCTGCCCGTCTACGGTGGCCAGAACTACGGCGCCCAGCTCTCGGGCCTCAAGCGCGGAGCCCAGATCGTCGTCGGCACGCCCGGCCGCGTCATCGACCACCTCGACCGTGGCTCGCTGGACGTCTCGCAGTTGGAGATCCTCGTGCTCGACGAGGCCGACGAGATGCTCAACATGGGCTTCGCCGAGGACGTCGAGCGGATCCTGGCCGACACCCCGGAGTACAAGCAGGTCGCGCTGTTCTCCGCCACCATGCCGCCCACGATCCGCCGGCTGGCGAAGCGCTACCTGCACGATCCGCAGGACATCTCGACCCCCGAGGCCACCCGGTCGACCACCACCGTGCGCCAGCGCTGGATGCCCGTCTCCCACCACCACAAGCTCGATGCGCTCACGCGCGTGCTGGAGGTCGAGAAGGGCGACGCGATGATCGTCTTCGTGCGCACCAAGCAGGCCACCGAGGACCTCGCCGAGAAACTGCGCGGCCGCGGCTACACCGTCGCCGCGCTCAACGGCGACCTCGTCCAGGCCCAGCGCGAGCGCACCGTCGCCGCGCTCAAGAGCGGCGCGATCGACATCGTCGTGGCCACCGACGTCGCCGCCCGTGGCCTCGACGTCGAGCGCATCACCCACGTCATCAACTACGACATCCCGCACGACCCCGAGGCGTACGTGCACCGGATCGGCCGCACCGGCCGCGCAGGTCGCACGGGCGACGCGATCGTGTTCATCACGCCGCGTGAGCGCCGGATGCTCGAGTCCCTCGAGCGTGTCTCCGGGCGACCGATCGAGCAGATGTCGATGCCGTCGACCGACGAGGTCAACGCACGCCGCGGCGACCGGTTCGCCGACTCGATCACGACGGCGATGGGCGACACCCAGTTCCACGTCTACCGCGAGCTCGTCGAGCAGTACGCGCGCGAGCACGAGGTCGACATGACCGACGTGGCCGCCGCGCTGGCCGCGATGGGCCAGGACGACAAGGAGTTCTTCCTGCGTCCCGACCCGCCGCAGGCGAAGCGCGAGCCGCGCGAGCCGCGCGAACAGCGCGAACGCACGCCGCGGCCGTCCTCGGAGGGCATGGCCATGTATCGACTGGCGGTCGGCAAGCGCCACAAGATCCGCCCGGCGATGGTGGTCGGTGCGCTGGCCAACGAGGGAGGCCTGAAGCGGTCCGACTTCGGCAAGATCACGATCGGCATCGACCACACCTTGGTCGAGCTGCCGGCCGACCTGCCCGAGGAGGTGTTCGACCAACTGGCCGGCACCCGCATCTCGGGCCGCCGGATCGACCTGCGGCCCGACTCGGGCCGCCCGGGCGGCGGCGACGATCGTCCGTACCGGTCCGGTCCGAAGAAGCCCCACCGGAAGGGTCCGAAGACCGACGCCGCCCCCGGCAAGAAGCCGCGCCACAAGAAGACGCCCAGCTGAGCGGTCAGTCGCCCTTGACGTTGACCAGCTGGCGCAGCGTGTGCCGCGCCT
>CAYXFT010000066.1:6026-13542 GCA_964464335.1 uncultured Aeromicrobium sp.
GTCCTTGTAGGCCGCCGGGATCTCGTCGACGAACGCGTCGGTGTCGCGGTACTCGATGTCACCCATCGCGGCCCGCAGGTCGTCGACCGTGAACGTCCGCCGTGCCGCCGACCGGCTGTACTGCCGGCCCGCACCGTGCGGAGACGAGTTCAGGCTCACCGGGTTTCCCCGTCCGACCACGACGTACGACCGGGTTCCCATGGACCCCGGGATCAGCCCCCAGGTGCCCTCGGAGGCGTCGATCGCACCCTTGCGGGACAACCAGACGTCCTGGCCGAAGTGCCGCTCGCGCTCGGTGTAGTTGTGGTGGCAGTTCACCGCGAACTGCCGCTCCACGGTCTCGACCGCGAGCTAGTCGGCGAAGCACGCCACGACCCGATCCATCATCTCCTCGCGGTTCAGCAGGGCGAACCGCTGCGCCCACCGCAACTCGCGGATATAGGTCCAGAACTCGTCCGTGCCCTCGACGAGGTACGCCAGGTCCGCGTGCGGCAGGTCGATCCACCACTGTCGGCACAGCCGCTGGGCGACGCCGATGTGGTGCTGGGCGATCTTGTTGCCGACGCCCCGCGAACCGGAGTGCAGGAAGAGCCACACGACGTCCTCCTCGTCGGCGCTCACCTCGATGAAGTGGTTGCCCGACCCGAGCGTGCCCAACTGGAGGTCCCAGTTCCGCGCGTAGGCGGCCGGGGCGAATCCGGCCTGCGCCGCCTGCTCGGTGAGGTCCGCGATGCGCACGCGGGTGTGCTCGCGCGTGACGGCCGCGTTGTAGCCGCCGGCGGACACGGGCACCGCGGCCTCGATGGCCTCGCGCAGGGCCCGCCGGTCGTCCGGCAGGTCGTCGACCGTGAACGACGTCCGGACGGCGATCATGCCGCAGCCGATGTCGACGCCGACCGCGGCCGGGATGATCGAGGCCCAGCTGACGAGCCGCTTCGTCAACTTCTCCATGGTGGACTCCTTCCTGACATACGAAACCCGGCCGCCGTGGCCGGGGGCCGTCAGGGTGTCATGCGGTCGAAGGTGCCACCAAGCCACTTCCGCTGCCGCGGCGATAGCACGTCCGGAGTGCCCCCGGCGCGCGTCTCGCGACGTGCTGCCCGCCGGTTGCGCCTTCGATCCTGCGCCAGACTTGTCCCATGGCGCGCTATGTGACGTATGACAAGACCGGCGGACCCGAGGTCCTCGAGATCACCGAGGGCCCCGAGCCGTCGCCCGTTGAGGGCGAGGTCGTCGTCGAGATGAGAGCGGTCGGCGTGAATCCGATCGACTGGAAACTGCGGAGCGGGTTCCGGCCCGGTCCCGCCTTCGAGGAACCGCGACGCACCGGTTTCGACGGCGCGGGAGTCGTCGCGGTGGTCGGACCCGGCGTCGACGGCTGGGCGGTCGGCGATGAGGTGGTCGTCCAGAGCACGCAGGGCACCTACGCGACCCACGTGGTGGCCAAGGCCGATGACCTGGTGGCCAAGCCCGCCGGCGTCGGCTTCGAGGCTGCGGCCGCGCTGGGCATCCCCGTCTCGACGGCCTATCAGGCCCTCGGGTCCCTCGAGGTGGGCGACGGCGATCGTCTGCTCGTGCACGGCGGCTCCGGCGCCGTGGGTCAGGCCGCGATCCAGTTGGCGCGTGGTCGGGGCGCCTTCGTGGTCGCCACGGCCGGCGAGCGCAATCATGACCGACTGCGCGAGTTGGGTGCCGTCCCTGTCACGTACGGGCCGGGGTTGATCGATCGGCTGCGAGAGGCGTCGCCGGAGGGCTACACCGTCGCACTCGACGGTGCCGGGACCGACGAGGCGCTCGCCGCGAGCCTCGAACTGGTCGGCCGTGACCGGATCGGCACGATCGTCGAGGGTGCGACGTGGCACGAGCTCGGCCTGCAGGCCTGGGGAGGGGGTTCGCCCGAACCGCTCACGGTCGCCCAGCAGGCGCTGCGTGCCGAGGCGGTCGGAGCGGTGCTGCCGCTCCTGGCCGCCGGCGAGTTCGAGGTCGAGATCGGTCGGGTCCTGCCGCTGGACCAGGCCGTCGAGGCCCATCGGCTCAGTGAACGCGGTGAGGTGCGCGGCAAGATCGTCCTGGTCCCCTGAGCGGGCCTGCCGGGCGACCGGTCAGGAGACCTGCACGGTGACCAGGATCGGATGGTGGTCCGACGGCAGGGGCGCGATGTAGCGGCCGCCGGACATCGCGCCGACGTTGGCCCACGACAGCACGCGGCTGCGCGAGGCGCGGACCCACACCTTGTCGACGTGGTCGCCCCAGGTCACACCGATCACCGGGTTGCGCCACCGCCAGTCGGGGTTGCCGGTGTTGTAGTGCTGGCCCGTCACCGACCGCGCCTGTTCGTAGGCGTCGAAGTAGCCGTGCTTGCGCAACTCGTTCTCGACGACGGAGTTGTTGGAGCGACTGCGGTTCGTGTTGAAGTCGCCGACGAACACGACCGGGAAGGCGCTGCGACTGACCTGGAAACCGGTGACCTCGCGCCACGACGCCATCTGGTCGTCCAGTTGCGCGAAGATCGTGCGCATCTGGAGGGCGCGCGTACGGGCGGCGGAGTCCGAGTTGCCGGTGAGCAGGTGCACCGACACGAACACGACGTACTGGCCGGAGGCGTCCTTGCGGCGAAGCAGCGCCCACGGTGCCTCCTTGCTCGACGTCGAGATGCGGCCGTTGACCTGCTCGGGGACCGTGACGGCCTCACTCGGCTCGCAGGGCTCCTCGCCCGGATGGGGCGGCTCGTCGGTCACGGGGCACTCGCGGGCGGGCTCGAGGATCCAGTCCTTGACGACTGGCTCGTAGACGTCGGTGTTGTAGAACAGGCGGTCGTTGTTGCCCTCGGGCACCTGGGTGTAGCCCGGGATCGTCGTCGACCAGCGGCTGGCCTCCTGGACCGCGAGGACGTCCGGCTGCAGGGCCACGACGCGATTGACGACGAGCGGCTGGCGTCCGCTCCACGGCCTGGTGGTGCAGGCGTTCGAACAGACGTTGTAACTCATCACCGAGATCGCCGGGCTCGTCGCCCTGCTGAGCGCGGGCGAGGCGGCGATCGTCACGCGCGCGACCCGGTTGGAGCGGGAGCCGACCTTTCTGCCGTTCACGGCGCGCACCTGGAACCAGTAGGTCCGATTGCGGCCGAGCTTCTTGATCGTGGCGCGCGTGCCCTTGACCGTGACGGTGGCCTTCGACTTCCGGGCGACGCCGGACTTCGTGCGCGAGACGAAGACCTGGTACTTGGTGGCGCGCTTGGCCTTGGGCCAGGAGAGCTTGACGGTGGCGTAGTTCTTGCCGCCGGACGTGTAGACGGTGCCCCCGATGATCGACACGAGTCCGACCTTGGCCGGCTTCGACGCGGCGACGGCGGGGGAGCTGATCAGGGAAGCGCCGAGCGTCGCAGCGACGACGGCGATCAGCAGGCGAAAGCGCATGGAGGGCAGCCTAATGCTCACCCGTCACATGCGTCACGCGTTCCGGCTGCTGGGATCAGTTGGTCGGGCCGGGATTGGGATCCGACGTGGGCAGCGTCGAGGGGACCTTGACGACGTCGCTGGGCTTCGCGGTCTCGACCGGCGCCCGCTCCAGCGAGATGGTGGCACTGATCATGTTGTGGTCCGAGAGCCACGTGCCGACGTAGGTCGAGCCAGCGAGGTTGACCCACTGCTTCCAGGCCGGGACCTTGACGTCGGTGGAGACGTAGATGTGGTCGACGTGGTCGTGCGAGTAGATCGCGGAGTTGCCGCGGCGGCTGCCGGTGTTGACGTCCGCGTTCTCGGCCGTCTCGGCGATCTCGACCGAATCGGAGAAGCCGTCGCCGCGCACGATCGGACCCACCGAGTCACCGCCGCGATGGCGTCCGGTGTTGAAGTCGCCGGCCAACACGACCGGATCGTCGGTCGTGTTGGTCGCATCCAGACGTGCCAGGATCGACCGGATCTGCGATCCGCGGGTCGAGTTCGACTTCGAGTTCTTGCCGGTCTGCAGGTGCAGGCTGACGACGTAGAAGGAGCGCTCGGTCTCCTTGTCGGAGAACTGCGCCCACGTGGCGCCGTAGTGGCCCACGGACCACGTGCCGCCGGCGAGCTGGTCGAACTTCTCGCCGCGGTAGAAGATGTAGCGCGACTGGGAACCGCCGGTCGCCGCGACGAAGCTCTTCGGGCCGCCGCTGAAGACCGCCCTCGTGGTGCGACCGACCCGCACGCCGCCGGCCTCCTGGACGGTCATGATGTCGACGGTCGAGGCCTGCACCTGAGCGGCCTGCTTGGGTGCGCGACCGCCGTAGCCCGAGCATGCCTCGGAGCAGATGTTCCACGAACCGACCGTGACCTCGGAGGCGGCCGGCGGAGTGACGATCTTGACCGGCGGACCGAAGTCGCTGACGCCGGCCTCGCCGACGGCGCGGACGCGGACCCAGTAGGTGGTGTCGGGCTTGAGGCCGTGGGTGGAGAACGTGGTGCCGCCCGTGGTCAGCCGCTTGGCCGAGGCGGGCAGGTCGTCCTTCTTGCGGGAGACGGCGACGTCGTACGTGGTGGCGTAGTCGGCGGGCTTCCAGCGCACCACGGCCGACTTCGGCTGGGACTTCTTGACCCTGGGCTTGGCCGGGACCGCTGGCGGCAGGGTGACGCTGCCCTCGACCGACTGCTCGGTCGCGCCGTCGTCGACCGCCTCGACCCGGTAGGTGACCTTGCCCTTCGGGTCGGCCGCGTTCGCGGCCGCGAGGACCGCCTGGGGCTCGCGGGTGACGACGGTCGCGGCGGGCTTGGCCGGATCGGCACCCAGGGTGACGCGGTACTCGTCGGAACTACCGGTCCAGGTGAGCGCGACCTCGTGGTTCTCGGCATCGACCGAGACCAGTTCGAGTCGGGGCTGTTCGGCACCCACGAACGCGACGACGGGCCCGTTGCCCCCGTCGTCGGTGGTGGCGGCCAGGGCTGCGGCGGCGATGGTCAGCACGAGTCCGGCGCCGAGCAGGCGAGGGACACGAAACCGACCGAAGAGCACGGGAGGATTCTACGGGGTACCGATGAGCAACGTCGCCACGACCGGATTGTGATCGGACGGGAACGGCGTCGTGTACTCGAGGTCGGGGGCCATCGTGGAGAAGCGCGCGAGCATGGCCCACTTCGTGACGCGAACGCCGGTGGACGGGACGTAGATCGCGTCCACGTGGTCACCGTTGGCCTTGGGGGCCTTGATGCCCTGGTTCGCGCTGTTCAGCTGGGCGTTCACGGTGTTCTCGGTGAGGTCGACGGAGTTGTGCACGCCGATCTGCGCGAACCGGGCCCGGGGTGCGTCGAATCCGCCCGGGTAGTTCGACTGGTTGGCGTTGGAGTCGTTGGAGTTCCAGTCCCCGGCCCAGATCACCGGGATGTCCTGCACGTTCAGTGCGTCGACGCGCGCGATCAGCCGCCGCACCTGCAGGTCGCGCCGCTGGTCCAGCGTCACCCCCTTGTACGGCTCGAGGTGGGCGTTGACGACGAAGAAGGTCGTGCCGGTCCGGCGGTCGCGCAGCCGGTTCCACGTGGCGTAGCGCTTGGTCTCGGAGTCGAGGGTCATCCAGCCGCCGGCCAGCGCCGTGAAGCGCGACGTCTTGTAGAAGATGGCCCGAGCGCTCTTGTAACCACCCTTGGCGAAGCCGGGCAGCTGGGTCTGGAAGGCAGTCGAGGTGGCCGACTCCTGCGTGATCACGACGTCCGGCGACGCCGAGCGCACGAGCGCGCCGGCCAGCGGCTTGCGCGTGGTCCAGGCCGGGACGTTGCGCAGGAACCAGTCGCCGCTCGTGGCAGTGCGGCAGCGGTCCTCGCCGCACAGGTTGTAGGTCAGGACCGTGGCCGCGACCGGCACCTGGGCAAGCTTGGTGGTCGAGGTCGGGCCCCAGCGGCCCACGACGGTGCCGTTGATGCCACGCACGCGCAGGTGGTAGGTCGTGCCGCCGTCGAGACCGGTGAAGCGCCACGTGCGGGCCGAGGTGGTGCGGTCGCGCACGATCGAGCGGAACGCGCGGTCCGTCGCCAACTGGACCTGGTAGCTGCCGGCGTTCGTGACGGCGGACCACCGGTAGGACAGGTGCCAGCCTGTCCCGGCGGTGGCGGCATTCGCGGACCCCTTGCCGACGGCGAGGTTGGCCTTCTTCCAGCCGGTGACGACCGAGCGTGAGCCGCGGTACGAGCGGATCCGGTAGACGTAGTCGGTTCCCGAGGTGGGCCGGAGCCCCTTGAAGGACACGGTGGTCCTGCTCGTGCGCGCGAAGCGGGTGCAGCGCTTCGCGTGGACCGAGGACTTGAGGCAGACCGCGAACCGGGTGGCGTGAGCCGGGCGCTTCCAGGCGATCTTCAGGGTCGAGGTGGTGGCGGAGTGCTTGGTCTTCTTCAGGACGACCTTGCCGGGCCGGGTGGCGGCCTCGGCTGGAGTGGGCGCGGCGATGACCGAGGTGGTCACGACGAGCGCGAGAGCGGGCGCGAGCAGGGCGCGGCGCAACAGAGCAGACATGTCGACGGGCCTTCTGGTCGGGGAAGTGCGCCACCCGAGAGCGCGATCCAGCCATTACAGGTTAACCGAATGTCGAGTGCATCACAGTTGCTTGCATTTGCTAACTATTGCAAGCACCATGGGAGACATGGGAAAGCTGAGCATGCCGGGCGCCGTGGGAAACCTCGGCGACTACCTACGTGAACAGCGCACCCAGGCGCAGATGTCGCTGCGACAACTGGCCGAGCTCGCGGATGTCTCGAACCCGTACCTCAGCCAGATCGAACGCGGCCTGCGCAAACCGTCCGCCGAAGTGCTGCAGCAGATCGCGAAGGCACTGAGGATCTCGGCCGAATCGCTCTACGTCAGGGCAGGCATCCTCGATGCCGAGTCCGGCGGGATGCCGATGGTCGAGGACGCCATCGACCGCGATCCGCGGTTGACCGCGCGCCAGAAGGCGGCGCTGCGGGACATCTACCGATCGTTCGTCGGAACCGAAGACCTCGAGGAGAACTCATGAGCATCACCGACACCATCAACTCCCAACTCAAGTCGATTCTGGACGACATCCGGGCCCTGCCCGCGTCGGTCAAGGGTTTCGACGTCGCCGGTCTGCAGAAGAAGGCCGAGACCCTCACGCAGACCGCGCTCGGTTCGGCCACCGCCGCCTACGCCGATCTCGCCAAGAAGAGTGACGACCTCGTCAGCCTGGCCAAGGGCATCAAGGTCGACGACGTGAAGACCGCCGCCGAGGACTTCGCGTCCCGCGCCGAGGCGTTCGTCACCGAACTGCGCGGCAAGGTCTCCGACGTCAAGGTCGACGACCTCAAGTCCGCCGTCGACGACTTCCGCGAGAAGGCCGACGACCTCGTCGACGACCTCAAGGGCAAGGCGGAGGAGATCATCGACGAGCTGACCGCCAAGGCCGAGGACCTCACCGGCAAGGCCGCCGAGGCCGTCGAGGAGGCCACCGAGGGCGTCACCGCCGCCGCGGCGTCGTTCGCCAGCTCGGCCAAGATCCGCGAGGCCACGTCGCGGGGGCCTTCTTGGCCGGCGACGTGGC
>CAYXFT010000067.1:0-13436 GCA_964464335.1 uncultured Aeromicrobium sp.
ACGTACTCGAGCGTCATGTCGATCATCTGGCGGCTGGCGGCCGCGGCGACGACCGAGATGGTCAGGCGCTCCTGCGGCAGCTTCTCCATGAGGCAGATGAAGCCGTGCCCCTCCTTGCCGAGCAGGTTCTCGACCGGCACGCGCACGTTGTCGAAGAACAACTCGGCGGTGTCCTGGGCCTTGAGGCCCATCTTGTCGAGGTTCCGGCCGCGCTCGAAGCCCTCCATTCCCCGCTCCAGGACGATGAGCGAGACGCCCATCGCGCCGGCGTCGGGGTCGGTCTTGCACGCGACAATGACGAAGTCGGCGTTGATGCCGTTGCTGATGAACGTCTTGGCGCCGTTGACGACGTAGTGGTCGCCCTCGCGGACGGCGGTGGTCTTGATCCCCTGCAGGTCCGATCCGGTGCCGGGCTCCGTCATCGCGATCGCGGTGATCATCTCGCCCGAGCAGAACTTCGGCAGCCAGCGCGCCTTCTGTTCGTCGGTGGCGTAACTGAGCAGGTACGCCGAGACGAGATCGGTGTGCAGGGCGAAGCCCACGCCACTGGCGCCGATCCGGGTCAGCTCCTCCTGCAGGATCGCGTTGTACCGGAAGTCGACGACGCCGCCGCCACCGAACTCCTCGGGCATCATGAAGCCGAGCAGGCCCAGCTCGCCGGCCTTGGTCCACACCTCGCGCGGGACGATGCCGTCGGACTCCCACTGTTCGTGGTGCGGCACGACCTCCTTCTCGCAGAAGGCGCGAACGGTGTCGCGGAAGGCGTCGTGCTCCGGGTCGAACAGGGTGCGTTCCATTCAGTGCTCCTCGGGGGAAGGGGTGCCGTGCTGGTGGGCGACGGCGCGATCGATCAGGTCGTCGACGTTCTTGACGCCCCACGCATCGAGCGCCTCGCGCGTGCTGGCGCCCGGCGCGTCGGGAGCGCGTCGAATACTCGTGGGGGTCGATGAGAAGCGCGGCGCGGGCGCCGGCTGGGTGACGCCGTACTCGCGGACGTACGTGCCACGCGCGACGTTGTGCGGGTGTTCGTACGCATCGGCCAGCGGCATGACAGGGGCGACGCACGCGTCGGTGTCGGCGAAGAGCCGGGTCCACTCCTCCTGCGTGCGGCGGCTGAACCAGTCGGTGAGCGTCTCGCGCAGCGCGGTCCAGTTCTTCGGGTCGTTGCGGTCGGGCAGGTCGCCGAGTCCCACGGACGCGAACACCTCCTGCATCGCGTACCAGAACTGCGGTTCGAGGCCGCCGACGCTCATCCAGTAGCCGTCCGACGTCTCGTACACGTCGTAGAAGGGCACGCCGGTGTCGAGCAGGTTGGTGCCGCGTTGGGCCGACCAGGCTCCGGACTGCTGCATCGCGACCGTCATCGACAGCAGATGGGCGACGCCGTCGGTGATCGCCGCGTCGACGACCTGGCCCTCGCCGGTCTCCCGGGCGTGGACGAGCGCCGCCAGCACGCCGGTGACCAGGTACATCGAGCCGCCACCGAAGTCGCCGAGCAGGTTCAGCGGCACCTGGGGCGGTCCGCCGGCGCGACCGATCGGGTCGAGACCACCGGCGATCGCGACGTAGTTGATGTCGTGTCCGGCGCGGTCGGCCAGAGGGCCGTCCTGACCCCAGCCGGTCATCCGGCCGTAGACGAGTCGCCGGTTGCGGGCGAACGCCGCGTCGGGACCCAGCCCGAGCCGCTCCATGACCCCTGGCCGGAACCCCTCGATCAGGACGTCGGCGCGTTCGACGAGGTCGAGCACGAGCTCGACACCTCCGTCGGCCTTCAGGTCGACGGCGACGCTGGGCCGGTTGCGGCCGAGGACGTCGCGTTCGGGCGCAACCACCTGGAGGGCGTTGCCCCCGGGGCGGTCCACGCGGATCACGTCGGCTCCCAGATCGGCCAGGAGCATGGCCGCGAACGGGCCCGGTCCGATGCCGACCATCTCGATGACACGCACTCCGGCGAGAGGTCCTGCGCTCTGAGTCACGCCGCGATTGTGACAGTTGAACTGTCACGGTGCAACCGGTGGGTGCCTCGAGATGTCGCCATCGCGTCCTGTGATTCGCTTCACACCCGTTGACCCGGTGTGGCAGACTCCATGCGACATCGAAAGTGTCACATGGAGTTCAACTCCGTGTGCCAACCCCGGGAGTCCCATGCTCTGCGAACTCGCACACACCCGCCGCGGCCAGGGCGAGCCGCTCGTCCTGCTGCACGGGATCGGTCACCGTCACGCCGCCTTCGACCCGGTGCTCGACGAACTGGCGAAGCACTACGACGTCATCGCGGCCGACCTGCCGGGTCTGGGCGATTCGCCCGCCCTGCCGAAGGGCACGGCCTACAGCGCCGAGAACGTCGTGGCCGCGATCGTCGAGAACTTCGCGGCATGGGGCGTCGAGCGTCCGCACGTCGCGGGCAACTCCCTCGGCGGTCTCGTCTCGATCGCCCTCGCCCAGGAGGGATTCGTCCGCTCCGCCACGGGACTCTCGCCCGCGGGCTACTTCCGGCCGTGGAGCCTGCTGCAGGCCGCGGCGACGCTCTTGCCGCTCAAGCTCGGCGCCTACCTGCCCCGGCCGGTCCTGCGTCAGGTCGCGAACTTCTCGCTGGGCCGGTTCTTCATCGGGATGTTCCTCTACCACCACCCGGGCCGCTACTCGCCCGACCGCGTCTACGGCGACGCGCTCGCCATGAAGAAGGGCGAGGGCTTCTGGCCCTACTTCGTCCGATGCATCCCGCTGGGCTTCAGGACGCCTCCGGCCTTCTGTGGCACGGCCCGGGTGCCGCTCACGATCGCGTGGGGTGACAAGGATCTGATCCTGCATCCGTCGCAGGCCAAGCGGGCCAAGGCGCTGATCAGCGGCGTCGAGTTCGTGACGCTGACCGACTGCGGCCACGTGCCCATGGGCGACTCGCCCGAGCAGGTCATCGCCGCGATCCGCGGAACCATCGCCCGTGCCGACGTCGCCGACGTCGCCCCAGAAACGTCATCGTCCTTCGTGGCGTGACGCCGTCCGCGCTCGGTGCCGCGGAGGGAGCCGCATCGCGCGTGGACGAGTCGACGGCCCCGCTCTCCCCTCGGAGAGGGCGGGGCCGTCTCCCCTGCCGGATCAGCGGCGGTGACGGGCGAGGAACTCGGCCGTGCGCGGGTCCTGCGGGGCGGTGAACAACTGCTCCGGGGGAGCCGATTCGACGATGCGGCCTTCGGAAAGGAAGACGATCCGGTCGGCGCACTCGCGGGCGAAGTCCATCTCATGGGTCGCCATGACGATCGTGCGGCCCTCGTCCTTGAGCTCGCGGATGACGTCGAGCACCTCGGCGACCAGCAGCGGGTCGAGCGCCGAAGTCACCTCGTCGAGCAACAGCAGTTCGGGGTCCATCGCGACGGCGCGGGCGAGCGCCACTCGCTGCTGCTGACCGCCGGACAGTGAACCCGGGTAGGCCTTCGCCTTCTCGGCCAGACCCACGCGATCGAGCAGCCCGAGGGCGCGGCGCTCGGCCTCGGCCCGACCGAGCCCGCGGACGCGTCGCGGACCGATCGTGAGATTGCCCAGGACGGTCAGGTGCGGGAACAGGTTGTACGCCTGGAACACCATGCCGATCCTGGCCCGGGCGGAGTCCTCGTCGATCGTGGGATCGGTCAGCTCGGTCTCGCCCAGGTAGATGTCCCCATCGTCGGTGCGCTCGAGCAGGTCGACGCACCTCAGGAGCGTGGACTTGCCGGATCCGGAGGCCCCGATCAGACACACGACCTCGCCCGCCGCGACGTCCAGGTCGATGCCGTCCAGCACGACGTGATCGCCGAATGCCTTGCGGACTCCCACGGTGCGCAGCATCACTGACCTGCCTGACGACGCAACTGGCGGATCGTCAGCCAGTCGGTGAAGCGGGCCAACGGGATCGTCACCGCGATGAAGAACAGTGCCGCGATGCAGTACGACGTGAAGTTGAAGGTGTTCGCCTGGTAGACCTGCGCCGCCCGCAACGCCTCGACCAGGCCGATCGCCGAGAGCAGTGCGGTGTCCTTCTGCAGGGACACGAAGTCGTTGATGAGCGGCGGCGTCACGTTGCGGACGGCCTGCGGCAGGACGACCCGGAACAGGGTCTGCGGATAACTCAGGCCCAGGGCCCGGCCCGCGGCCCACTGGGTGGGGTGCACCGAGAGGATCCCGGCGCGCAGGACCTCGGCCACGTATGCGCCGTAGCTGAGCGTCAGCGCGATCACGCCGAGCCAGAACAGGCTGGTCGGGATCCCGGTCAGTCTCAGGGCCGGGAAGCCGAAGCCGACCAACAGCACGACGAGCAGGGTCGGCACGCCACGGAACACGTCGGTGTACAACGCGGCGAGCACCTTGAACGGAGCCATCGCGGGCGACGGCACGACCCGCACGACCGCGACGAGCAGCGCGAGGGCCAGGACGAGGATCTCGATCGTCACGAACAGTCGGACGTTGAGCCAGAACGCGGCCCAGATCGCGGGGAACGACTCGCGCGCGTGGTACCCGCTGAAGTACGACTCCTTGACCCGGGGCCAGCCCGCGGCGTGCGTGACCGCCCAGACCAGCAGGCCCAGGACGACGATCGTCGAGATCGTCCCGACCGCCGCGCGACGCTGGGTGCGCCGGCGCCGCCAGGCGTTGCGCTCCTGCTGCCGCGCGGACGCCACGATCGGGTGCGAGGTCACTGCAGCTTCTGCACTCCGGTGAACGTCAGCCACTGCTTCTCCAACGCGGCGAGGGTGCCGTCGTCGGTGAGCGCCGTGATGGCCTTGTCGACGCACGGCGTCAGCTTGCTGTCCTTGGCCAGCAGCAGGCCGAACTGCTCCTGCTCATCACCGTCGTACTCGAACTGGCCGACGAGCTTCGCGCCGTCGAGTTCGACGTTCACCAGGTAACTCGCGGTCGGCAGGTCGGCGACGATGCCGTCGATCTGACCGTTCTCGAGGGCCGCGGCGGCCTTCGTCGTGTCGTCGTAGACCAGCGGTGCGTCCTGCGTGCCGATCTGCTCGATCGCCTTGAGGCTCGTGGTGCCGACCTGGGCGCCGAGCGAGGCGTTCGCGAAGTCTGCGAGGCTCGTGGCGTCGGCGAACTCCGAGTCCTCCTGCGTGATGATCCCCTGCGCCGCCGTGTAGTAGGGCTCGCTGAAGTCGACGGCCTGCTTGCGCTCGGTCGTGATCGAGATCTGGTTGATGTCGAAGTCGAACTTCTTCTCGCCGGGCTGGTAGGAGCTGTTGAACGGCACCTTGGACCAGACGACCTGGTCCTTCGTGAAGCCCATCTTCTCCGCGACCGCGTAGGTCACGGCGGACTCGAAGCCCTTGCCGTTGCTCGGATCGTTGTCCACGAAGTACGGCTCGTAGGCCGGATCGTCCGTGGCGACGGTCAGGGTGCCGTCGGCGAACAGCGGCAGTTGGTCGACCGTGCACGCGTCGGCGGACGTCGTGGCGTCGGAGGAGGCGGTGTCGTCGGACTCGTCGGCCGGCGCGCAGGCGGCGGCGACGGCGAGCAGGAGGGCGGCCGGGGCGAGGGCCCAACGGCGGGCGGGGGAACGCTTCATGCCCAGAATTCTAGGGGCCGCCGGGGACGCGCCGATCACCAGGAACGATGAGCGGTGGCGGCGATGAGTTTCTCGAGGTCCGCCACGGACACCACCATGGGTTCCTGGCCGCCGAGCACGCAAGCCTCGATCCACTCCCGCATCAGTGTGGTGGCGGGAACCCCGGCAACCTTCGCTCGCGCTCGTACCGCGTCCAGCGTGCCCTTGGACAGGCGGATCGAGGTGGAGACGAGGATGTCGTCCCCGTGTCCCGCCTCGAACACGGCACCTTCGAGCGCTTCGCTCTGGTCGGTCGAGTCGTAGTGCTTGCGCAGTCGATCGATCTTGCTCATCCTCACCCTCCCCATTGCGTCTTTCGGCGGAACAGGCGCCGCTCGCTCGTCGTCATGTGCCGCGCAGTCACGCAGAAGTCGGTCCCATCCGCCGCCTCCGCCAGAACGACCAGTGGATACCGGCCATCGTCGCTCGCACTCGACGGAGAGTAGGAGCCGCCGCGGACACTGCCCCAGCATCACGGGCCTATGAAACGTGTTGCATATGCGCCGGGTTGCATCTACGCTCTCCGCATGGCGCTCGAGCACGCGATCCTCGTCTCCCTGGCGGAGCGGTCCGCCAGCGGTTACGACCTGGCCCGGCGGTTCGACGCGTCGATCGGCAACTTCTGGCCGGCCAGCCACCAGCAGATCTACAAGGTGCTCGGCCGCATGCAGGACGCCGGCTGGGTCGAGTCCACGACCCAGGTGCAGCAGGGCCGGCCCGACAAGAAGACCTACGCGATCACCGACGGCGGGCTCGCCGAACTCGACCGCTGGTCCGCCGAACCGAGCGGCCGCGAGGCGCTGCGCAGTGAGTTCACCGTGAAACTGCGCGGCTTCCGCGACCCCGCGGCGCTGCGCGCCGACACGCTGGCCCGCAAGGCCGCCCACGAGTCACATCTGGCCGTGTACCTCGCCAGCGCGGAGCGCTTCTACCCCGACCCGACGGCGCTCGAGGGCGCCGACCTCGGCTCGTGGCTGGCCCTGCGCGGCGGCATCCTGGCCGAGCGTCAGGGCATCGAGTGGTGCGAGGAGATCCTCACTGCCCTCGAAGGGCGCGCACCCCGATGACCAGCACGATGATCCCGAACGTCATGGCCGTACCGATCAGCACGAGATGCACCCAGAAGAAGGCCTGGGGATCGTGCCACTTCGCGCCTCCCCACGCACGGTCGTCGTCGACGATGGCCTTGAAGAACCGCGGCCAGATGACGATGTTGAACACCCCGGCCGCGATGAGCAGCCATGCAGCGAACTTCCCGATCACCCGACCATCCTGCCCCACCCCCGAAGGAGACCGGCCATGAAGGCCTTCCGCGAGTTCGTCGAGGCCGGCTTCGCCGGTGCCACGTTCGAGGGCGTCGAGGCCCTGCTGGCCGACGACGTCGTCTTCCGCAGCCCTGTCGCGTTCAAGCCCTACGAGGGCAAGCCGATCGTGGCGGCCATCCTGCGCGGGGTGTCGCGGGTCTTCACCGACTTCCACTACGTGTGGACGGCCGAGGAGGAGAACCGCAGCGCGCTCATGTTCGACGCCCTCGTCGGCGACGTCAGCCTGCAGGGCTGCGACTTCATCACGACGAACGAGGACGGCCTGATCAGCACGTTCACCGTGATGGTCCGGCCGCTGTCCGCGGCGAACGCGCTGGCCGAGGCCATGGCCGCCCAGTTCGAGCAGATCGCGGCCGAGGCGGCGGGCGCGTGACCGAGTACCCGCACCTGCTGAGTCCGCTCGACCTCGGCTTCACGACGCTGCGCAACCGCGTCGTCATGGGCTCGATGCACACGGGGCTGGAGGACCACGCGAAGGACCTGCCCAAGCTGGCCGCGTACTTCGCCGAGCGCGCGAAGGGCGGCGTCGCCCTGTCGATCACGGGCGGCTTCGCACCGAGCTGGCGCGGCTGGCTGTTGCCCCTGGGCTCGGAGATGTCGCGCAAGCGCCATGCCGACCGGCACCGGCTCGTCACCGACGCCGTGCACGAGCACGACGGCAAGATCGCGTTGCAGGTGCTGCACGCGGGCCGTTATGGCTACTCGCCGTTCAAGAAGGGCGTGTCGTCGGTCAAGAGCCCGATCACGCCGTTCAAGGTCTCGCCGATGTCGACCAAGGAGGTCGACCGCACGGCCACAGACTTCGCCAGGACGGCCGCCCTCGCCCGGCGCGCGGGCTACGACGGCGTGGAGATCATGGGCTCGGAGGGGTACCTGATCAACCAGTTCCTGACGGCGCGCACGAACGACCGCACCGACGCGTGGGGCGGCAGCCTCGACAAGCGGATGCGCTTCCCGATCGAGATCGTCCGGCGCACCCGCGAGCTCGTGGGCGAGGACTTCATCGTCCAGTACCGCATCAGTCTGCTCGACCTCGTGGACGACGCCCAGAGCTGGGAGGAGACCGTCGCCCTCGCGACGTCCCTGGAGGCCGAGGGCGTCACGATCTTCAACACGGGGATCGGCTGGCACGAGGCTCGGATCCCGACGATCGTCACCAGCGTGCCGCGCGGCGCGTTCGCCTGGGTGACCGCCAAACTCAAGGCCGAGGTCGCCGTTCCGGTCGTCGCGTCGAACCGCATCAACACGCCGGACCTGGCCGAGGAGATCCTGGCCCGCGGCGACGCCGACCTGATCTCGATGGCGCGGCCCCTGCTGGCCGATCCCGACTTCGTGGCGAAGGCCGCGTCGGGTCGGTCCGACGAGATCATCACGTGCATCGCGTGCAACCAGGCCTGCCTCGACCACACGTTCCGGAACCAGCGCGCCTCGTGCATGCTCAACCCGCGGGCCGGGCACGAGACCGAGCTCATCCTGCTGCCGACCCGCGCGAAGAAGCGGATCGCCGTGGTCGGCGCCGGTCCTGCCGGGCTCGCCGCGGCGGTCGAACTGGCCGGCCGCGGACACGAGGTCGAGCTGTTCGAGGCGCTCGGCGAGATCGGCGGCCAGTTCCGGCTCGCGATGCAGATCCCGGGCAAGGAGGACTTCGCCGAGACGGTCCGCTACTACTCGACCCTGGTCGAGAAGCGCGGCGTGGTCCTGCACCTGAACCGGTGGGCCTCCGTCGAGGACCTCGCCACGTTCGACGAGGTCGTGCTCGCGACCGGCGTCACGCCGCGGATCCCGGCGATCCCGGGGGTGGACCACCCGACGGTCGTCACGTACCAGCAACTGATCCGCGAGCAGGTTCCCGCCGGAGATCGCGTCGCGGTGCTGGGTGCGGGCGGCATCGGCTACGACGTCGCCGAGTTCCTCCTGCACGACCCCGACGAGTCCCTCGACCACTGGATGCAGCGGTGGGGAGTGACGGACCCCGAACTGGAGCGCGGTGGACTCGCGACCAAGACGCTCGCTCCCCCGCGCCGCGCCGTGACCCTGCTGCAGCGCAAGACCTCGACGTTCGGCAAGGACCTCGGCAAGACCACCGGCTGGGTCCACCGCACGACGCTGAAGGACTCGGGCGTCGAGTTCGTCGGCGGGGTCCGCTACGACCGCATCGACGACGCCGGACTGCACGTGACGATCGACGCCGACGGTGACACACCGGAGTCCCGCGTCATCGAGGCCGCCACGATCGTCCTGTGCACGGGCCAGGAGTCGGTGCGCGACCTCGTCGAGCCGCTCGAGGCCGCCGGCGTCAGCGTCCACGTCATCGGCGGCGCCGACGTCGCCGCCGAACTGGACGCCAAACGGGCGATCAAACAGGCGACGGAGTTGGCTGCGCGGCTCTGACAGTTCCCCGGTTAAGTGGGAAAGCTCGCACTTCCTGAGGTTCGTAACCCTCAAGAAGTGACCGGAAACCCACTTAACCGGGGAAACTGCCGGACCACGCCGCAGACTGGAGTCATGGCGAAACGTGTCGTGCTGTTGCGGGCGGTGAACGTCGGCGGGGCGAAACTGCCGATGGCCGAGTTGCGGAAGATCGCGGCGGACCTCGGGGCGACGGACGTCTCGACGTACATCGCATCGGGGAACCTGGTGTGCGACGTCGACGATCCCGAGGCGTTCGACCGGTCCCTCGAGAAGGCGGTCGAGGAGCGGTTCGGGTACTTCCGCGAGGCGATCAGCCGTACCCCCGACGAACTGCGGGCCGCGCTCGCCGCGCACCCCTTCGAGGTCGTGGAGCCGCGGTTCTCCTATGTCACCTTCCTGCAGGCCGAGCCGACCCCCGAGGCGGTCGAGAAGGCCCGGACCTTCGAGACCGGCCAGGACCGCTGGGAGGTCATCGGCCGCGAGATGCACGTGCGATACCACGGCGGGGCGGGCCGTCCGGAGATGAAGGACGCCTCGATCGGCAGGGCACTCGCCGTCCGCGGCACCGCCCGCAACCTCAACACCGTGACCAAGCTGATCGAACTGGCCGGCACGTGAGCGACTGGTTCGAGAAGCGCTGGCTCGTGCTGACCGGGGCGGGGGTCAGCACCGACTCCGGCATCCCCGACTACCGCGGTCCGGACTCCGTCCCCCGGGCGCCGATGACCTACCAGGACTTCGTCGCGAGCGACACCAACCGGCAGCGGAACTGGGCCCGTGCCCACGTCGGCTGGACCCGGATGGGGAGGGCCGAGCCGAACTTCGCCCACCGGTTCCTCGCCGCCCGTCAGGACCGGCTCGTCGGCCTCATCACCCAGAACGTCGACGGCCTGCACGAGGTGGCCGGCTCGCTCGACGTCGTCGACCTGCACGGCCGCCTCGACAAGGTGGTCTGCCTCGACTGCGGGGACGGGTCGGCGCGCGACGAGCTGCAGGCACGGCTCGACGCGCTCAACCCCGGCTGGGTCGATCAGCAGGTCACGTTCGCGCCCGACGGCGACGTCGATCTCGAGGACACCGGCGACTTCGTCGTCGCCGACTGCACCCAGTGCGGAGGTCGGCTCAAGCCCGACGTCGTGTTCTTCGGCGAGTCGGTGCCCAAGCCGAAGGTCGCCCACTGCTTCGACCTCGTCGACCGGGCCGGTCGCGAGGGCGCCGCGCTCGTCGTCCTGGGCTCCTCGCTGCAGGTGATGAGCGGCCTGCGATTCGTGCGGAGAGCCGCGAAGGACGGCACCACGGTCGTCATCGTCAACCGCGGGCCCACGCGCGCCGACGACCTCGCCGTGGTCCGGATCGACGGCGGGGTCGCCGAGACGTTGCGCGGCGAGGGCGCCTGATCGTCAGACCTGGCGGCGACGGCTCCGACGGATCAGCAGGAGGCCACCGGCGAGCGCGGCCAGACCGGTCGCCACCATGGGAAGCGCCCACCGCGGGGCGCCCGTGCCCGACAGCCCCGCCTCGTCCGAGTCATCGGAGTTGACCGCCGGCGCGATGAACGTGTTCACGACGTTCAACTCGACCGCCGACCCGTCGCCCACGGCCACGAGGCCCACGGCGGGTTCACCGTCGTTCGGCGTGATCGAGACCTCGTCCGCGCCGCGGTCGTCGGTCTCACGCACCGCACCAGGTCACGCGTGGCGCCGCCGGGGATGTCGACCGTCATGGGCGTGCCGTCCACGTCGTGGACGCAGCGCAGCGAAACCTCGAACTTGTTCGGACCTTCACCGCGGACCGTCTTCTGGACCGCGATCGATCCGGTGTCGAACGTGTTGGTGACGGCGAACTGCAGGTCCTCGTCCAGGCTGTCGACCGTGAACTCACTGACCTCGTCACCGTTCGCATCGGTGATCACCGACGAGTTCGCGCCACCGGTCTTCGTCTCCTCGACCTGGCAGGTCGTGCCGAAGAGCAGCGGCGAGAACGTCGCGGTGTAGTCGTTGTCCTGCGACAGGACCCGCGTGGCGCCACCCGGAGTGTTCACCGGGACCACGTCGCCGTCAGCGTTGGTGTACGCGCACTCCAGGCTGACTTCGAACGGTCCGGCACCGTAGAGGTCGGCGCCTTGAACCCGCGAACTGCTTGGTGATCGTCAGCTCGCCCTGACCGAAGAAGTTCAGGGCGCGGACGTTCACGGTCGTGTCGTCACCGATCGTCACCTGGGCCGGCTGGATGACGTGCGCCGTCGAGGCGCCGGCGTCGGTCTCGGTGACCCGGCACACGGCGCCGGTGGCGATGTCGTCGATCGTCGCCTCCAGTGGCTGCTCGCCCTGCAGCACGACGTCGTCGTCGTAGACGACCTCGCCGTCGGGATGGGACGGGTCGGTGAGCGTGCAGGTCACGTGCAGCGTGAACGGCCCTTCGGAGATCGGGAACTGCTCGACCGCCGCCGGCACCACGAACTTGCGCAGGTGCAGCGACCCGGAACCGAACCGGTTGGTCACCGAGACCAGCTGGACGTCATCGGGTGAACGTTCGTCACCACCGATCGTGACGGGCGACGGCTCGATCATCACCCCGGCCGCACCGACATCATCGGGCTCGGTCGTCGTGCACTCGGCACCGATGGGCAGACCCGAGATCGCCCATGGCTCGCCGTCGACGATCTCGTGGCGCATGGGGTTGAGCGGTCCGTAACCCTCGGCGTACACCGGGTCGTCGAGGAAGGTGCAGTCGACCTGCACGATGAACGGCCCGTAACGGGGGCACATTGATCGTCACCTCAGCCGTGGCCGAGTCGTCGGCGGCGTTCGTCGCCTCCGCCGTGGCCGTGTGTTGGTGATCGTCTGCCCGTTGAAGTCGTACGGCACGTCGTCGGGGACGCGCGCGACGATGGTGACCTGGCTCGTCGTGTTGTCGAGCATGCCGGTTCCGCCGGCGCCGAGGTCCTCGGTCCACGTGACGGTGACGTCCTGCCCGTCGATCTGCGGGGTGTCCGCGTCGTTCGGGCCGCCCGGGGTGACCGAATCGATCACGAACGGCGCGGGCACCGCATCGGTCGTGATCGCGTCGCGGCATCCCACGTCGGAGATGGCCGAGCAGCCGATCGAGATCGTGAAGACCACGGAGTCCCCGGGCCCGACCTCCGTCGGCGACACGGTCTTGCTGACGTCGAGGACCGCGGTGAT
The DNA here is from genome assembly GCA_964464335.1 of uncultured Aeromicrobium sp. Taxonomy (GTDB): domain Bacteria; phylum Actinomycetota; class Actinomycetes; order Propionibacteriales; family Nocardioidaceae; genus Aeromicrobium. The sequence goes on from CAYXFT010000067.1 coordinate 12,504, forward strand.
GTCGTCCGGGTCCGGATCGGGCAGCGCCTGCGCGACCCCCGGGGACAGCACCCCCGCGGCCAGCAGGAGAGCCGCAGTGGCAGCAACGACCCGTCGAGCCAGCACCTAGTACTCCATCGCCCGGAAATCCGGATGCTCACGACACCAGGTCACCCCGACAGGGGTGGCCAGCCCGGAAGCCCCGATTCACACCACCCGGGTGAGCAGGCCGAGCTCAGGACAACTGACGCAACCGGACGGTCTCGGGAAGGGCTGCGAGTTCCTTGAGCACCTCGGCGCCGACCTCGGCCGAGACGTCGGTGACGACGTAGCCGAGCTCGCCCTTGGTGGCCAACTGCTGGCCCTCGATGTTGACGCCGTGGTTGCCGAGGATCGTGTTGATCGTGGCCAGCACGCCCGGGGCGTTCTGGTGCACGTGGGCGAGGCGGTGCCGGGCCGGATCGCTGGGCAGGTTCAACTCGGGGAAGGTGACCGAGAGGTTGGTCGTGCCCGCCTTGGCGTACGCGCGCAGCTTCGACGCGACGAAGCGGCCGATGTCCTGCTGGGCCTCCTCGGTCGATCCGCCCACGTGCGGGGTCAGGATGACGTTGGCCAGGCCGCGCAGGTCGGACTCGAACGGGTCGCCCTGGGCCTTCGGCTCGATCGGGAAGACGTCGAGCGCGGCGCCGGCGATGTGTCCCGACTCGAGGTGCTTGCGCAACGCGACCGTGTCGACCGCGATGCCGCGCGAGAGGTTCAGGAACAGCGAGCGCGGCTTCATCATCGACATCTGCTCGTCGCCGAACAGGCCGGCGTTGCCGGGGCGCCCGTCGACGTGCAGCGACACGACGTCGGCGGTGGCCAGCAGCTCGTCGAGCGTCGCGCACTTCTTGGCGTTGCCGAGCGCGAGCTTGTCGTCGACGTCGTAGAAGATCACCGACAGGCCGAGCGCCT
>CAYXFT010000068.1:0-13317 GCA_964464335.1 uncultured Aeromicrobium sp.
GGCGGCTGGCGGCCTCGTCGATCAGGTCGATCGCCTTGTCGGGCAGTTGGCGACCCGGGATGTAGCGGTGCGAGAGAGACGCGGAGGCCACGAGTGCGGCGTCGGCGATCTCGACCTTGTGGTGCGCCTCGTACTTCTCCTTGAGACCGCGCAGGATCGCGATCGTGTCCTCGACGCTGGGCTCGCCGACGTAGACCTGCTGGAAACGACGTTCGAGCGCCGGGTCCTTCTCGATGGACTCGCGGTATTCGTCGAGGGTCGTGGCGCCGATCATCCGCAGCTCGCCGCGGGCCAGCATCGGCTTGAGCATGTTGCCCGCGTCCATGGCGGAGTCGCCGGTCGCACCGGCACCGACGACGGTGTGCAGCTCGTCGATGAAAGTGACGACCTGGCCGTCGCTCTGCTTGATCTCGGCGAGGACGGCCTTGAGCCGCTCCTCGAACTCGCCGCGGTACTTCGCACCGGCGACCATGGCGCCGAGATCGAGGCTGACGAGTCGGCGGCCGCGCAGGGACTCGGGGACGTCGCCGTCGATGATGCGCTGGGCGAGTCCTTCGACGACGGCGGTCTTGCCGACGCCGGGCTCGCCGATGAGGACGGGGTTGTTCTTGGTGCGCCGGCTCAGCACCTGCACGACCCGGCGGATCTCGGCGTCGCGGCCGATGACGGGGTCGAGCTTGCCCTCGCGGGCCAGCTGGGTGAGGTCGATGCCGTACTTCTCGAGCGACTGGTACTGGTCCTCGGCGTCCTGACTCGTCACGCGGGCGCTGCCGCGGACGGCCTCGAAGGCGGCTTCGAGGGCGGCGGCCGTCGCGCCCTGCGTCTGCAGCACCTGCTGGGCGGGGCCGGCGACGGTCGCGACACCGACGACGAGGTGTTCGCTGGAGACGTACTCGTCGCCGAGTTCGCTCGCGAGGTCGATCGCGCGCTGCAGCGCCTCGTGGGTGGCGCGCGCGAGGGAGGGGTTGCCGACGGTGGCGCCGCTGGCGCTCGGCAGGGTGCGGATCTCGGCGGCGAGTCCGGTCAGGACGGCCTGCGGATCGGCACCGGCCGCGGTCAACAGCGGCACGGCGGTGCCACCCTCCTGCGTGAGCAGGGCGGTGAGGAGGTGAGCCGGCTCCACGGAGGGATTGCCGGCGGCAGCGGCCTGCTGCATCGCGGCAGCGAGAGCCTGCTGGCTACGCGTGGTGAGGTGGTTCAGGTCCATGTCAGAGTCAACGCGACCAAAGTTGAGTCCATTCCGCTCAACTCTGAAAAGTTTCGGCACCGTTGGCCGCACCGTTGGCAGTGACGTTCGAGGGGCGAATCCGGCGGATCCGCCCCTCGAACGTCAGTACCAGCAGCCTCAGTGCGTCACGGCGAGTTGCCGGCCGCCTTCTCGGCCTCGGCTTCCGCCGCGAGGAACTCCTCGCGGGGTCCACCGGGGATCCAGCCCGCATCGACGACGCGCAGCTGCCAGATCGAGGCGGCCACGACGAGCACCACGGCGATGAGCAGGCACAGGAAGATGCCGAGCGCCGACGGACCCAGCAGGCTGACGCCGATCAGGGTGCCGAACCAGCCGAAGTCGGCATCGCCGAACGTCGAGTTCGAGAAGCCGAACTCGCCGAGCACCTGCAGCAGCAGCGCCGGCAGGATCGTGATGACCACGCCGTTGATGAAGCCGCCGACGGCCGCGCCGATCCGGCCACCGGTCGCATTGCCGAACACGCCGGCGCCACCACCGGTGAAGAAATGCGGCACCATGCCGGGCAGGATCAACGCCAGCCCGAACGCGGGGTGCAGCCACAGCGCCAGCAGACTCAACATCGCCAGCCCGCCGATGAACGACGAGATGAAGCCGATCAGCACGGCGTTGGCGCCGTACGGGAACACGATCGGGATGTCGAGCGCGGGCTTGGCGTCCGGCACGATCTTCTCGGAGATGCCTTGGAACGCCGGGACCAGCTCGCCCAGCACCGTGCGCACGCCGTACAGGATGATCGCGACGCCGACGCCGAACTGCAGCGCCTGCCCGAAGGCCGCCATGATGACCGAGCCGATGTCGGCGGCGCCGAGCAGCTCCTTGGTCTTGTCGGGCTCGACGATCAGGCCCCACACGGCGAACACCATGTAGATCAGCACCATCGACATCGCCGTCGCGACCATCGAATCACGCAGGAAGCGCAGGTTCTGCGGGAAGTCGATCTCCTCGGTGGACTTGCTCTTCTTGCCGAAGGCCTGGCCGGACGCGCCGGCGGCGATGTAGCCGAGGGTGCCGAAGTGGCCGATCGCGATGGAGTCGTCCCCGGTGATCTTCTTCATCCACGGATGCGCGAACGCCGGCATCACGACCATGATCACGCCCAGCAGGAGCGCGCCGAGGAGCACGGTGAGCCACGAGCCGCCCGTGCCGAGCCCGACCGAGAGCACGACGGTGAGCATGAGCGACATGAACACCATGTGGTGACCGGTCAGGAAGATGTAGCGCAGCGGCGTGAAGCGGGCGAGCGCGAGCATCACGATGAAGCCGAGCACCAGCACGTAGGCACTGCGTGCTCCGTACTGCTCGGAGGCGATCGCCGTGATGACCTCGTTCGTGGGGATGACGCCCTGCGCGCCGGTGACCTCGAGGATCAGGTCGCCGAGGGGGGTCAGCGCCGCGACGACGACTCCAGCGCCGGCGCCGAGGATCAGGAAGCCCATCGTCGCCTTGAGGCCGCCGCCGATGACCTGGCCGGCGTTGCGCCGCAGGGCGATCAGGCCGATCGCCGTGATGATGCCGATGAGGTAGGCGGGCACGTTGAGGATCTCTTGCCCGATGAAGTCGAGTATGTCGACCAACCAGTCCATGACTTTCTCCTTGTCGGTGGCCGCGCGTCAGGAGACGAGCGGGGTGAGCTTCTCGGTGATCTCGGGAAGGCTCATGAAGTTGTCGATGACGACGACCTTCGCGGGCACGTCACCGATCTCGTCCACGAGTTCGGCCGACGTCAGCACGACGTCGGCGGTCCGGGCCGCACCACGTGCGACTCCGATGTCGGCGGCTTCGACATCGGCGTCGACACCGAGTTGGCGCAGGACCTTCTCGGCGTTCATCTTCAGCAGGACGGAGGTTCCGATGCCCATCCCGCAGACAGCGACGATCTTGATCATGGGGTGACCTTTCAGTGGGAGGAGAGGATGTCGAGGACCGCGGCCGTGGAGCGCGCGGCGCGAAGCGTGTCGAGCAGGTCCGGATCGGCGAGCACGGCCGCCAGCGAGGACATCAGGGCGATGTGGCCGTCGTGGTCCTTGGCCGCGAGGCCGACCACCAGCCAGACCGGGTCATTCTTCGCGTGCCCGAACTCGACGGGCTCGGCCAGCTGGACCCAGCTGATGCCCGGCTGCAGGACGGCCGGCGAGGGTCGTGAGTGCGCCAGCGCGATGCCGGGCGCCAGCACCATGTAGGGGCCGAGCTTCTCGACGGCCGCGATCATCTCGCGCGTGTACTCGTCGGTGGTGACGCCCGTGCGGGTGAGCAGTTCGCCCGCGCGCTCGATCGCCTCCCGCCAGTCGGCGGCGGTGACGTCCACGGCGACGGCGTCTTCGGACAGTGCCTCTGCAAGGCTCATCGACCTCGCCCCCTTGCGACTCGACTGAGCCGAGATTATCCCTCCGAGGGGGTCTTTTGCCTAAAGGTGAACATTACGCGTGTCGCACGTCACCTGCGACGATCGAGCCATGACGTGGCACATGCCGGCCGAGACCGCGCCCCAGGACCGGGTCTGGATGGCTTTCCCCCGCCCCGGGCACACGCTCGGCGACGACGTCGAGGCGGCGGCCGAGGCCTACGACGCCTGGACGGCGGTGGCCCACGCGGTGCTGCGCTTCGCGCCCGTCACGATGGTCGTCGACCCGGCGGCGTTGCCCGAGGCGAAGCGACGGCTGTCGGCCGAGATCGAGCTGCTCGAGGCACCACTCGACGACTTCTGGATGCGCGACATCGGGCCCACGTTCGTCACCGACGGCGACCGGCTCGGCGCGGTGGACTGGGTCTTCAACGGCTGGGGCGCGACACCGTGGACGACGTGGACGCGTGACCGCGAGATCGGCGCGATCGTGGGCGAGGCGGCCGGCGCGGAGGTGATCGGCTCGATGCTGGTGAACGAGGGCGGCGCGATCCACGTCGACGGCGAGGGCACGGTGCTGCTGACCGATACCGTACAACTGGACCCGGGCCGCAACCCGTGGGCGACGAAGGCCCAGATCGAGCGCGAGTTGGCGCGGACGATCGGCGCCACCACAGCGATCTGGCTGCCGCGCGGACTGACCCGCGATGACCAGCCCGGTGGCACCCGTGGGCACGTCGACATGGTCGCGGCGTTCGTCGAGCCGGGTGTCGTCCTGCTGCACCGGCAGGACGCGGCGAACCACCCCGACCACGCGGTGAGCCGTCAGCTCCGCAGCGTCCTGGAGGCGTCCGTCGACGCCCGCGGCAGGACGCTCGAGGTGATCGAACTGCCCGCCCCGACGACGCTGACCGACGACGAGGGTTTCGTCGACTGGAACTACGCCAACCACCTCGTGGTCAACGGCGGCGTCATCGCGTGCGGCTACGACGAGCCGGTCACCGACCGTCGCGCCGCCGCGATCCTCGCCGAGGCCTACGGTCGCGAGGTCGTCACCGTCGACGCCCGCCCGATCCTCGCGCGTGGCGGCGGCATCCACTGCATCACCCAGCAACAGCCCGCGGTCTCGTCGTGACGTTCGAGGTCGCCGAGGCGTCGATCGCCGACCAGCGCCGCGCCCTGGAGTCGGGCGCGGTCACGGCGGTCGCCCTCGTCGAGGCGTACCTCGCGCGGATCTCGGCGCACGCGGACCTGAACGCGGTGCCCGTGCTCGCGCCAGACGCGCTCGACGAGGCCCGCGCGAGCGACGAACGCCGGGCGAAGGGCGCGAAGCGTGGTCCGCTCGACGGCATCGCCTACACGGTCAAGGACAGCTATCTGACCCGCGGACTGCCGGCGGCCTGCGGCTCACCCGCCTTCGCCGAGCTCATCGCGACCCGCGACGCCTTCAGCGTGGAGCGGTTGCGCGCGGCCGGCGCGATCCTGCTCGGCCGCACGACGATGCCGCCGATGGCGAACGGCGGGATGCAGCGCGGACTGCACGGCCGAGCGGAGAGCCCGTACTCCCGCGAGTACCTCACCTCGGCGTTCGGGTCGGGCTCGTCGAACGGCTCGGGCACGGCGGTCGCGGCGAGCCTGTGTGCGTTCGGTCTCGGCGAGGAGACGTGGTCCAGCGGTCGCGCCCCGGCGAGCCACAACGGTCTCGTCGCGTACACCCCCTCGCGCGGGGTGATCTCGGTACGCGGCAACTGGCCGCTCGTGCCGACGATGGACGTCGTCGTCCCGCACACCCGCAACGTCGCAGACCTGCTGGAGGTGCTCGACGTGCTGGTCGCACCGGACACCGACCGCCGGGGCGACCTGTGGCGGATGCAGGAGTGGGTGCCGATCCCCGGTCCCGCCATCCGGCCCGAGCGCTACGCCGACCTGCGCGACCCCGAGGCACTGAGCGGGACCCGCATCGGGGTGCCGCGGATGTACGTCGGCGACGACCGGGGCCCGTTCCCCGTGACGACCCGGCCCAGCGTGATCGACCTGTGGCACGCCGCAGCCGACGACCTGCGGGCGCTCGGCGCCGAGGTCGTCGAGACCGATTTCCCGGCGGTGCAGCGCTACGAGGCCGGCGCGCTGGTCGAGCTCGGCTGGGTGCCGCAGGAGTTCCTCGACGCCGAACTCCGGGACCTCGCGGTCTGGGCCTGGGACGACTTCCTCGCGGCGAACGGCGACCCGCACCTGCGGCGGCTGGCCGACGTCGACGGCCCGCGGATCTTCCCGCATCCCGCCGAGGCCCTGCCGGACCGCTACGACTCGCCGGACCTGCCGCCGCGCTACACCGATGACGCGATCGACCTCGCGCAGTACGTCGAGCAGGCCCGGGCCGGGGTGCCGCGCTGGTGGGAGATCGCGGGGATCGAGGCCGGGATGCGCGGGCTCGAGCGGGCCCGGCACGAACTCCTCGAGGACTGGATGGACGACCTCGGCCTCGATGCCGTGGCGTTCCCGACCATGGCCGACGTGGCGCCGGCGGACGCCGACGTGAACCCCGCCTCGGCCGACCTCGCGTGGTGCAACGGCACCTGGGTCGCGAACGGGAACCTCGCGATCCGACACCTGGGCATCCCGACCGTCACCGTGACGATGGGCCTGATGGCCGACACCCGGATGCCCGCGGGCCTGACGTTCGCCGGCCGCGGCTGGGACGACAACCGGCTCCTCGCATTCGCGGCCGCGTTCGAGGCGGCGCGCCCGCGCCGGGTGCCCCCACCGCTGGCCCCGCCGCTGTCCTGACCTCCGTCAGGGGCGTTCGAGGACGCGCAGGCTGCCGGTGTGCGCCACCTCCACGAACCCGTCGGCGAGGGCGCGTTCATAGATGTGGAACGGAGCCTGTCCGCCGTCGTTCGGGTCGGGGAAGACGTCGTGGATGACGAGGGCGCCGCCGGGGCGGACGTGCGGCGCCCAGCCGGCGTAGTCGGTCTGCGCCGCCTCCTCGGTGTGACCGCCGTCGATGAACACGAGGTCCACCGGCGTGCCCCAGAACGCCGACACCGTCGCCGACCGGCCGACGATCGGGACGACGACGTCCTCGAGGCCCGCGTCCCACATGGCCCGGCGGAAGACCGGTAGCGTGTCGAAGGCGCCCGTGTCCGGATCGACCAGCGACGTGTCGTGGTACTCCCACCCGACCTGGTGCTCCTCGGAGCCGCGATGGTGGTCGACCGTCACGAGGGTCGCGCCGGCCTCTCGCGCCACGTGACCCAGGTGCACCGTGGACTTGCCGCAGTACGTACCGATCTCGACGAGCACTCCGCCCGCGGTCGCATGGTCGGCGGCGGCGCCGCGCAGGGCTGCGGCCTCATCGTCGGGCAGGAACCCGCGGACCGCGTCGGCGGTGCGGGCCAGTTCTGGGGGCAGGGAGTTCACGCGCGGCACTCTACGGGGACACTTCCACCGGTATGGGTCTGGTGTGACGCAAGTATCCCGTAGAATCCTCCCGTGCCCCGCCCGATTCTGGTCTGGACCGCTGCCGCGCTGGTAGCGGTCTCGTTGTGTGCGGCACCGGCTGCCGAGGCCGTCCAGCTCGCCCCCGACGGCACCCCCGCGAGCACCGTCACGACCAGCCCGACCACGGCACCGACGCCCGTCCAGAGCGCGGCCGAGGCCAGCGGCGACGTCGTCGTACCCGACCCCGCCGCCCCCGCCCCGGGTGGCCCGCGCGTCCTCGTGTTCGGTGACTCGATCTCCGCCGCGTCGCGGTACAACGCGGCCGGCACCGCCGGTCGCACCAAGGCCTGGTGGGCCTGGGTCGCCCAGGCCGCCGGCGTCGCCCCCACCGACGTGATGGTGAGCGCCGAGGCCGGCAGTGGCCTGGTCTCCCGAGGCGGCTCCGCGAACCGACTGTGCACCGGCACGACCTTCGGCCAACGCCTCGACGAGGTCTCGGCCAGCGACCCCGACGTGATCGTGGTCGAGGTCGGCCGCAACGACATCTGGACGTGCCGAGGCACCCGCCGGGTGGCCGCCGGCGCCGCCGAACGCCGCACGATCGCCTCCGCCTACTTCGCCGAACTGGCGCGCGCCGCAGACCTGCAGGGCGTCGCCCGGTCGAACGTCTACGTGATGACGGCCTGGGGCTCGACCAACGGGACCGGACAGGCCGCCGTCACCACCACCTACGAGGCGCTGGCCCGAACACACGGCTTCGCCTGGGTGCCACTGCCGTCGCTGATCCGTGCGCACACCGTCGACGGCGTGCACCCGACGGCCGCCGGCGCCAAGACCCTGGCCACGTGGGCGATGCGCGCCTCCGACATGACCACCGCAATCTCCTCCCGCGGGACCAGCCATCGGGCGGCACCCGCCGGCGCCAACGTGCGTTGCACCGGTCTGACCGCCTGCCGCAAGGCCGGCACGAAGACCTACGGCTACGGCAAGGTGACGACGCGGATCTGGAACGCGCCCGCCCGCACCGACCGCCACTACGTCGCCCACCGCCTGCGGACGTCGGGACGCAAGGTCACCCCGATCCTCGTCTCCTCGACGTCGCGCGGCTGGCGTCGGGAGACCGTCGCCGCCGGCACGGCCACGCAGACCTCGCAGCCGACGGTCGGCGCCGTCGCGTGGTGGAACGACTCCCCCGCCGGGGCCGGCGGCTCCGCCGGGCACGTCGCGGTCGTCGAGCGGGTTGCCAAGGACCACTCCTACGTCGTCGTCTCCGAGGTGACGTCGTCCGGCGTGTTCCGCACCGTGCGCTACTCGGGGACCTCGCTACCGCAGGCCTACCTGCAGTTCCACCGCGCGAACGGCAGCCCCGCGGGCGTCGTCACGTCCGTGGCCGCGAAGCACCGCACGATCACCGTCACGGGCCGGGCCGTCGACACCGACCGGCCCGCCGTCGGCACCCGCCTCCGGATCAAGGTCACCCAGGGCACGCGCACGTCGATCGTCGACGCTCCCGTCGCGACGCACTACGCCTTCTCGCAGCGGTTCACCGTGCCGCGCCTGCGGTCGGGCCCGGTCACCATCAAGGTCATCGCGCGGAACGCTCCGGGCAGTCGCGGCAAGGCCCGTGTCCTGACCGTGCGCACCGCCACCGTCCGTTGATCTGCCGTGTCGACCATCAGGTCCGCCGGTATCCACGGATTCGGACCGGTGGTGCGCGAGCTCGGGGGTGACCCCGAGGCCCTTCTGCGTGCGGTGGGCGTCCCCGTCGAGGCACTCGTCGAGGAGGATCTGCCGATCCAGGACTGGCGGCTCGCCGCCGCCTTCGAGACGGCGGCGACCGAGTTGCGCTGCCCCGACCTCGGGCTGCGCGTGGCCGAGCGCCACGGGCTGGAGATGCTGGGTCCGCTCGCGCTCGTGCTGCTGAACTCGCCCACTGCCGGGGACGCCATCGAGGCGACCGGACGGTATCTGGGATTCCATGCCAGCGCGATCCAGGTCGACGTGGTGCCCGACCCGTACGGAACGCCCGGCCTGGTCGCGCTGAGGTACCGCGGGGGCCACCGCGGACCACCGCCGGCGCAGGCGCTGGACACCGGGTTCGGATTCCTGCACCGCAGCGTCCAGATGCTCGTGGGGCACGACTACGGGCTCGTCTCCGTCGATCTGGAGTACGCGTCCGCGGCACCGCCCGAGCGACTCGAGGCCTTTTTCGGTGCACCCGTGGCGATGGGTCGCCCGACGACGTGCCTGCGCCTGCCCAGCAGCGTCCCCGACCGGCAGATCGGCGGCGACGACCTCGTCCGGCAGGCCGCGGTGGCGCGACTGGAGCAGTTGCTCGTCGAGGTGGCCGCCGAGGACTGGAGCGGGCGCACCAGGGTCGTGGTCGCGGACCTGCTCGGTTACGGTCGCGCGGAACTGGCGGACGTCGGTCGGGTCCTGGCCGTGCACCCGCGCACGCTGCAACGACGACTGTCCGAGGAAGGCACCTCGTTCGGCGAACTCGTCGACGACGTGCGCCGGCAGGTCGCGCAGCACCACCTCGTCCACGGCGATCTGCCCGTGGGCCAGATCGCCTCGCTCCTCGGCTTCGCGGAACAGGCCTCGCTCTCGCGCAGCAGTCGCCGCTGGTGGGGTCGGTCGCCGCGCGCCGTGCGAACGTCGAGCCGCTCCTGATTGTCGCGTCAGGACAAGTTTTCGAGAGTGGCGCGCGTCACAATCGAGGCATGACTGCGCAGAATGTCGATGTCCTGATCGTCGGAGCCGGACTGTCCGGCATCAACATGGCCTACCGCATCCAGGAGGCCAACCCCGGGCTCTCCTACGCGATCGTCGAGCGCCGCGAGCGCATCGGTGGCACGTGGGACCTCTTCCGCTACCCCGGGGTCCGCTCGGACTCGGACTTCTACACGCTCTCCTACCCGTTCCGGCCGTGGCGCGGCAAGGACTCGATCGTCGACGGCGAGGAGATCCGCGACTACCTCGAGGACACCGCCCACGCGGCCGGCATCGACCGGTACATCCACTTCGGCCGCATGGTCGTCTCGGCCGACTGGTCGACCCCCGAGGCGCGCTGGACCGTTCAGGTGACCGGCCCCGACGGACCCGAGACGTGGACCGCGCGGTTCGTCGTCGCGTGCACCGGCTACTACGACTACGACCAGCCCCACGACCCCGCGTTCGCGGGCATCGAGGACTTCGGCGGCACCGTCGTCCACCCGCAGTTCTGGCCCGAGGACCTCGACCACGCCGGCAAGAAGGTCGTCGTGATCGGCAGCGGCGCGACGGCCGTGACCATCGTCCCCGCGATGGCCGACACCGCGAGCCACGTGACGATGCTGCAGCGCACCCCGTCCTACCTGCTCGCGCAGCCCAAGGGCGATCCCATCGCCGACGTCCTGCGCAAGGTCGCCCCGGCGGGCGCGGCGCACCAGATCGTCCGGGCGAAGAACATGCTGTTGGCATGGGCGCTGTACCAGGCCAGCCAGCGCGCGCCGAAGCAGATGCGGGCGCTGCTGCGCAAGGGCGTGATCGCCGGCACCGGCTCCGAGGAGATCGCCGACCGCGACTTCAACCCGCCGTACGACCCGTGGGACCAGCGGCTGTGCATCACGCCGCACGGCGACATCTTCGCCGCCATCAAGTCCGGGGACGCCTCGGTCGTCACGGCCGGCATCGACCGGTTCGTCGAGAACGGCATCCGGCTCGACGACGGCAGCGTGCTGGAGGCCGACATCGTCGTCACCGCCACCGGCCTGTCGATCAAGGTCCTCGGCGGTGCCGAGCTGACGGTCGACGGCTCACCGCGCGACCCGGCCGAGGCGTACGCGTACTACGGCGCGATGCTGAGCGGCCTGCCCAACTTCGGCTTCTGCATCGGCTACATCAACCTGTCGTGGACCATGCGCTCCGACATGACCTCGCGCTTCATCGCCAAGGTGCTGCGCCGGCTCTGCGAGACCGGTGCCACCTCGGTCGTGCCGACCCTGGACGGCACTCCGCGCGCGACCCCGCTCATGGACATGGAGTCCGGCTACCTGCAGCGGGGAGCCCACCTGATGCCGCGGGCGACCGCGACGTACCCGTGGTCGTTCCAGCAGAACTTCCTCGTCGACGCGTGGTCGACCAACCGGGCCGACCTCGACCGCGGCCTCGTCTGGACGACGGCACCGGCGACGACGGGGGCCTCGGCATGAGGGCCGTCAGCGTCCACGACGGCGAATTGACGGTCGTCGAACTCCCGACGCCGGTGCCCGGACCGGGCCAGGTCCTCGTCGCCGTCACCCGCTCGGGGATCTGCGGCTCCGACCTCCATGCCCGCGTGCACGCCGATGCCGTCGCCGACATCGTCACCGAGGTCGACTACGACCGGTTCATGCGCGGTGCCGACCACGTCGTGATGGGTCACGAATTCACCGGTACCGTCGCCGCCTACGGGCCGAAGTGCCGTGGGAAGTGGGACGTCGGGACGCCCGTCGTCGCGCTGCCCGTCGTCAAGCGCGACGGCCAGGTCGACATGACCGGGCTGTCGGAGCACGCCCCCGGCGGCTACGCCGAGTACGTGCTGGTGCAGGAGTCGATGACGTTCGAGGTGCCTGACGACACCGACCCCGACCACGTGGCGATGACCGAGCCGCTCGCCGTCGCCCACCATGCCGTCAATCGCAGTGAGATCACCAAGAAGGAGATCGCCCTCGTGATCGGTTGCGGTCCGATCGGACTAGCGGTCATCCTCATGCTCAAGGCCGCCGGCGTGAAGACCGTCGTCGCCTCCGACTATTCCGTCGGCCGTCGGGCGCTGGCCCGTCGCTGCGGCGCCGACATCGTCGTCGACCCGGCCGTCCAGTCGCCGTGGGACGCCTACGACCGGCCCGCCACCCACGTCACCTCGGCGCCGGACTACTTCGGCCAGGGCATCGACGTGATGCGCGCCCTGCGCAAGGTGCCCGGCCTGCCGTGGCAGCGCGTGATGCGACTCGGCGACCGGCTCGGCCAGACGCCGAAGGGCCCGGTCGTCTTCGAGTGCGTCGGCGTGCCCGGAGTCATCGAGGACCTCGTGACGCATGCGCCGATCCGCTCGCGCATCGTCGTCGTGGGCGTGTGCATGGAACCCGACACGTTCCGCCCGACGATGGCCAGCAACAAGGAGCTCGACCTGCGGTTCGTGTTCTGTTACGACCCGGCCGAGTTCCACGCGACGCTCCACCTGATCGCGTCGGGCAAGGTCGATCCGTCGCCGCTGCACACCGCGACGGTCGGCCTCGACGGCGTCGCCGCCGCCTTCGACGCCCTCGGCGACCCCGAGACCCACGCGAAGATCCTCGTCGACCCGGCGAGTTCGGTCACGGCGCCGTGAGCGGGGGTGGGTGCCCCAGGAAACCAGCGGCCGGGGTGACGTCGCCGAGGGCGTCCCAGGCGAGCAGGGCGGTGCCGGCCGTCCAGGTCGACTGCTCGACGGGCCAGCGCTTGAGGTCGTTGTAGACGAGCCCGGTCCACCAGGAGCCGTCGGGATCGCGCAGGTGCTGCACGTCGGCGTAGACGGCCGCGGCGACGTCACGGCGGCCGGCGCGGACGAGGGCCAGCACGAGTTCGAGGGTCTCGCCGCCGGTGACCCACGGGTTGACCGTCACGCACCGCGCACCGAAGCCGGGGACGACGAACTCGTCCCATCGTTCGTCGAGGCGGGCGTCGGCGGCGGCACCGACGACCACTCCCGCGAGCACCGGGTAGTACCAGTCCATCGAGAAGCGCGGCTTGGGTGTGAAGAGTTCCGGCCGGTGGACGAGGGCGTCAGCGGCGGCGTCGGCGGCGTGCGACCAGTGCGGACGCGGATGGCCCCAGACGTCCGCGAGCGCGGCGGCGGAGCGCAGGCTGAAGATGACGCTCGCGTTGCCCGTCACCAAGCATTCGTCGGCGATCCGGCCGCTGACACCGCGGGCCCACGCGATCGGACCGTCACCGCGCTGCAGTCCGAGCACCACGTCGACCGCGCGCTCGACCATCGGCCGGAACCGCGCCGTGTCCACGCCGAGCAGCGACAACTGCCACAGGCCTGTCGCGACGTAGGCGCAGTAGTTGGCGTCGGTCTCGGGCTCCTCGATGCCGTCGTCGTCGACGCCCGGCCAATACTTGCGCGCCCACGAGCCGTCAGGACGCTGGGCGTGGGCCAGCCAGTCATAGGCCGCGACGGCCTCGTCGATCAGTCCGGCCGCGGCGAGCCCCATCGCCGCCTGGACGTGGTCCCACGGGTCGAGGTGACCGCCCTCGAACCACGGGATCGCACCCGTCG
>CAYXFT010000069.1:0-525 GCA_964464335.1 uncultured Aeromicrobium sp.
CAGCGACCGGCGAGGTCGTCACCGCCGAGGAGTTGGGCGGCGGTGAGGTGCACGCGAAGGTCTCCGGCGTGGTCGACCACCTCGCCGACGACGACGACCACGCGCTGCTGCTGGTGCGCTCGATCGTCGACACGTTCGCACGGCCCGACACCCCGACCATCACGCGCCGCGAGCCGCTGCCCCCGCGCGAGGACCCTGACGAGCTCTACGACGTCGTGCCGCTCGACGCGCGGACCCCGTACGACGTGCGCGAGGTCATCAGCCGCATCGTCGACGACTCGCGCCTGCACGAGTTCAAGCCGCTCTACGGCGACACCCTCGTGTGCGGGTTCGCCCACGTCGACGGCTGGCCCGTCGCGATCGTCGCCAACAACGGCATCCTGTTCAGCGAATCCGCACTCAAGGGCGCGCACTTCATCGAACTGGCCAACCAGCGCGGGATCCCGCTGGTCTTCCTGCAGAACATCACGGGATTCATGGTCGGCAAGCAGTACGAGAACGGCGGCATCGCGAAGGACGGCGCCA
>CAYXFT010000069.1:535-3137 GCA_964464335.1 uncultured Aeromicrobium sp.
ACGAGCAGGTCGAGGCGTTCAAGGCGCCGATCCGCGCGCAGTACGAGGAGCAGGGTTCGCCGTACTACTCGACCGCTCGGCTCTGGGACGACGGGATCATCGATCCGGTCGACACCCGCCGCGTCCTCTCGCTCGGCCTGCAGGCCGCCGCGCACGCCCCCGTTCCCGCGCCGAACTTCGGCGTCTTCAGGATGTGACCGCATGACCACCCTCTCCAGAGTCCTCGTCGCCAACCGGGGCGAGATCGCGGCGCGCGTCCTGCGCGCGTGCCGGCGCCAGGGCATCGACGGCGTCGCGGTGCACACGGCCGGCGACACCGGCCACCTCGGGCTGGCACTCGACGCGGTCGAGGTGCCCTCGTACCTCGACGGCGCCGCGATCATCGCGGCCGCGCACGCGATGGGCGCCACGGCGATCCACCCGGGCTACGGGTTCCTGTCCGAGAACGCCGACTTCGCTCGCGCGGTCACCCGGGCCGGACTGGTGTTCATCGGCCCGACCGCCGACGTGATCGAGCTGATGGGTCGCAAGGACCGGGCCCGCGAGGTCGCCGAGCACGCCGGGGTCCCCGTCATGCCCCGGTTCTCGCCGGACGCGGTGCCCGACGAGGCCTATCCCGTGCTGGTCAAGGCCGCGGCCGGCGGCGGCGGCAAGGGCATGCACGTCGTGCGCGAGGCCGCCGACCTGGCCGAGGCGATCGCCACGGCCACCCGCGAGGCCGCCGCCGCGTTCGGCGACGACACCCTGCTCATCGAGAAGTACGTCGAGGGCGGGCGCCACGTCGAGGTCCAGGTGTTCGGCGACTCCCACGGCCACGTGGTGCATCTGCTGGACCGCGACTGCTCGGTGCAGCGGCGTCACCAGAAGGTCGTCGAGGAGGCCCCGGCTCCCGGCCTGGACCCCGTCGTGCGGGAGCGGATCCGGTCGGCGGCCGTCGCGCTGTGCCACGAGGTCGGCTACGTCAACGCCGGCACGGTCGAGTACCTCGTCCTGGGCGATCAGGCCTACTTCCTCGAGATGAACACCCGGCTGCAGGTCGAGCACCCGGTCACCGAGGAGGTCACCGGCACCGACCTCGTCGCGTGGCAGCTGGCGGTCGCCGCAGGTGAGGAGCTGCCGCTGTCTCAGTCCGAGATCACCGAGCGCGGCCATGCGATCGAGGTCCGGGTCTACGCCGAGGACCCGTACACCGGGTTCCTGCCGCAGACCGGGACCGTGCTGGCGGCCCGGTGGCCTGATCTCGACGGTGTGCGCGTCGAGACGGTCGTCGACGACGGCACGATCGTCACCTCGTCCTTCGATCCGATGCTGGCCAAGATCGTCGCCGTCGGCGTCGACCGCGACGCCGCGATCGACACCCTGCTGAGGGCGCTCATGGACACGGCGATCTTCGGCGTCACCACGAACACTGGCTTCCTTGCCCAGGTCCTGCTCACTCGCACGTTCGAGGAGGCGCGCATGCACACCGGATGGTTGGACGAGGCGCCGGATGTGCTCCAGCAGCCCCACCTCACCGACTTCACCGTGCGCGTTGCGGCCGGACTGCTGTGGCCGGACGTGGGCGACGGCTGGCGCTCGGCGGGCCCGTCCGCGCCCGTCATCCGATCCGTGATCGACCAGACCGGTGAGCGCCACGAGGTGGAGTCCACGATCGGGCGGGTGGTCCCGTACCTGCTGGAGGGGACCCGCGCCCATGTCGCCTCGGCCGGCCAGGTGTGGACGTTCGAGCGACCCGACGGCACCCGTCGGCCGCACCTCGCCCACGTCGGCGAGGCCGAGGTCGTCTCGCCGATGCCCGGCACGGTGATCGCGGTCGACGTCGCGGAGGGCGAGTCCGTCTCGGCCGGCCAGCGGCTCGGCGCGGTCGAGGCCATGAAGATGCACCTCGCGCTCGTGGCTCCCCACGCCGGCGTGGTGACGTCGATCCGCAAGGTGATCGGCGCCCAGGTGAAGATGGGCGACCTGCTGTTCCACGTCGAGGAGGGCGGATGATCTCGATACACCGGCTCGTTCCTCGCCGGCACTCGATCGGCGGGGGGACGTCCCGGCTCGTTCCTCGCCGGTACTCGATCGGCGGGGGTTGGTGGTCGAGTAGCTCGCGAGCGCAGCGAGCGGTGTATCGAGACCACGTCGAGGAGGCACGATGACCGCCCTGCCAATGGTCGAGCGAGACGCCTCGCTGCCCGAACGCGTCACGATCTACGAGGTCGGCGCCCGCGACGGCCTGCAGAACGAGAAGGCGCTCGTCCCGGTCGACGCGAAGGTCGAGTTCGTCCAGCGCCTGCTGGCCGCCGGCCTGCCCGTGGTCGAGGCGACGAGTTTCGTCCACCCGCAGTGGGTGCCCCAGCTGGCCGACGCCGCCGAGGTGGTCGACCGGCTGCCCGTCACCGGCGACATCCCGCTCCCCGTCCTCGTGCCCAACGAGCGCGGCCTCGACCGCGCGCTGGAGGCCGGCGTGCGACACATCGCGATCTTCGCCAGCGCCACCGAGACGTTCGCCGAGAAGAACCTCAACTCCACCGTCGACGGTCAGTTCGCGATGTTCGAGCCGGTCGTGCACCGGGCCCTCGATGCGGGGATCGACGTCCGCGCCTACGTGTCG
>CAYXFT010000069.1:3147-13186 GCA_964464335.1 uncultured Aeromicrobium sp.
GCACGAGGACGGGGAGCGGGATGTCGCCTACGTGTCGATGTGCTTCGGCGACCCGTGGGAGGGCGCGGTCGATCCGGCCCGGGTCGTCGGCGTGGGTGCTCGCCTGCTCGACCTCGGCGCCACGGAACTGTCGATCGGCGACACGATCGGCGTCGGGACGGCGGCGCACGTGGCCCGCCTCGTCGGCGACTTCGCGCAGGCCGGCATCGGCGTCGACCGGCTCGCGATGCACTTCCACGACACCTACGGTCAGGCGCTCGCCAACGCGCTGTCGGCCTTGCGGTGCGGGATCACCACGTTCGACGCCTCCGCAGGAGGCCTGGGCGGGTGCCCGTACGCGAAGAGCGCGACGGGGAACCTCGCCACGGAGGACCTCGTGTGGATGCTCACCGGACTCGGCGTCGAGCACGGCGTCGACCTCGGCTCGCTCGTCGAGACCAGCACCTGGATGGCCGGGATCCTCGGCCGCCCCAGCCCGTCGGCCGTCGTCCGCGCCCTCAGCGCTTCCGCAGTCTCCGGTCCTTGAGCTCGGACTGGGCGTAGCGACCGACCTGCCAGGTGCCGAAACCGTCGGCACCGGCACCGACCGCGCCGCCGACCAGGGGGACCTTCTTCGCCGTCAGCATCAGCGCGCGGCGACCGATCGTGCGACCGACCAGCTCGCCGGTGACCTCCTTGGCGATGCGTTCGTCGAGCACGGGGTCGTAGAACGGGGCGGTCGCCAGCGCCATCGGCGAGGACGGCAGCCGCTGGGACTTGATCATCGCCTTCACGGTGTCCTCGCCGAGCATCACGGCGAGGACCGCGTTGCGCACGCGCGGGTCCTCGAGGTCGTAGCCGCGCAGGTAGGCGATGCTGGCGACGAGGTGGCACTGCACGAGGGTGACGCCGACGACGTTCGCGGGGATCGTGGCCGGGGCGATGGCCACACCGCCGATGTTCGTCACGAATCCCTGCAGCCCCGCCAGGCTCGTGTGCGAGCGCACGAGGGCGGCCACGGCCTTCTCGACATCGCCGCCGTGGGCGGCCAATCGGGCGCCCGCGGTCTCGGCGACCGGCTTGAGCGGGCCAATCCCGTCGATCGCCTTGTCCAACACCGTGCGGACGTATCCGGAGGCGACGTGAGGGACGACGCGAGTACCGGCTTCCTTCGCGAGTCGACCCTTCATGTCCATGCGGGCAAGCATAGGGAGCCCTGCCGCGTCCGCTCGTCGATCAGTCGGCCGCCCAGCCGATCGCCGCCTCCACCTCGTCGGCGCCGAACACTGCGACGTGGCCCGGCATCATCCACGCGAACGCGTGCACCGCCTTCGCCAGATGCGGGTCATCGGTGACGATGGCACACCGCTTCCACACCGTGGGGTGGGTCAGGCCGTATTCCACGCCGAGGCGGGCGTCCTGCGCCAGCGCCCCGGCGTCGTACTGGCTGAGCGAGTCCAGCTGGAACACCAGCCGGACCTCACCGGACTCGACGGCCTTCGCGATGAACGGCACGAGCACGGTGCGGTAGTCGTCGGCGGTGACGTCGCCGACGGCCCGTAGGCCCACGACGCGGTCCTGGCCGGTACTGAACGTCTCGATCATGGAACCTCCTGGCTTCCATCTCACCCTACGGCGCCGCCGGCCCTAGGGTTTGGCCATGGCAGGCACGCCGTTCTCGGTTCTCGTGGCGACCGAGTCGTGGCGTGCCGAGGCCGAGGGCTGGGCCCGCGCGGCGCTCGCCGAGGTCGGCATCGCGATCACGGGCGAGTTCTCGCAGCCGCGCATCCGGCCGTGGTCGACGCATCTCACCGTCCCGACCGAGCGAGGGCGGTTCTGGCTCAAGGCCTGCTGCCCCTCGATGGCATTCGAGCCCGCCCTGCAGCGGGCGATCGCGACGTTGCTGCCGGGGGCGGCGCAGGAACCGGTGACAATCGACGCCGCGCGTGGCTGGATGCTGACCGGCGACCACGGGCCCACGCTCGGAGACCGGCGGACGCCGACGGTGCAGGACTGGAGGTCCGCGCTCGCCGGGGCCGCCCGCGCACAGCGGGCGCTCGCGCTGCACCGCGACGAACTGCTCGCGACAGGGCTGCCCGCGGCCGGGCCCGACGAGGTCGTCGGCCGGTTCGACCGGATCCTCGACCTGCAGGAACCCGACCTCGCCCGGCGGCTTCGCGCTCGGCGTCCCGAGCTGGTCGACGCGTGTGCCGTGCTCGCCGGATCGCGGCTGCCGGCGACGTGGCAACACGGTGACCTGCATCCGCAGAACCTGTTCGGCGACGCGGACTCGGTCGCGTTCTTCGATCTCGGCGACGGGTCGTGGGCGCACGCGGTCGAGATCCTCTCGGTCCCCTACGGGATCGTCAGCCAGGACGGAGAGCTCGACTGGCAGGCCATCGTCGGCGCGTGGACCGACGTGTGGGAACTCGAGCCCGCCGAGTTCGCCGACCTGTGGCACGCTTCCGGTCTCACCCACGCGGTCAATCGCGCCATCACGTGGCACGGCGCGCTCGCCACCGCCACCGCCGCGGAGATCGAGGACTGGGGCGACGCAGTCACCCACCACCTGACCCGGATGCTGGACACATGAATCCGGTGCCGCTCCCGCCGTCGCGCTGGGTGTTCGATCCGGTCGAGTGGCCGTACGACGACTGCATCGCCGGCGGCGCGGACCTCGAGCCCGAGACGCTGCTGGACGCCTATCGGGCGGGCGCGTTCCCGATGCCGCACCGGCGGCAGGTGATGTGGTGGTCTCCCCTCGAGCGCGGCGTCCTGGGTCCCGGCGACCTGCGGGTCTCGCGCTCGCTGCGGCGCTCGGCGCGCCACTTCACCACGACCGTCGACACCGATTTCGAGGCCGTCATCGACGCGTGCGCCGACCCGGGTCGCGAGGGCCACTGGATCACCCGCTCGATCAAGGCGGCCTACCTGCGACTGCACGACCTCGGGTATGCGCACAGCGTCGAGACCCGGGACGTAGACGGCCGGCTCGTGGGCGGGCTCTACGGGCTCTCGGTCGGCTCGCTCTTCGCCGGCGAGTCGATGTTCCACCACGAGACCGATGCGTCGAAGGTCGCGTTGATCGGGCTCGTCGAGCGCATGGAACCGCTGTCGGAGTGGCTCGTGGACACCCAGTGGCGCACACCGCACCTGGGCACGCTGGGCGTCCGGACCGTTGCCCGGGAGGCCTACCTGGACGCGATCGCGCGGCTCGTGGACGGCCCGACGCCCGATTGGGACTGAAATCTCACGACACGCCGGGGGGACCCCGGGGTCGAGTGCCGTGACCGCGTCCCTAGACTGACGGACGTACCCGTCAAAATTTGATCAGGAGCAGAATCGTGGCACTTTCCCGCAACGATCTCGTGGCCGCGCTGGCCGCCAAGACCGGCAGCACGAAGAAGGACGTCGACGAGTTCGTCACCGCCTTCGCCGATCTGGTGATCGACTCGGTCGCCAAGGGCGAGAAGGTTTCGATCCCGGGCGTCCTCTCGGTCGAGCGTGTCGCTCGCGCCGCTCGTACCGGCCGCAACCCCGCGACCGGCGAGACCATCGACATCCCGGCCGGCTTCGGCGTGAAGGTGAGCGCCGGCTCCCGCCTGAAGGCCGCCGCGAAGTAGTTCTTCGCGCCTCGACGCCCCCGCCCTGTGGACACACAAGGTCGGGGGCGTCGTGCGTGTGAGGATGCAGCGGTGACCTCCTACCCACGCCTCGCCCGGGAGACGCCCGGCTTCGAGCACTGGCGTCTGCCCGTCGCGGCCGTCGTCGGAGGCGGTGCCTTCGGCGTCGTGAACGTCGGCGTGGGCATCGCCGTCGTCGCGTACCTCGCTCTGACCGGCACCGACATCGGGACGTGGCTCGACTCGCCTGCGGCGTCGGCCATCGCGCTCGACGAACCCGTCGTCCTGTTCCTGCAGTTGGCGTCCCTCGCGGTGCTGGTCCCGATCGTCCTGCTGTCGGTACGGCTCGTCTGGCCGCGGCACACGGGATTCATCCATTCGGTCGAGGGCCGCCTCCGGTGGCGGTGGCTCCGGCGTTGCCTGCTGCTCGCCTTCACGGTCGTCGGCGCCAGCCTCGTGCTCTCGGTGGTCGTCGCGCTGGTCACCGGTGACGACTCCGCCGGGTTCGAGGTCCCCTCGGGCGCGGGGTTGGTCTCCTTGCTCGTCGTGCTGGCCGTGGTGCCCTTCCAGGCCGCGGGCGAGGAGTACCTCTTCCGCGGTGGTCTCCTGCAGTTGATCGGCTCGTGGACCCGCTGGGCGTGGGTACCCGTGGTGGTCACGAGCGTGCTGTTCGCGGCGGGACACGTCTACGACTTCTGGGGCCTGCTGTCCGTCGGTCTGTTCGGGGTCGTGGCGGCGATCCTGACGATCCGCACGGGTGGGCTCGAGGCCCCGATCGCCCTGCACGTGGCGAACAACGTGGTGCTGATGACCTTCGACCTGTTCGGACTGGTCGACTCCAGCGGTGAGGGTGCCGGCTTCCTGAACGAGGTGGTCCCCTCGACACTGACGTGCCTGGTCTTCTGGGCGGCCGTCGAGTGGGCGGCGCGGCGTACCGGACTGCAGCGCACCCGGCCGCCCCTGCCCGAGCCGCCGGTGCCCCGCTTCGGGCCCCCGCCGCCCTACGTCCCGTCCGGTGTTCCGGTCGGGGGACCGCACGTCGCGGCGCCCCTGCCACGGCCGGTGGTACCTCCCAATGCCCCGCCGTACCCGGGTGATCCGGGCGTCTGGGGCCGTTGAGGCCGGGCGGCCGACGGCTTCGTCACGGCCGCTGGATCCTTGATTCTCTTCAGGTTGAATGGTTAATTGGTACTAGTCATGCGGGTCTGCCCGAGGAATCGGTGCGTCCACACGGCTGTCAACGCGGTCGGGGAGAGCTCGAAGGGAGTGCGCATGGTTCACAGTCGCGACGTCGTGCGACTGCCGTTCGAGTCCTCCACTCCGGGTATCGCCCGCACCAAGTTGGCCGCCTTCCTGACTCTCAATCGCACCGATCTCGGATTGATCGACAACGCCTTGATCGTGCTGAGCGAGATGATCGCCAACGCGGTCACCCACGGCACTCCGGACATCGACGGCACGATGGAGATCTGCTGGAGCATCACCGACGGCCGCCTCGATCTGAGCGTGCGCGATTCGGGGCACGGCAGCGATCTGGTCCCGCGACCCTTCGACGAGGACTCCCTCGGCGGGCGTGGACTCTCGATCATCAGCCGGGTCGCCGACAGTTGGTCGGTCGACCTGACCGAGGGCACGTGCGTGCGCGCCCAGCTCGCTCTCGCCTGACGACGCCGCGTCACATCGCCCGCCTGACCGAACGGTCGTCGGTGCCGGCGGCTAGGTTGTCGGCCATGGGCAAGAAGTCGAGGCGGATCAAGCCGGCCAAGGAACGCATGCCGTTCGTCGCACGCACCTTCGAGGGACTTCCGTCCGAAGGTGACTGGGTCGCCCTGCGCGAGTTCGTCCCCACCGCGACGGCTGTCGTGAAGCTCAAGGACGGCGGCACCCTGCGCGTGTGTTCCCTGCTCCCCGGAGCGGGCGCCGGACTCGTCCGGCCCGACGGTGAGATCTGGGTCGGCCTGCAGGTCCTGCACAACCACGGCGACATCAGCCGTGACCTGGCCCATGTCGTCGAGGTCGCCCAGCAGACTCCGCCCGGGACGCCGATCCGGATGACCAATCCCGGAGTGGGCGCGCGACTGCAGGACCTCGTCGACCCCGAGGGCGGTTTCGAGCTCGAACTGCACGACGGTTTCGACTGGTGGCTGCTGGAGGACGATCGCGGCTCGGCCGCGGCCACGGCGGCCCTGGAGGACGCGAACGACTCCGTGGCGCCGACGACACGCTTGTCCTCGGTCGACTCGGCCTACGTGACGGAAATGGGCGACCACACGTACCTGCGCTGGATCATGGCGCGCGACGAGGACCGCCTGCTCGACGCGTTCGCGCGGCTGCGCGCGGGTGACCGCGACGCCATCGTCGACGGGACGCGCCTGATCGGCATCTTCCGCGCCCACGGCCTGCTCGCGCCGGTGTGGGAGCTGGACGACGTCGACATCGAGACCCTCGACGAGGCGGCGGCGGAGTTCGCCGTCCTCGTCGACGAGACGGTGCAGGACGAGACCGAACTGACCAGCGCCGAGCGCGCCGCCCGTCGTGACCTGTCCAGCCGACAGGTGACGATTCGCTGACGCAGGCTGTCTAGGGGCGCCCGGGTACGCTTCTCCCCGGAATGTGGCACGTGTGGCCACGATGACTGGGAGGAACGACACGTGCGCCGTGCCATCGTCGGAGGACTCTGTGCCTCGCTGCTGCTGAGCCCGCTGGCTGCCGCCCTGCCGGCCCACGCCGCGTCGGCCACCACCGTGTCCGGGACGGTGCGACTCGCCGACGGGTCTCCCGTCGCGGGCGTCGACGTCACGGCCTACGACGACGACGACATCGTCGCCGACACCCGGACGACGGTCGATGGAACGTATCGGTTGACCGGTGTCCCCGCCGGCCGGATCGTGCTCGAGTACTACGACCCCAGCGAGCACCTCGCGATCCAGTACTCCCGCGGAAAGGGTCAGTTCTCCGATCCGGATCCGCTCGTGGTCGGCGAAGAGCCGCTGACCGATGTCGACGCCACGCTCGGTCCGGCTCCGGCGACGCCGACGGGCCTTGCCGTCGTCGACGCCGATCTCGATGCGGCGACGGCCCGGCTCACCTGGCAGCCGGCGGAGCGGGCGTCGCGGTACGGGATCGCCTACTGGCGATCGTGCTCGACCGTGGCGAGCTGTGCATCGGTCGAGCCCCGGACCCGCATCGTGCCCTCACCCGACGTGACGCTCACCGGGCTCACGCGGGACACCCGGTACGAGGTGGTCGTCTGGTCCACGAACGATTTCGGAGATTCGTGGGACCTGGCCGACATGGCGTTCCGCACGCGTCCTGTCGCCCGCCCGAACTTCACCGCGCTCTCGTCGTCGACGTCGTCCATCGCGCTGCGGTGGTCGGGTGTCGAGGGGGCGACCGACTACCGGATCGTCCAGACCGAGGTGGCCACCGGTCGGATGGTGGCGAACGCCTGGTTCGGGCCCACCGAGCGGGCCGCGGCCCTGACCTTCGACGACCACGCCTCGTTCTTCAACGGCACGAGCATGGAGGCGCATCGCCTGAAGTCGGACACGGCCTACCGGCTGGAGCTGTACGCCCGGATCGGCGACGAGGAGTCGCGTGCGTCCACCAAGGTCGTGTCCACCAAACAGGTCGGCGCCTTCCGCAAGCCGTTCGTGGCGAGCCTCGGAACAAACCCTCGCGTCCTGAGGCTGCCGGTCCCCTTCGAGGATCGTCGCGCCAAGACCCGGGTGGTCGTCCGTACGACCACCGGTCGGCTCCTCCTGCAGCGCGACGTCACCTGGTCGCCCCGCTACAAGGAGAACGTCGTGACCCTCAAGGGGCTGCGACCCGGCACGCTCTATCGCGTCTCGGCGACGACCGTCGCACCCAGTGGCCGGCTCTCGCCGTGGAGCAAGCCCGATGACGTCCGCACGCAGATCCCCAACCCGACCAAGGTGCGGCTGGGCAAGATCGGTCGGACCTCGGTCAAGGTGACGTGGAAGGGCTCGCCGGGTGCGAAGAAGTACCTCGTCTTCGTCAGCCGCGACCCGGGCCGCGGTGGCTCCAACTCCGTGACGGTGCCGGGGAAGACCGCGGCGACGGTCCGCGGCCTCAAGCCCGGGACGAAGTACTACGTCAGGATCATCGCGGGTCGGCAGAACCCGGGGCGGTCGTGGTCGACCGGCACCCGGTGGAAGTCCTTCCGGACCGCGTCGTGATCCACCGCAGAACCTCGAGGCCGATGCCGCGGCGTTAACGGCGACGTCACCATGTGGCCCTACGCTGGACGACGTGGACTGGAACGACTACGACGCTGCGCTGTTCGATCTCGACGGAGTGATCACTCCGACCGCCGAGGTCCACATGCGGGCCTGGGGCCGGATGTTCTCCGATTTCCTGGCCGAGCATCCCGGCGCCGCCCCGTACAGCGATGACGACTACTTCGCATACGTCGACGGCAAGCCGCGCTACGAGGGCGTCGCGTCGTTCCTCGCCTCGCGCGACCTGGAACTGCCGTACGGCGACCCGGGCGACGATCCTCGCGACGAGACCGTGTGCGCCCTCGGCAACCGCAAGAACGACTACTTCGCGGCCGTGCTGCACACCGACGGGGTCGAGGCCTACCCCGGCTCCCTGCGGCTGATCGACGCCTTGCAGGAGCGGGGCACCCACCTGGCCGTGGTCTCCAGCTCACGCAATGCGCGGATGGTGCTGGAGGCGGCGGGCCTGCTCGACCGGTTCGAGGTCATCATCGACGGCGAGGTCGCCGCGGCCGAGGGCATCGCGGGCAAGCCGAAGCCGGACACGTACGAGGCCGCGGCGCACCGGGTCGGTGTCCCCACCCAGCGCTCGGTGGTGCTCGAGGACGCCGTGTCGGGCGTCCAGGCCGGCGCGGCCGGTGACTTCGGGCTCGTCGTCGGCGTCGACCGGGGCGCGGGCGCGGACGTCCTGCGCCAGCACGGCGCGGACGTCGTCGTCGACGACCTCGAGGAGTTGATCTCGTCATGAGTTCCCACGAGGCCCCCCACATCGAGGACTTCCTCGACCGGTCGCGCTGGCCGGTCGACGAGTGGCGACTCGTCGAGGCGCACCCCGACGACGCCGACCTCGGCGTCACCGAGACCCTCTTCGCCGTGGGCAACGGCTACCTCGGGATGCGTGGCAACGTCACCGAGGGTCGCGACTCGCACACCCACGGCACGTTCGTGAACGGCTTCCACGAGACGTGGCCCATCCGGCATGCGGAGGAGGCGTTCGGCTTCGCCCGCGTCGGACAGACGATCGTCAACGCGCCCGACGCGAAGGTGATCCGGCTCTACGTCGACGACGAGCCGTTGCTGCTGAACGTCGCGGACCTGATGCAATACGAGCGGTCGCTCGACTTCCGCGACGGCGTCCTGCGGCGCGAGATCGTGTGGCGCACCCCCGCGGGCAAGCGCGTGCACGTCGTCGCGACCCGCATGGTGTCGTTCGCCCAACGGCACCTGGCGGTCCTGCAGTTCGAGGTCACGATGCTCGACGACTACGCGCCGATCGCGATCTCGTCGCAGATCCTCAACCGTCAGGACGGCGAGGACGAGTACCACGTGCGGTCCAAGGCGATGGGCGCCGGCCACGACCCACGCAAGTCCGAGAACCTCAACCGTCGGGTGCTCGAACCGCGCCACAGCTGGGGCAATGCGGCCGAGGGCCGGGTCGTCCTGGGCTACCGCTGCGTCGACAGCGGCATGACCCTGGCCGTCGCCGCCGACCACCGGCTCGAGACCGCCAACAACTACACCAAGCGCGTCCAGGTCGAGGACGACCTCGCGAAGATGACCTACCGGGTCGATGCCGAGCCCGGCAAGACGGTCCGACTGACCAAGCTCGTCGCCTATCACACGTCGCGGGGGGTCCCCGTGCGCGAACTGGTCGACCGCTGCCGGCGCACCCTCGACCGCATCCACGAGGAGGGCGTGCCCGCCCAGTACGAGGCGCAGGCCCAGTGGCTGTCGGACTTCTGGGGCCGGTCGGACGTCGAGATCCCGGGCCATCCCGAGATCCAGCAGGCCGTGCGGTGGAACCTGTTCCAAGTCGCCCAGGCCAGTGCGCGCGCCGAGGGCGCGGGCATCCCCGCCAAGGGTGTCACCGGCTCGGGCTACAGCGGCCACTACTTCTGGGACACCGAGGTCTACGTCCTGCCGTTCCTCACCTACACGACGCCCGCCGCGGCCCGGAACGCCCTGCGATTCCGGTACAACCTGCTCGACGCCGCGCGCCGGCGGGCTCGCGAGGTCTCCCAGGCCGGCGCGTTGTTCCCATGGCGCACGATCAACGGCGAGGAGGCCTCCGCCTACTACGCGGCCGGCACCGCGCAGTACCACATCGACGCCGACGTGGCCTATGCGATGACCCAGTACTTCCTGGCCACGGGCGACGAGGACTTCCTCGTGCGCGAGGGCATCGACGTGCTCGTC
>CAYXFT010000070.1:0-13058 GCA_964464335.1 uncultured Aeromicrobium sp.
GCCGACCGGCGTGAAGTTCTTCCACTGGATCGGCACGATGTGGGGCGGATCCATCTTGTTCGACACGCCGATGTTCTTCGCGCTGGGGTTCCTGACGACCTTCCTGTTCGGCGGTCTGACCGGCATCATCCTGGCCTCGCCCGCGCTGGACTTCCAGCTGTCGGACTCGTACTTCGTCGTGGCGCACTTCCACTACGTCGTGTTCGGCACCGTGGTGTTCGCGATGTTCGCCGGCTACTACTACTGGTGGCCCAAGATCACCGGGCGGATGCTCGACGAGAAGCTGGGCAAGATCCACTTCTGGCTGCTGTTCATCGGCTTCCACCTGACCTTCCTGGTCCAGCACTGGCTCGGCGTCGAAGGCTTCCCGCGCCGCTACGCCGACTACCTGCCCGGTGACGGCTTCACGCGTCTGAACGAGATCTCGACGGTCGGCGCGTTCCTGTTGGGTGCCTCCACGCTGCCGTTCATCTACAACGTGTGGAAGTCGCGCAACGCGCCGTTGGTCAACCAGGACGACCCGTGGGGCTGGGGTCGCACGCTCGAGTGGGCCACCTCCTGCCCGCCGCCGCGCCACAACTTCGTGTCGCTGCCGCGGATCCGTTCGGAGAGCCCGGCGTTCGACCTGCACCACCCCGAGGTCGTGGCCCTGGAGATGGAGCAGAACCCCAATGCCACGGACACGCTCGCGGACGCTCCCGACCTGGAGGGCCGCACTGAGGCGCTCGGCGACTCCAACGACCCCAAGGCTGGTGAGTGACCGGTGCGCAAGGAATTCTGGCTGTTCCTCGGGTGTGCGATCTTCTTCGTGATCGTCGCGCCCGTCTACTGGGCGGTGGCGCACGAGGTGACCGGCACGGTCGCCATGGTCATGGCGATGCTGCTGTTCTTCATGATCACCTTCTATCTCTACTTCGTCACCAAGGCGATCCCGGAACGTCCCGAGGACCGGCTCGACGGTGAGATCGCCGAGGGCGCCGGCGAGTTGGGCTTCTTCCCGCCCTACAGCTGGTGGCCGCTGTTCGCCGCGATGTCGTTCGGGCTGCTCGTGCTGGGCGTCGTGTTCGGCTGGTGGATGTTCATCCTCGCGCTGCCGTTCGGCGCGATCTGCGTGATCGGCTGGATCTTCGAGTACTACCGCGGCATCCACGCCCACTGACCTGACACGCCTGCGCAACGCCGCGGTGTCGCTGGGGTCGGTGCCTACACTTCTGTGGTGAGATCCATGGGGTGGAAGATGCTCGTCGTGTTCACCGCGGCGATGCTGCTCGGCGCGTGCACGTCGGCCGGCGGGCTGGGCAATCCGGTGTCGTCGACGACGGCGACGCCGAAGGATCCGTTGACGATCTCGCCCAGCGTCCAGGACGGCGCCACCGGCGTCGCGGTGGACCAGCAGGTCTACGTCGACGGTTTCGACGGCTCGCTGACGAACGTGACGCTGGCCTCCGAGGACGGCACGCTGAAGGTGCCCGGAGCGCAGCACGGCGTGCGCTGGACCGCTGACGGCTATCTCGAGCCGGGCACGACGTACGTCCTGAAGGCCGCGGGACTCGGCGACGACGGCGAGACCGCCACGTCGAGCACGACGTTCACCACGAAGGACCTGACCCTCGACGAGCAGACCTACCCGTCGGTCGCGCCCCTGCAGGGCGAGAAGGTCGGCGTGGGCATGCCGGTCATCGTCACGTTCGACATTCCGGTCAAGGACCGCGCTGCGTTCGAGAAGCGGATGCAGGTCACGGCCCAGCCGGCCACCGAGGGTGGCTGGTACTGGCTCAGTGACAGCGTCGCGCACTGGCGCCCCAAGCACTTCTGGAAGGCCGGGACGAAGGTCTCGGTCGACCTGGCCCTCAACAGCGTGCCCGCCGGCAACGGCATCTACGGCCAGCAGGACCAGCACGTCGACTTCACGGTCGGCCGCAAGGTGGTCACCGTCGTGAACACCAAGACCCACACGATGAAGGTCCACATCAACGGCAAGACCGCACGCACGATCCCGGTCTCGAGCGGCGACGCCGACCACCGCAGCCGCAACGGCGTCAAGGTGATCATGGAGAAGCACTCGTCGATCGACATGGACGCCGCCACGACCGGCGTCGACTCCGACGACCCGGGTTACTACAACATGAAGGGCGTCCGGTGGGCGATGCGGGTCACGAACTCCGGTGAGTTCCTGCATGCCGCGCCGTGGACGGCGGCCCACCAGGGCAACGCGAACGTCAGTCACGGCTGCGTCGGCATGAGCACCGCGGACGCCGCCTGGATCTATCAGCAGAGCAGGCGCGGCGACGTGGTCAAGTACGTCGGCAGCCCGCGCAAGCTCGAACCGGGCAACGGCTGGACCGACTGGAACCGCTCGTGGGCGCAGTGGCTCGACGGCTCGGCCCTGCAGGGCCAGGACGACGCGAACGCCGCCTGAGCGCGGTCAGCGCTTCGCGGCGGCCTTCATCTCGCGCTTGTACTCGCGCACCTTGGCCAGCGACTCCGGACTCGTGATGTCGGCGACGCTGCGGTGGGAGCCCTCGTCGCCGTAGTTGCCGGCCGCCTCGCGCCAGCCGGCGCCCGCGTAACCGTACTGCTTGCCCAGCAGCGCCAGGAAGATCTTCGCCTTCTGCTCGCCGAAGCCCGGCAGCGCCTTGAGCCGCGCGAGCACCTCGGCGCCGTCGGGTGAGCCCTCGGTCCAGATCGCGGCCGCGTCACCATCCCACTGGTCGCGCACGGTGACCGCCAGGGACTGGACGCGCCCGGCCATCGAGCCCGGATAGCGGTGCACCGCCGGCGGCTGTCGGAACACGGCCACGAACGACTCGGGATCCTGGCTGGCCAGGGCCGCCGGATCGAGCGTGCCGAGGCGGTCGAGGATCTTGGCCGGCCCGGCGAACGCGGTCTCCATCGCGATCTGTTGGTCCAACAGCATCCCCACGAGGAGCGCGAACGGATCGTCGGTCAGCAGCTGGTCGGCGGCGGTGTCGCCCGTGATCGAGAGGCTCATGGGTCCATGATCGCGCACCCGCCCGAAACGGCCTCGCACCGTTCATGCGGCGTTCACCGCAGGCACCCCGACGGCGCCGGGGGCCGCTCTAGATTTCTCGCGACGTCATTCGGGGATTGAGTACGTGGAGGTCGTGTGTCGACGGTCGTGCCCACTCGTGTGCCCTCGGGCGCCCCGGCCACCCCGCGCAACCTGTCGGGAGGTCTCGACGGCGCCGACCGCGTCTTCGCGATCTCGATGCGCGCGGTGGGGACGAGCGTCCTGGCGATCACCGGCGGGATCGGACTGTTCCTGGCGTTGCAGGCGGTGCCCACGTTCCGGCACTACGGTCTCTCGTTCTTCACCGAGACCCAGTGGCAGCCGGACGCCGACAAGGTCGGCATCGGTGCGGTGCTCGTGGGCACGTTCGCGGTCGCGATGGTCGCGATGGCCGTCGCGTTCCCGCTGTCGCTGCTGACGGCCCTGTTCATCAGCGAGTACGCGCCGGCCCGCTTCCGCGGTCTGCTGGTGTCGATGGTCGACCTGATGGCCGCCGTGCCGAGCATCATCTACGGGTTGTGGGGGTTCTTCCTGCTGCAGCCGCACGCGAGCGAGGTCGCCCACTGGCTGCACCAGCACCTGGGCTTCCTGCCGTTCTTCCAGGTCGAGGCGGACCCGGACGCGGCGATGTGGGAGCAGAGCCGTTACACCGCCTCGGCGTTCGTGGCGGGACTCGCCGTCGCGATGATGGTGCTGCCGATGGCGTGCGCCGTGATGCGGCAGGTCTTCAGCCAGGCACCGCTGGGGGAGCGCGAGGCCGCCCTGGCCCTCGGCGCGACTCGCTGGGGCATGATCCGCTCGGTCGTCCTGCCGTTCGGTCGTGGCGGCATCATCGGCGGCACGATGCTCGGCCTCGGCCGGGCCCTCGGCGAGACGATCGCGGTGCTGCTGATCATCTCCCCGTCGTTCGAGCTCAAGCCGCGCGTGCTGGAGATCGGCACCAACACGGTCTCGGCGCTCATCGCCGGGCGGTTCGGCGAGGCGAACGGCGCGCAGCTGTCCGCCCTGCTGACCGCGGGCTTCGTGCTGTTCATGATCACGCTGGTCATCAACACGTTCGCGGCGATCGTGGTGTCGCGGAGCCGTTCGGGAGCTGGGACCGACGCATGACGACAATCCTCACGCGCGGCACCGAGGTCCGGACCGAGCCGCCGGTCTCGCAGCCGCCGACCGCGACGCGGGTGCTCACCTCCAGCACGGCCGAGGACCGGTGGGTCGAGATCGGCGCCTGGGTCGCCGGGCTGGCCCTCGCGCGGATCATCAACGACCGGCTGCTGGCCTGGAACGGGGTGTTGGCCTTCGTCCTGACGACGATCGTCGCGGGCATGGTGGTGCTCGCGGTCGCCACCGCCATGACCGAGTCGCGTCCCGTCGTGGTCGACCGGCTGTGGAGCGCCGCGGTGCACGTCGCCGCGGGGATCGTCGGCGTCGCGCTGCTCAGCACGGTGCTGTTCACGTTCCTGCGCGGCATGAAGGCCCTGCCGCACCTGAACCTGCTCACGCAGGACATGACCGGGGTGGGCCCACGCGACTCGCTGGCGAGCGGCGGGCTCCTCCACGCGATCGTCGGCACGCTCATCATGGTCGGCATCGCCGTTGTGCTGACCGTGCCGCTCGGCATCGGCACCGCGGTCTTCATGACCGAGGTCGGTGGCCGGTACGCCCGGGTCGTGCGCACCGTCGTCGAGGCCATGACGGCCCTGCCGTCGATCGTCGCGGGCTTGTTCATCTACACGACCTTCATCGTCGCCCTCGGGGTGCCGCGCTCGGGGCTGGCCGCCGCGCTGGCGTTGGCGGTCATGATGCTGCCGATCATCGCCCGCGCGGCCGACGTCGTGCTGCGCGTCGTGCCCGGTGGCCTGCGCGAGGCCAGCCTCGCGCTCGGCGCCTCGCGCTGGCGCACGGTCTGGCACGTCGTCCTGCCCACGGCACGGCCCGGTCTGGCCACGGCGCTGATCCTGGGCGTCGCCCGCGGCATCGGCGAGACCTCACCCGTGCTGCTGACGTCCGGCGCGGCCGCCTTCGTCGTCACCAATCCCACCGACGGCGTGATGAACTCCCTGCCGCTGTTCATCTACACGACCGTTCGCAGCGGTGAACCGATCTACATCGCGCGCGCCTTCGCCGCCGCGACCGTCCTGCTCGCCCTCGTGCTCGCGCTGTTCATCACCGCGCGCGTGCTCGCCCGTCCCCGAAAGGGTTCTCGATGAAGCTCGACCGACTCCGGCTCGTGTTCGCCGCAGTCCTCGTCATGGTGATGTCCGGCCAGTCTGCGGCCCACGCGGTCGCGTACGCCCAGATCGAGGGCAACGGCTCGACGTGGTCGCAGGTGATCGTCAGTCAGTGGATCTCCGACGTCAGCTCCAACGGCATGCGGGTCACCTACAGCGGCGGCGGGTCGTCGCAGGGGCGCAAGTCGTTCGCGCAGTACTCGACCGACTTCGGCATCACCGAGATCCCGTACCAGGGCAAGGACGAGTTCGGCAACGTCGACTCCTCCGGCGGGCGCGAGTTCGCGTACCTGCCGATCGTCGCCGGCGGCACCGCCTTCACCTACCAGATCAAGGTCGGCGGCAAGCCGGTCAAGAACCTGCGGCTCTCGGGCGACACCCTGACGAAGATCTTCACGAACAAGATCACGAACTGGAGCGACCCGGCGATCACGAAGGACAACAACGGCCGCAAGCTGCCGTCGCTGCGGATCGTCCCGGTGGTCCGGTCGGACGGGTCGGGCACCACGGCCCAGTTCACCGCCTGGATGAACGCCCAGCACGGCGCGCTGTGGAGGTCGTTCAACGGCAAGTCCGGGCTGACCTCCTACTACCCGCGCAAGGGCAATGCGATCGGCGCGTCCGGGTCCGACCAGGTGATGAACACCATCAAGGCCGACTCCGGCAACGGCACGATCGGGTACGTCGAGTACTCGTACCCGGTCAACGAGGACTTCCCTGTCGTGAAGGTGCTGAACAAGGGCGGCTACTTCGTCGAGCCCACGCAGTACAACGTGGCCGTCGCGTTGACGAAGGCCAAGATCAACCAGGACAAGGGCTCCCAGGCGTACCTGACTCAGATCCTGACCGGTGTCTACAACGCGACTGATCCGCGCGCGTACCCGATCTCGTCCTACTCCTACATGCTGCTGCCGACCGGGGCCAAGGACCGCCGCATGACGACGGCGAAGCGCCAGACGATCGCGGACTTCATGTTCTACTCCCTGTGCCAGGGCCAGTCGAAGGCCGGCAAGTACGGGTACTCGCCGCTGCCGCTGAACCTCGTCTCGGCCGGCTTCGACCAGCTCAAGAAGCTGAAGGCGGCCGACGCCAAGGTCGAGATCGGCGGACGCGACGTCACGAAGTGCAACAACCCGACGTTCGTCGCCGGCAACCTGTCCAAGAACAAGCTGGCCGAGGTCGCGCCGCAGCCCGCCGCGTGTGACAAGACCGGTGCGGGCCCCTGCAGTGGCGGCACCGGGTCGGCGCCGACGACGGTGGAGGACGCCGCGAAGGGATCGGGTGGCGGATCGACGGATGCGGGCGCAGACGCCGCCGCGACCACCGGCGGTGACGCCGCGACCGGCGATCCTGCCATCGGTGCGGAGGCGTCCGGAGATGTCGTGCAGGCCGCCGGCGCGGTGACGGGCAACGCCCAGGCGGTGCCGCTCGAGCTCGCCTCGGCACGACCGAGCGACTCGAGGGTGTTCGGCACCGTGGCAGCGCTGGAACTGCTGGCGATCGTCCTGATCCCCGGTGTCATCGCGGCGGTCGTCCGCAGCAGGAGGTCGGCCCGATGAGGACGTACGTCAGGGGCGCGCTCGCCGGCGCCGTGCTCGTCTCGCTCTTCGCGATCGTGTCGACCACGACGACGGCCACCGCTGCGTCGAGCGGGGTCACGAAGTCCAAGCAGGTCTCGCGCGTGTTCGTCGAGGACGGCGAGATGCTGACCGTGGACGAGCGCAAGGTCACCGTGGCCGTCGACACCACGCGCGACCTGCGCGGCCGCGAGCGGATCGAGGTCTCCTGGAGCGGGGCGCACCCCAGTGGCGGCCGCAGCACGAACCCGTTCGGCGAAAAGGGCCTGGCGCAGGAGTACCCCGTGGTGCTCCTGCAGTGCCGTGGCCTCGACGACACGAAGCTCGCCGCCGCCAAGCGGGTCTCCCCGCGGACCTGCTGGACGTCCACGGCGCAGCAGCGGTTCCGGTCGTCGAGCGAGCGCCTCGCGATCTGGCGACGGGACCCGTACGCCAGCGCGGCCGACCAGGCCCAGAAGAGCGGCATCGACCCGTTCCCGACGACGGGCTGTGACGACGCGCCCCAGTTCTCCGCCCATGCCGTGCCGTTCATCGCGGCGAACGGCACGACCTACGCCTCGTGCAGTGCGACCACCATGGCCCCCGAGGCGGCCGCGGACGCGTCCTACCCGCCGGCCGAGCAGGCCGCGTTCACCGATGCCGACGGGACGGGATCGGCCAGCTTCGAGGTGCGCACGAGCACCGAGAACGAGTCACTCGGGTGCAGCGACGCCGTGCCGTGCTCGCTCGTCGTGATCCCGATCCAGGGCGTCAGCTGCAGCGAGGGCGACAGCGCCTGCCAGAAGACCGGCCGATTCGCCCCGGGCTCGTCGAACATCGCCGGCGAGGGCGTCGACGATCCGGTGTCGGCGGCGTACTGGTGGGCGGCGTCGAACTGGCGCAATCGGATCAGCATCCCGCTGGACTTCGCCCCCGCCCCGAACGTCTGCGACGTGTTGGACTCGCGCACCCCGACCGCCTTCTACGGCACGGAACTCATGAGCCAGGCCGCACTGCAGTGGGCCCCGGCCTTCTGCCTCAACGCCAAGCGCTTCAAGTTCCAGCAGAACTCGATGCCCGACACGGCCGCCTTCCGTCTGGTCGAGGACGGCGAGGCGTCCGCAGCACTCGTGTCCGGCAAGCGCACGCGCGAGACGCAGGACCCGATCGTCTACGCGCCGACGGCCGTGACGGGCTTCGCGATCTCGTACGTGATCGACCGGCCCGACAACGCGGGGGAGTACACCCGTCTTCGACTCACCCCGCGGTTGCTCGCCAAACTGCTGACGCAGTCGTACACGGGCTCGGCCTACGGCGCCCAGCATCCGGGCATGATCGGCAACCCCCAGTCGATCAACCAGGATCCCGAGTTCCGCAAGCTCAACCCCGGTCTGGACGACACCGCCCGCGAGGCCGGCGCGACCCTGTTGTCGTTGTCGACGTCGTCCGACGTGATCGCCTCGCTGACGTCCTACATCGCCCGGGACGCCGCCGCGATGGCGTTCGTGGACGGCAAGGCCGATCCGCACGGCATGGTCGTGAATCCCAGCTACAAGGGGCTCGACCTGCCGGTCTCGGAGTGGCCGCTCAAGGACGAGTTCGTCCCGGCGTGGACGCAGGAGTGCCAGCGGCAGTACACGACGCCCTACTTCACGCAACTGGCCGCGCCGGTCTCGAGCCTGCGCACGATCGCCGAGGCGGTGCTCGACGGCTGGCCCAACATCCAGACCAAGTGCGAGCTCGACACCGGCACGGGGGAGTCCAAGGTGTACAAGACGGGCCGCACCGACCGTCAGAGCATGGGTGCCCGGTTCATGCTGGGTCTGACCAGCCTCGGCGACGCGGCGCGACTCGGCCTCGACACGGCGACGTTGCAGACATCGTCTGCGACGTTCGTCGCCCCCGACGCGACGTCGATGGCCGCCGCGATCGGCCAGGCTCGCAAGGACGCGAACGAGACCGGCCTGTTCAATCTCACCCAGCAGGCGATCGCGAAGAAGGCCAACGCCTACCCGGGCACGATGATCGTCTACACCGCCGCGCGCACGTCCGGGCTGGGCAAGGCCGACGCCCGGAACGTGGCGCAGTTCATCCGGGTGAGCACGTCCGAGGGGCAGCAGGCCGGCCGCGGCAACGGGCAGTTGCCTGAAGGCTTCCTGCCGATCCGCCGGACCGGCGCGACCGCGCCGCTGTTCGCGGCCGCCCAGGCGTCTGCGGCCCTCATCGCGGCGCAGCAGGGAGCCGTGGCGGCGCCGAGCCGTGGCGCTCCCTCGTCGGGGGACGGGACGCAGGACTCCTCGACCGGCGACGCGCCCGGATCCGACGAGGTGCCGGAGGCCGCCGGGGCGAAGACGGCCACGAAGCCGGCCGCGGTCGTCGAGACGGTGCCCACGGCGGCGACCACCTCGCGCTCGGGTCGACTCGCGGTACCGCTCCTGCTGCTGATCGGGCTCACGATGGGGGCGCTCGGTCCGATCCTGCGCCGGGCCGCCCGGCGGGGGGCGGCACGATGACGCTCGCCCTGCCGTCGCGTGCTCGCGGTCGCCGTTCCCGGCCCCGGCCCGCCGAACGGGCCGTGGCCCGCCCGATCCCGGTCGAGATCTCGATCCTCACCGAGACGATGACGATGGTCTCGCTCGTGTGCGTGTGGCTCGTGCTGCAGTTGCTCGTGCTGGGCGGGCTGTCCGAGTCCCGCGAGCAGAGCCTGCTCTACGACCGGTTCCGCACCGACCTGGCCGCGGCCACCGTCCCCGTCGGCGGGCTGATCGCCCCCGGCACGCCGGTCGCCGAGATCAAGGTCCCCGCGCTGGGCCTCGATGCGGTGGTGGTGGAGGGAACCTCGTCGACGGTGACGCTCGCCGGCCCGGGTCACCGTCGCGACACGGTCCTGCCCGGCCAGCCCGGCACGTCGGTCGTCCACGGCCGCGCCAGCACATACGGGGCGCCCTTCGCGCAGGTCACGACGCTCAGGAAGGGCGA
Source organism: uncultured Aeromicrobium sp. (assembly GCA_964464335.1). Taxonomy (GTDB): domain Bacteria; phylum Actinomycetota; class Actinomycetes; order Propionibacteriales; family Nocardioidaceae; genus Aeromicrobium. The sequence goes on from CAYXFT010000070.1 coordinate 9,798, forward strand.
CCGGATCACGACGATCACCGGTCAGGGCACGTCGACCTACGAGGTCGAGGGCGTGCGCCGCGCCGGGGATCCGACACCGCAGCCGCTGGCCGGTGACGACGGTCGCCTGGTGCTGGTCAGCGCCGAGGGCAGCGGACGGCTGTCCGCGCTGTCCCCGGGTCAGGTCGTCTACGTCGACGCCAAGCGCGTCTCGGCCGGGTTCGAGCCCGGTGCCGCGAGGATCCCGGCGGTCGCGACCTCCGAGCAGCCGATGGGACGGGACACGTCGGTCCTGCCGCTGTTGACGCTCGCGCTGGCCGGCTGTGCGGTGGCCGTCGGAGCCTCCGCGTTCGCCGTGCGTGCCCTCGGCAGAACGCGGGCCTGGGTGCTCATGGCAGCGCCCGTCGTGGCCATCGCCTGGCTCACGACGGACGTCGCCATGGGCCTGTTGCCGAACCTGATGTGAGGTGAGCCGAATGTCCTCGCGAGGTTCACGCGGCGTTCACCACAGGACCCCCGGATCCCGGGCCCGACGCCATAGCGTCCCCGTCGTGACCCGGTATGTCGCCGGTTCCGTTCCCGGATCGAAAGGCAATCCCCCCATGAAGCGAAACCGTGTGTCGGCCCTGGCGGCCGGTGCCGCCCTCGTGGTCGGCTCCGCGCTGACCGTCGCGTCCCCGGCCACCGCCGCAGACGCGAACCCGTACGACCCGACCTTCACCCCGGACGCCACCACCGACATCGTCGGCGTCGGCTCGGACACGACGCAGATCGTCGCCCACGACCTCGCCGCGGCCTACAACGCCGGCCGGTCGACCGGCCGGATCGCCTCGTGGGCGGCCGACGGTGCGCCGTCGAGCATCACGCTGCGGGCCGGCGCGTCCGCGATCACGCGGCCCAACGGCTCGGGCGCGGGCAAGAAGCTGCTCTACGGGGCTACGAACGATGCGACCGTCAACTTCGCCCGCTCGTCCTCGACCCTGTCGACCGCCGAGGTCGACGGTGGCCTCAAGCAGGCCGCGTTCGCCGTGGACGGCCTGCAGATGGCGGTCAGCTCGGCGAGCACCAACGCGCCGGAGTCGCTGACGCTCGACCAGATCCGCGACATCTACAAGGGCGTCTACACGAACTGGAGCCAGGTCGGCGGCCGTCCCGGCACGATCAAGGCGCTCGTGCCGCAGTCCGGCTCCGGCACCCTGAGCTACTTCACCTCGCTGATGACCGCCGCCAACGGCGGCACCGCCTTCACCCCGGTCGCGGTGTCCACCCAGGAACACAGCGACGCCGACATCAAGAACGATCCGAACGCGATCTCGCCGTTCTCCAGCGCCCGCGCGACGATCACCCCGACCGTGAAGCTGGAGGGCGGCTGGAAGGCCACCCGCGCGGTCTACGACGTGTTCCGCACGACCGACCTCGCGCACGCGACGCGTGGCCCGGTGCTCGACTCGATCTTCGGCGAGGACGGCTGGATCTGCAGCGCGGCCGGTCGTGCCGTCATCGAGGCCGCCGGCTTCGACCAGCTCGCCTCCGTCGATCAGGGCGGCGCGTGCGGCGAGTACGTGACCGGCGCGGTGTCGAACCTCAAGACGGCCGATCAGGCCGACGCGACGGCCACGACGACGACGCTGACGGCGGCGACGCCGGGCTCGCGCAAGGTCGTCCTGAAGGCTACCGTCGCTGCCGGCGACAGCTCCGCGGCGGGCAAGGTCGAGTTCCACGAGGGCGACACGAAGGTCGGCACGGCGTTCCCGTCCGGCGGCGTCGCCACGCTCACACTGTCGGACGTCACTGTCGGGAACCACAGGTACGTCGCGTCGTTCGTGCCGACCGACGACGGGGACTTCGGTGCCTCGCAGTCCGCCGCGACCGACGTGGTCGTCAAGACGCCCTCGACGATCGCCGTGACCGGCGTGAGCGGCGCGTTCGGCAAGGCCAAGACGGCGAAGGTCACCGCCACCGTCGACGGCGCACCGGCCGTGGGCACCGTCTCGGTCAAGGTCGGCTCGGCCGCGGCCAAGTCGTACCCGCTCGCCGGCGGCACGGTGTCCGTCCCGGTGGTCGCCACGACCCCGGCCGGCGCCCTCACGATCGTCGCGACCCTGCCGGGCACGGCCGCCGTCGACGCCGCCACCGTCACCAGCAAGGTGACGATCGCCAAGGCGAAGGCCTCGGCGTCGGCCAAGCTGACGAAGACGAAGATCAGGGCGAAGCAGCGCGGATCGATCGTCGTCAAGGTCGCGCCGACTGGCGCCGCGAAGGGCATCTACGCGACCGGCAAGGTCACGATCACGTCGGGCAAGAAGGTCGTCGGGACCGGCACCCTCAAGAACGGCAAGGTCAGCATCAAGGTCGCGAAGTTGAAGAAGGGCACCCACAAGCTGGTGGCGTCGTACGCCGGCAGCGCGAACGTGTCCGCCGTCTCGGTCAGGGCCGTGACGCTGAAGGTCACCAAGTAGCACCAGCACGACCCCGATCCCGTCGGGACGGCCCGCCTCCGCGGTCCGTCCCGACGGGCGGTTCACCGGAAGGAACTGTCATGAGCGTCACCGAGACCACCGTCATCCCCTTCGTCCACGACGAGACGACGTTCGTCCCCGCCGTCGCCGGCGCGTCGCCCGCGGCCCTGGTGGCCGAGTCGGTGTCGGCGTGGTTCGGCAACCACCACGTGCTCGACCGGATCTCGCTGGAGATGCCCGCCGGCCGGATCACGGCCCTCATCGGACCGTCGGGCTGCGGCAAGTCGACCTTCCTGCGCACCCTCAACCGTATGCACGAGCTGGTCGACGGTGCCCAGTTCGCCGGTCAGGTGCGCCTCGACGGCGACGACGTGTACGACCGCAGTCGCAAACTCATGGACGTGCGCCGCAACATCGGCATGGTCTTCCAGAAGCCCAACCCGTTCCCGGCGATGTCGATCCGTGACAACGTCCTGGCCGGCCTGCGGCTGACCGGCACGAAGGCGCCTCGCTCCGAGAAGGAGGAGCTGATCGAGTCGTGCCTGCGCCGGGGCGGATTGTGGAACGAGGTCAAGGATCGGCTCGACGCCCCCGGCGGCGGACTGTCCGGCGGCCAGCAGCAGAGGCTCTGCATCGCCCGCTCGCTGGCCATCAAGCCCCGCGTCCTGCTCATGGACGAGCCCTGCTCGGCCCTCGACCCGACCTCGACCCGCGTGATCGAGGAGACGATGGTCGAGCTGGCGCGCGACGTCACGATCGTGATCGTCACCCACAACATGCAGCAGGCCGCGCGCGTCTCCGACCAGTGCGCGTTCTTCCTCGC
>CAYXFT010000071.1:0-13058 GCA_964464335.1 uncultured Aeromicrobium sp.
ATCGTCATCGAGACGCTGGTCGTCGGGTCGAGCAGGTCGAACCCGTCGTACAGCGCATGCATGTCGTCGAGCGTCGCGACGGAGACACCGGACGTGCCGACCTTGCCGTAGATGTCGGGGCGCAGGTCGGGGTCGCGACCGTAGAGCGTGACCGAGTCGAAGGCCGTCGACAGCCGGGTCGCGGGCTGGCCCTCGCTGAGCAACTTGAACCGGCGGTTCGTGCGCGCCGGGTCACCCTCGCCGGCGAACATCCGGGCCGGATCCTCGTTCTCGCGCTTGAGCGGGAAGACGCCGGCGGTGAACGGGAAGGAACCCGGCAGGTTCTCGCGACGCCAGTAGCGCACGAGGTCACCGTGGGAGCGGTAGGCCGGCAGGCTGACGCGCTGGACCTGGTTGCCCGAGAGGGTCTCGCGGGTCTTGCCGGCATAGGACTCGACCACGGCGGGCCACTGGTCGAACCGCTCGCGGATCGCGGGGTCGAGCTGTGCGCGGGCCTGCTCGGCGAGGTCGGTGACCGCGCCCTCCCCCGGCAGTTCGGTGGCGACGGCGTCGAGGTGCTGCACCCGGTCAGCGGCGTCGGCGAGCTGCTCGGTGGACGCATGGAAGTCACGGACCGTCTCCGCGATCTCGGCCAGGTACCGCGTGCGCTGAGGCGGCACGAGATGGTGCTCGTCACTGGAGTGCCGCACCGTCACCGCGGGCAGGACGCCGGGCTCGAAGCCGAGGACGCTGCGCAGTTCCTGGTAGAGCGCCGTGACGCCGTCGTCGTTGAAGTGCGCGGCCGAGGTGCCGAAGACGGGCATGTCGGCGGGCTGCTTGCCGAACGCCTCCCGGTTGCGCACCAGTTGGCGGCCCACGTCGCGCATCGCGTCCTTGGCACCGCGCCGTTCGAACTTGTTGATCGCGACGACGTCGGCGAAGTCGAGCATGTCGATCTTCTCCAGCTGGGACGCGGCGCCGAACTCCGGCGTCATGACGTAGAGGGAGCGGTCGACGAACGGCAGAATGCCCGCGTCGCCCTGGCCGATGCCGGGGGTCTCGACGATCACGAGGTCGTTGCCGGCGGCCTTGAGGACGGCGATGACGTCGACGAGGTGCTGGGGAAGTTCGTGGTTGCCGCGCGTGGCCAGCGAGCGGAAGTGGATGTGCTCGGCGAGCGCGTTCATCCGGATCCGGTCGCCCAGCAGGGCCCCGCCGCCCTTGCGGCGCGTCGGGTCGATCGCGATGACGCCGATGCGCAGCTTGTCCTGGTGGTCGAGGCGCAGGCGCCGGACCAGTTCGTCGGTGAGCGAGCTCTTGCCCGAGCCACCGGTGCCGGTGATGCCCAGGACCGGGCTGGTCGAGGCGCCCGCGGCCTCGTGGACTGCGGCGGCGAGATCGGCCGGGAGGCGGCCCTGCTCGGCGGCGGTGATGGCACGAGCCACGGCCGACTGGTCCCCCGCGAGCACCGCGTCCGCGGCGGGCAGTCCGGCGGCGACGAGGTCGACGTCGGCCGACTCGACGAGTTGGTTGATCATCCCGACGAGACCGAGTCGTTGGCCGTCCTCGGGGCTGAAGATGCGCACGCCGCAGGCCCGCAACCGTTCGATCTCCTCGGGAACGATGACGCCACCACCACCACCGAACACCTGCACGTGGCCGGCGCCGCGCTCGGCGAGCAGTTGGACGAGGTACTCGAAGTACTCGACGTGGCCGCCCTGGTACGAACTGACGGCGACGCCCTGCACGTCCTCCTCGACCGCCGCGTCGACGATCTCGGCGACCGAGCGGTTGTGTCCGAGGTGGATCACCTCGGCGCCCTGCGCCTGCAGGATCCGGCGCATGATGTTGATGCTGGCGTCGTGCCCGTCGAACAGGCTCGACGCCGTCACGAAACGGACCGGATGGGTGGGCACGTGCATGGGAACCTCGTCTGACTCTGGTCCTATTACTAGGACGTCCTACAAATATAGTAGGTCGTCCTAGTAATTCTGGCCAGTCCCTCGGCGTCCGGTCTGGCGCTGCGACTCCCACAGATCGAGGCAGCGGACACCCAGGGGCTCGAAATGCCTGACATTGCGGGTGACCACCGTTCTTCCGGCCGCCGCGGCACTCGCGGCGACGAGGGCGTCGTCGAAGGGCGCGTGCTCCGGGACGCGCAGGGTGGCCAGGACCCGCGCGGCCGCCGGGTCGAAGGGGAGCACACGGCTGGCGAACGCCGGCAGGACGTGTCCGGAGAACCATCGCCGCAGCACCTCGCCCTGGTTCGCGGGTGAGTGCGTCGGCGAGGATCCCGCGTGCCTCGGCCTCGACCGAGAGCGAATGAGTCGGCCTGTAAGCCGGATTCTGTCCTGCCGAAGCAGGGGCGGCCATCCATCTGGGACGCCCATTGCTGGACGCCTCGGTGCAACCTACCTGCCGCTGAGGACGAGCAGCCCTGCGGCACGGCCCCGCGGACGGGGCCAACTTGGTCTTGCTCCCGGTGGGGTTTACCGAGCCGTGACGGTCACCCGCCGCGCTGGTGAGCTCTTACCTCACCGTTTCACCCTTACCCGCACCACCCGAAGGTGGCCGCTGGCGGTCTGTTCTCTGTGGCACTGTCCCGCACGTCGCCGTGGGTGGCTGTTGGCCACCACCGTCGCTCTGTGGAGTCCGGACTTTCCTCGACCTCCCCGAGGGGAGCGCCGCGGCCGCCCGGCCGACTCATTCGCGGAGTCGATTGTGTCATGCCGCACACGAGACCGGGACCACGCCGTCCGGCTGTTAGGCTGGGGACAGCGAAAGGGAGTAGTCCCCAACGGTCGCATCGACATACTGACCGATGCTCTTCGTGAGCAGAGGTCCGGTGCGGCAGGCCAAGAAATTTGGCGGACGAGACTTTCGACCGGATTCGTAATTGACGAGCCCGGTCGAGGACTCGTCGCAACACGGCTCTTCGTCCGGGAGGACGAGGAGCCTTTTTCATGGAAGCGGTCTTCATCGCCGCAGGGCTGGTCTTCGTGGCCGAACTGGGCGACAAGAGCCAGATCATGGCGATGACCTTCGCGACCCGCTACCGGGCGCGCACCGTCATCGTCGGCATGGGCATCGCCTGCGCCCTGATCAACCTCGCGTCCGCCCTCATCGGAGAGGCGCTCGGCCAGTTCCTGCCGCAGGACTTCCTGCGCGTCGTCGCCGGTGTCGTGTTCCTGGTGTTCGCGGCGATCACGGCCGCGTCGGTGTGGAAGTCCGAGGACGAGCCGGAGCAGGTCGAGATCAAACCGCACTCGACGTGGTCCTTGCTGACCGTCGGTTCCGCCTTCGCCGTCGCCGAACTCGGGGACAAGACGATGTTCGCCACGATGACCCTGTCGACGCAGTACCCGTGGTACTGGATCTGGATCGGCAGCACCGCCGGCATGATCGTCTCGCTGGTGCTGGCGGTGTTCGTCGGCAAGCAGATCCTCAAGGTCGTCCCCGTCCGCTGGGTGCACGCCGTGGCCGCCCTGGTGTTCGCCGCCCTCGGCGTCGCCACCCTGGTCGTCTGACGTAGGGTCGCGGCGTGCTGATCCTGTTGCCGCCCTCGGAGGGCAAGACCCGGCCGGCAGCGGGCGCACCGCTCGACCTCGCGGAGCTGACGTCGCCCCGGCTGACCCGCACGCGCGAGCAGGTGCTCCATGCCCTGGTCCGTCTCAGCGGCACGAAGCGCGCCGCGGCGATCCTCGGGCTCGGCCCGCAACAGTCCGAGGACGTCGTCCGCAACACCCTCCTGCGCGAGGAGCCGACGGCGCCCGCGATCGACGTCTACACCGGCGTCCTCTACGGCGAACTGGGTTGGTCGACCCTCGACGACGCGGCTCGCGACCGCGGCACGCAGCGGCTCGCGATCGCGTCGGCGCTGTTCGGGCTCGTGCGCCCCGACGACCACATTCCCGCCTACCGGTTGAGCGGCGCGGTCACCCTGCCGCGGCTGGGCACGGTGGCCAGCCGCTGGAAGCCGGTCGTGCCGAAGGCGATCGTCGACCTCGCCGACGGCGGCCTCGTGCTCGACCTGCGCTCCGGCACCTACGTCAACCTCGGTGCCGCCCCGGCCGGCGCGGTCACGATGCGGGTGCTCACCGAGACGGACGGGAGGCGTTCGATCGTCAGCCACAGCAACAAGGCCACCAAGGGCGCCGTCGTGCGCCGCCTGCTCGCCGAGGACGTCGAGGCCAAGGACTCCGACACGCTCGCGGACGGCCTGCGCGACCTCGGCTGGACGATCGAGGCCTCGGGCCCGTCCCGGCTCGACGTCGTCCTGCGCTGATCAGCGGGTCCGACGGGTCAGGGCGTGACGGAGAAGTTCCGCAGACTCGGCACCCCGTCGGGCCACCACGTGATCGTGCTGATCGACGCGGGCGCCAGTTCCATCCGATGAATGACGCCCATGTCCGCGGCCAGCGCCGTCCGGACCAGGAGCTTGATCGGCGTCACGTGGCTGACCACCACGACCGTCCGGCCTGCGTGGTCCTGCAGGAGCCGGTCGCGAGCGGCGTCGACCCGGCTCGCGACGTCGTCGAACGACTCGCCCTCCGGCGGCGCGATTGCCGTGGACGCCAGCCACGTGTCGAGCTCGCCCGGCCACTGCGCCATGATCTCGGCGAAGGAGAAGCCGTCCCACGCGCCGAACGAGGCCTCGGCGAAGCCCTCGTCGATCGCGACCGGCAGGTCCAGCTGGGCTGCCACCTCGGCGGCCGTCTGGCGGGTGCGCAACAACGGTGACGCGACGATCGCGTCGGCGCCCCCGCGCGCGGCGATCCACGCGCCGGCACGGCGGGCCTGCTCGACGCCCTCGTCGACGAGCGGTGGATCCTCTCCCCCGCTGCCGCTGAACACCTTGCGCTGGGTGAACGCCGTCACGCCATGACGCAGCAGGATCACCGTGGTCGGGTCGCCGCGCATCGATCCGCGCCAGCCCGGCGACGGCGCAGTCGCCATCAGAGTCCGGATTCGGCCGTACGGACCAGGATGCGGCCGCACTCGGGGCACCGCAGCACCGTGTCCGCCGGCTCGGCCGCCAGTTCGCGCAGGTCGGCGCCGTTGATCTCCAGATGGCAGCCGCCGCAGCGGCGCGCGCTCAGCGCGGCCGCACCGAGTCCGGAATGCAGCGAACGGACCTTCTCGTAGAGGGCCAGCAGGTCGGCGGGGACCTGCGGCAGCACGGCCTCGCGATCGGCCGCCGCCCGTGCGGCGTCCGCGTCGATGTCGCCGGCCTTGTCGTCGCGACTGGCGGCGAGCTGGTCGTGGGTGGCACGCTCGCCGTCGAGCAGACCGACGATCTCCTCGAGTTCGGACTGGGCCTGCTCGAGTGCCTCCATGACCTCGAGCTCGTCGTCCTCGAGCGTGCCGATGCGGCGCCCGAGCGCCTCGAGCTCGCTCTGCAGGCTGGAGAGGTCCTTCGGATTGGTGATGGCGCCGGAACTGAGCCGGTCCTCGTCGCGTACCCGGCGGGCCTTGACCAGCTCGACCTCTGCGTCGGCCTTGGCCTGCGCGCGCTCGAGGTCGGAGACCCGGGTCTGGGCCTCGATCCGCCGGCCGTCGAGCTCGCGGATGCGCGCATCCACCGCCGCGAGTTCGGCGTGCTCGGGCAGGTTCTTGCGACGATGTGCCAACTGCGCGATCGCCGAGTCCTTGTCCTGCACTTCCAGCAATGCCTGCTGGGCAGCCGGGTCAGCCTTCACCGATGCCTCCTCACGAGAGCGTCGTTCACGACAGGGTCCGCCGCCATGGATCGGTGACGATCGTGGAGACGCGGGTCTTCACCGTATCGCCCCCACCCGAGCGGCCGAGCGCCGCGCGGACCGCATCGGCGGCGACCGGCAGCCACGTCGACTCGGCGGCCCAGTGCGGCACGTCGACGACGGCACAGGCGCCGGGTCGTTCGAGGTGCTCGCTGACGGGGTGGTGTCGCAGGTCGGACGTGACGTAGACGTCCGCGCCGGCAGCGTCGGCGGTGCCGAGCAGGAAGTCACCCGAGCCCCCGCACAACGCGACCGTCTCGATCATGCGGTCGAGATCGCCGGCCACCCGCGTCGCTCCGTCGTGGGCGGGAAGCGCGGCGCGCACGTGCTCGGCGAACTCCCCCAATGTCATCGCGGCGGTCAGTCGCCCGATGCGGCCCGTGCCACGCTCGCCCGTGCGCGGCTCGAGCGGCCAGAGGTCGTACGCGACCTCCTCGTACGGGTGCGTGGCGTGCACGGCGGCACGCACGCGCTCACGAACGGCACGGTCGGCCACGACCTCGACGCGGGTCTCGTCGACCCACTCGACCGCACCGACCTCGCCGATCGCCGGCACGGCGCCCTCGAGCGGGCGGAACGAACCTCGGCCCGGCGACTGGAACTGAGCCCGGTCGTAGTCGCCCAGGCGCCCCGCACCCGCCTCGTGCATCGCGGCCACCACCCGGTCGGCGTCGTCGCGCGGAACGTAGACCACCCACTTGTCGAGGGGGTCGTACGGATCGGCCTCGAGGGGTCGCAGGTCGGCCAGGCCGAGGGCCAGGGCCATCGACTCGCTGACCCCGAGCGGCGCGCCGTCGGCGTTCGTGTGGCACGTGTGCAGGCCGATGCCGTGCGAGACGAGCGTGTGCACGACCCGGCCCTTGGGCGTCGTGGCGGCGACGGAGGTCGTGCCCTTGAGGTAGAGCGGGTGGTGCGTGACGACCAGGTCGACCCCCGCGGCGACGGCTTCGTCGGCCACCGCCTGGACCGGGTCGACCGCGAACAGGATCGAGGTGACCTCCGCGTCGGGATCACCGGCGACGGTGCCGACCGCGTCCCAGTCGTCGGCCCACCGCGGCGGGTACAGGTCGTCGAGGACCGCGATCACCTCGCGCAGCGTGGTCATGGCAGGAGTGTGTCACGCCTCGAACTGCTGGAAGTTCGCCGGCAGACCCGGCACGATCTCGGCCTGCGCGGGCGTGCGGCTCCAACTGGGATCGGTGGCCCCTTCGGGCTGCTCGATGCCGACGAACCGGAAGGGACGCCGCCTGCACTCAACGGATGGGCGCGGTCCATCAGCTGGAAGTGCAGGTGCGGTTCGGACGTGTTGCCGGAGTTGCCCACCCTCCCGATGACGTCACCGGCCGCGACCCGGTCGCCCTCCCGCACCGAGACGCTGCCGCGACGCATGTGTGCGTAGAGAGGTGGTCCCGCCGGGAGTCCAGCACGCGCACCACGGTGCCGCCCGCGGCGGCACGGATCGGCTCGTCGAACGAGGCGAAGATGTCCGGTCTGTCGAACCCGCCGAAGATCGCGTACGTGGGCACGGAACCAGGAGGATGCGGCCGGATGATGTCGATGGCGTAGGTCTGTGCGTACCCGCGGACGCCGTGGCTGGGCACCGCGTCGGCCGGGCTGTGCACGACCGTCCAGGTACCGCGCAAGGGGCACTGCACCTCGATCGGCATGCGCTCCGCCGGGCGCGGGCGGACGAGGGAGAAGCCGAGGCACACCGGCTCACGGTGTGTCCTCGGTCGGCGGACGGGGACAGTTGACCGGAGTGCGCAGCGCCTCGTCGACCGGGTTCGGCGTGTCCGTCAGGGTCGACTCCGGATCGCACAACTGCGGGTCGATCGTGGTGATCTGGGCGTCGTCCCGAGTCAGGTCGTAGGACCACAACTCGCCGATTCCCTCGCGGGTCAGATCGATCTGCCGCTGCGCTGCCGTGACGATCGGCGCGATCGCGGCGGCGTCGCCGAACGGGTCGGCGTCGCCGAACTCGACACTGGTGAAGCGCATGGGCCGGTCGTCGCCTCCGCGCGAGGGGAAGTCCTGCAGATACACGGCCGCGCCCTTGCCGAGTCCGACGGACGCCGCGCGCAGCTGCTTCCACAGGGCGATCTGGGAGTCGGTCGGGTAGCCCGGGTCGGTGCCGAGTCCGGCACCGTCGGCGGACCGTACCGTCCACCGCATCAGCGGGTCGGCGGGGAACTGCGCGGCGAGCCGGTCGAACTCGGGCATCACGTCGGCGGCTGTCGTCCCCGCGTCGAGCGTCACCGTCGTGGCGGTCGACACGTGCGGTGCCGACGAAACGTCCTGGGTCATCAGATCGCTGCGGACCGCCCCGTGATCGGTGATCGCCAGGGGCACCCGGGCCGCGGTGACGACGGACTCGGACGTCGCCTCGGGCTCGAAGGCGCGCAGCGTCAACACGTCGTCACCCGTCCTGATCTCCAGGTCGGCTTCCTCGTCGTGGTGCGTCGTGCGGAACGCGGTGTAGGTGGATTCGACGACCTCGACGACCTGGTCGGCGGTCGCGTCCGGCGCCATCGCGACCACGAGGGCGACCTTGCCGCTGTCGAGCGTGATCGGCTCGGTGTAGCGCACCGTCACCCGCTCGACGCCCGCTGCCTTCCGCAGGGACTGGGCCAGTTCCTTGGCGTCGTCGGCGTGACTGGGTCCGGCACAGCCGGTCAGGAGCGCGGTGAGGAACAGGGCTGGGGCGAGCAGCCCTGCACGGCGACGCCCCCGATTCGGTCGCAACACGTGTTCACCGTAGCCTCAGCCGACCGAGGCCAGCGCGAACGGCAGCACCGCCCCGGCCCCGGCGAGTCGCAGTTCGCGAGCCGCCACGGTGAGCGTCCAGCGACTGTCGACGCGGTCGTCCACGAGCAGCAGCGGCCCGGGCGCGGCGGCGACCGCGGCGGCCAGTTCCGGGCCCACCGCGAACCGTCCCCACACCGATGCCAGCCGGAAGGCGCTGTTGCCACCGGACTCGGCACGCGGCACGGCCGGGTCGAGGTCGAGGGTGCCGAGCAACGGCAGCCGGCCCAGTCGCGAGATGGCCGCCGCCGTCGAGGAGACGAGCAGCGGGTGCGTCTGCGAGGGCATCGCGACGACGCCCACCGGCCGCTCCTGCCAGGGCCAGTCACGCAGGGTCCGCACGACGGCGCCCACCAGCGGTTCGGGGAGCTCGCGGTCTGGCGCGCCCGCGGCGAACAGCTCGCGCAGCGTGCCGCCCCACCCCAGGTCGGTGAGGCGGGCCACGACCCGACCGGTCTCGGCCTTCTGGTCGGCGGGGATCCGACCGCGCACCTCGACACCGCGACGGTCGGCACCGGTCGGCCACTGGCCTCGGGGTTCGATCGGCACGCCGACCCGGTCGAGCGCCTCGACGGCACGCCCGAGGGTGGTCTCGGGAACCTCTGTCGGGTACCAGGTCCCCGCGCACACGTCGCAGCGCCCGCACGGTGCCGCCGAGGGGTCGTCGAGGTCGCGCTGAAGCAGTTCCATCCGGCACGTCGCGCCCGCCTCGTAGGCGAGCATCGACTGTTGTTCGGCCTGCCGGGCGGCGGCGATCCGTCCGTACCGCTCGACGTCGTACGTCCAGGGCGATCCGGTCGCGACCCAGCCGCCGCGCACCCGGCGCACGGCCCCGTCGACGTCGAGCACCTTCAGCAGCAGCTCGAGCTGGGTGCGCCGTACGTCGACGAGGGCCTCCAGCGCGGGCGTGGAGAGCGGTTCGGGACCGAGTTGGTCGATCACCCGCGCCGCCCGCTGCGGATCGGGCATGGACGCCGTGGCGAAGTACCGCCAGATGTCGCGGTCCTCGGGCCCCGGAAGGAGCAGGACGTCGGCGTGTTCGGTGGCTCGTCCGGCGCGGCCGACCTGCTGGTAGTAGGCGACCGGCGACGACGGTGCCCCGAGGTGGACCACGAAACCCAGGTCGGGCTTGTCGAATCCCATCCCGAGCGCACTGGTCGCGACGAGCGCCTTCACCCGGTTCTGCTTGAGCGCCTCCTCCAGCTCCTCGCGCTCGGACGGATCCGTGCGCCCGGTGTAGGCGCGCACCTCGTGACCGGCCTCGCGCAACAGTCGTGCGGTGTCCTCGGCCGCCGAGACCGTGAGGGCGTAGACGATCCCGCTGCCGGGCAGGTCGGTCAGATGGGCGACCAGCCAGCCGAGCCGCTGCTTGGCCGTGGGCAGGGTCAGGCAGCCGAGCCGCAGGGACTCCCGAGCGAGACTCCCCCGCAGCGTCAGCACGGTGTCGCTGCCGCCGAGTTGCTCGGCGACGTCCGCGACGACCCTCGCGTTCGCGGTCGCGGTGGTCGCCAGCACCGGCACGCCCGGCCCGAGCGACTCGATCAGGTGCGCCAACCGCCGGTAATCGGGACGGAAGTCGTGGCCCCAGTCCGAGATGCAGTGCGCCTCGTCGACGACCAACAACCCCATCCGGTCCAGCAGCAGAGGCAGCTGCTCCTCGCGGAAGCCGGGGTTGTTGAGACGTTCCGGCGACACCAGCAGCACGTCGATCTCGTCGCGGGCCAGCCGCGCCCGCACGTCGTCCCACTCCTCGACCGTGGCCGAGTTGATCGCCGCGGCCCGGACGCCGGCGCGTTCGGCGGCCGCCACCTGGTCGCGCATGAGGGCGAGCAGCGGCGAGACCAGCAGGGTCGGGCCCGCACCCCGTCCACGCAACAGCGCGGTGGCGACGAAGTAGACCGCCGACTTGCCCCAGCCGGTGCGCTGGACGACCAGCGCCCGTCGCTGGTCGTCGACGAGTGCCGCGATCGCCTCCAGCTGTCCGTCGTGGAACGTGGCGTCAGGGCGTCCGGTGAGCGCGCGCAGACGCTGCAGGGCCTCGTCACGGGTGGTCTCGGCGATCGCGGTGGGACTCATGGACCGATCGTGTCACCCGGGACCGACAGCGGCTCAGTCCACCGGTGGCACGAGGTCGGCGAGGAGCGCAGACAACTGGCCGGTGCGGTCCGGACCGAGCCGGGAACCGACCTGCGCCTGGACCTGTTCCATGACCGCGTCGAGGCGCTCCCACTCCGCGTTGCCCGTCTCCGTGAGCTCGACGGTCACCGCCCGCTTGTCGTGTTCGTCCCTCGCCCGCCGGACCAGGCCTCGGTCCTCGAGGGCGCGCACCGTGTCGCTCACGTCCCTGCGGTCGAGGCCGACCTCCTGCCCGATCGAGGTCTGGGTCCGTCCCGACGCCGCGGCGAGGGACGCCAGCACCCGGTACTCGTAGCCGCTCGAACCGGCCTCGCGAAGTTCCTGCGCGAGGATCTTGTGGGCGTACGCGGCGGCCCGCGACAGCCGCCAACTCAACAACAGGTCGAGTCGCGTCTCCGTCATGACGATTCCTTCTGTTGGTTCGACCAACAATTTGTTATGTTGGTCGAACCAACTATATCGAGGAGTCACGATGAGTGCACGCACCGCGCCGATGGTGATCGGACGAACCGAGAACGCCCTGCGCGCCCTGCTCGTGAGGACGCTGGAACCGACCGGGGTCGACGACTACGAGGCATGGGTCCGGATGAACGCCGACACCGCGGCGCTGACGGCACACGACGCCGCCGAGTTGGAGCGAGCCCGGGCACTCGTGCGCGCCGTCACGGCAGATCTGGAAGCGGGCATCGAGCCCGCGCGACTGGCCACGTGCTTCGAGGTACTGGATCTGATCCGCGAGCGGGCGACGGCTCGCACGGTGGGCGAAGAGGGGCTCGAACCCCCGACCTTCCGGGTGTAAACCGGATGCTCTGACCAACTGAGCTATTCGCCCGCGACGTGATTTGGTGCCAGAGAACGGTAGCGCACGCGCCAAGCCCGAAAAAAGGCCGCGCCGCCAGGGTCTCGGGTCCCTGGCGGCGCGGTAGTGCAATCAAACCAGATAGGCATGGCCTAGGTGGGCCGTTTTCACGTGTTGGTACGGATGTTTCTGATGAGATCAGGAAAGCGCGGCGAGGGCCTCGCGGTAGGCCTGCAGGTCGCGCGCTTCGCCCAGTCCGTTCTCGACCTTCCAGCGCACGATCCCCTCGCGATCGATGACGTACGTGCCGCGCGCGGCAGCCCCCGGACCCTCCTGGAAGATCCCGTATGCACGGGCGACGTCGCCGTGGGGCCAGAAGTCGCTGAGCAGGTGGAAGTCGTAGCCGTCCTGGTCGGCCCAGGCCCGCAGCGAGAACATCGGGTCGCACGAGATCGCGAGGACTTCGGCGTCGGACGTGGTGAAGACGTCGAGGTTGTCGCGGATCTCGCACAGTTCGCCCGTGCAGATGCCGCTGAACGCGAACGGGTAGAACACGACGACGACGTTGCGTCCACGCAGCCCGGACAGCGAGATCTCCTCGCCGTGCTGGTTGCGCAGCGTGAAGTCGGGAGCGGCGGAGCCGATCTCGACGACGGCCGTCATCGCTTGTGGGTGGAGAGCTTCGTGACCACCCAGTCGGCCCCCACCGAGGCCGTGGTGGTGATCGAGAGGCCGGCGATGGGCGCAGCCTCTCCGATGTCCGCGCCCGAGACGTGACCGTCGTGGCCCACCTTCGGAGTCAGCAGCCACACGAACCCGCCTTCGGCGACATCCTGGAGGGTGTCGACCAGCGCGTCGGTCAGGTCGTCGTCACCGTCACGGAACCACAGGACGACACCATCGACCACGTCCCCGTAATCGCCGTCGACCAGTTCACTGCCGATATGGGACTCGATCGTCGTCCGCAGCTCACTGTCGACGTCTTCGTCCCAGCCGAGCTCCTGAATGACGGAGTCGGGTACGAAGCCAAGCTTCCCCGCGTCCACCGCACCTCCTCGTTCCTCCTACTTCGCAGTAGGTTTTCCTACTCATGAGTAAGTCATTTCGTAGGTTGACCGGACTCACACTAGCGAACTCCGGATGGTTTGATGGTGGTGTCCATCCCGACACCCCAGGGAGTGCAACATGGCCCAACCCGGCCCCGACCGTCCGATCCTCCACGAAGGCATGCCCACCCAGCTGCCCGACATCGATCCGGACGAGACCCACGACTGGCTCAGCTCGCTCGACCAGATGGTCGACGAGCGAGGCCGCGACCGCGCTCGTTACGTGATGCTGCGCATGCTCGAGCGCTCGCGCGAGCGCGCCGTGGGCATGCCTGCCCTGCGCAGCACCGACTACATCAACACGATCCCGCCCGAGCGCGAACCGGAGTTCCCCGGCGACGAGGAGATCGAGCGCCGCATCCGCGCGTACATCCGCTGGAACGCCGCGGTCATGGTCTCGCGCGCGAACCGCCCCGGACTCGGCGTCGGCGGCCACATCGCCACCTACCAGTCGGCGGCGAGCCTGTACGAGGTCGG
>CAYXFT010000072.1:0-13054 GCA_964464335.1 uncultured Aeromicrobium sp.
GATGCGATCTTCGAGCGGCTTGATGGTGACCGACACTGGTCGACCTCCCCTTTCGATGGGTGAAAGTACGTCTGGCACTCGTGACGTCAGAGTGCCAACGTCAGCGTAGCACCGGCTGGCACTCGACCCAATGGAGTGCCAGTCATGGAGCTCCGGCGGGGTCGCTGACAGACTGCCGTCGTGGACGTTGCGACCTTCGAGCAGTTGCTGACCCCGGCGGGGCAGGCGCTGGTGGCCGAGGTCCACGCGCGGGCCGGGATCGAGTCCGACCTCGCGCTGGGGACCCGCCTGCGGCGCGACCACCCCGTCGACCTCGTGGCCGCGGCCGTCACGCAGAACCACCTGCGCGGGCGCGCGGAGTCGAAGTTCGGCGCGGACGCCGCCCGGATGTACTTCACCCACGACGCGCTCGAGCAGTCCACCCGGGCCTCGGTCGCGCGGCACCGTGCCGAGCAGTTGGTCCGGCTCGGCGGTACCCATGTCGTCGACCTCGGGTGCGGCATCGGGGGCGACCTCGTGGCGTGCGCCCGAGCGGGGTTGGCCGTCCGCGGGGTCGAACTCGATCCGCTGCGGGCCGCGATCGCCCGCGCGAACCTCGCAGCACTCGACCTGCCGGGCGAGGTGGCGGCCGGCGACGCGACGACCACCCGGATCGACCCGCACGAGGTGGCGTTCGTCGACCCCGCGCGGCGTGACGGTCGCGGCCGCGTGTTCTCGCTCGACGGCCTCGTCCCGGACTGGGACTTCGTCACCGGCCTGCTCGCCGGGAGGGCCGTCGCCAAGGTGATGCCGGGCATCGCCCACGACGCGGTGCCCGAAGGGGTCCAGCCCGAGTGGGTGTCCGACGGCGGCGACCTCGTCGAGGCGTGCCTGTGGGGCGCGGGGTTCGGCCTGCCCGCGGTCCGGCGCGCGACGGTTCTCCCTGCGTCCGCGGCGCTGGTCTCGCGCGGAGTCGACCCGGCCGTCGGTCCGGTCCTGACCCACCTGGTCGAACCGGACGACGCGGTCATCCGGGCCGGCTTGGTGGCGGAACTCGCCGACGACCTGGGCGGCCGTCTCATCGACCCGCACATCGCGTGGATCACCACCGACACCCCGTACGCGGGGCCGCTCGGTCGGGGCTTCCGGATCGTGGCCGAACTGCCGTTCCGGGACAAGCCGCTCAAGGCCGCGCTGCGCGGCCACGACATCGGCACCCTGACGGTCAAGAAGCGCGGCGTGGACGTGGTTCCCGAGCAGCTCGTGGCACGCCTCGGGCTGTCCGGATCACGTCCCGGCACGCTCGTGATGACGCGCGTCGACGGGCGTGGGGCGGCCTTCCTCGTCGAGCGAACGGACGGCCCGCCGGAGCGGGAGCGGTAACGTCGGGCCATGGGCGGGCGAGTCGATCTCAACGTGGACCTCGGCGAGTCGACCGAGCGGTGGACGTCCGGCGAGGATGAACGGCTGCTCGGGCACGTCACCAGCGCCAACGTGTGTTGCGGTGCCTACGCCGGCGACGACGACCTGATCCGCGCGACCTGCGCCGCCGCCGTCGAGCACGGCGTCGCGATCGGTGCGCAGGTCGGCTACCGCGATCGCGCGGGCTTCGGTCGCCGCGTCGTCGACCTGCCGCCGCGCGACCTCACCGACGAGGTGCGCCGTCAGGTCGACCACCTCACTGCGCTGGCCGACACCGTCGGCGGCATCGTCACCTACGTCAAACCCCATGGCGCGCTCTACCACCGGATCTCCCACGACGAGGGTCAGGCCTCGGCGATGGTCGAGGCGATGCTCGTCGACGGCTCCCCGCTGCCGCTCGTGGGCATGCCCGGCTCGCTGGCCCTGCGGTTCGCCGAGGACGAAGGCGTTCCGGTGATCCACGAGGGCTTCGCCGATCGCGCCTACACCGACGATGGCGGACTCGTGCCCCGCGACCAGCCCGGTGCGGTGTTCACCGATCCCGACGCGGCTGCGGCCCAGGCCCGCGGGCTGCTGGGCACCGTCGACTCGATCTGCGTGCACAGCGACAGCCCCGGTGCCGAGCGCCTGCTCGCCCGCGTGCGCGCGGCGCTCGAGTCCGACGGCGTCAGCGTCCGGGCCTTCAGCTGACATGCGCATCCTGCCCTGCGGCGACCGTGCCGTCCTGCTTGACTGCGACGACCCCGCCGAGGCTCGCCGGTGGCAGGCCGCCGTGCGCGACCAAGTGCCCGCCACGCTCGGGGCTTCCACCGTCCTCCTGCGCGGTCGGCCGTCGGCACTGCGCTCGCTCGTCGCCTCGACGGACGTCAGCCACATCGACCCACCCACCGGCCGCGACGTCGAGATCGCGGTCGTCTACGACGGGCCCGACCTCGACGACGTGGCCCGGCACTGCGGTCTGGCGGTCGGCGAGGTCGTCGCCGCCCACACCGGGACGGCGTGGACCGTCGGATTCGCCGGATTCGCTCCCGGCTTCGCCTACCTGACCGACGGCGACCCGCGCCTGCACGTTCCCCGCCTCGACCGACCCCGGCCCCGCGTCGAGCCCGGCGCCGTCGGTCTCGCGGGGCCCTTCAGCGGGATCTACCCGCGGCCCTCCCCCGGCGGCTGGCGGCTGATCGGCCGGACCGATGCGCCGCTGTGGGACCTCGAGCGCGACCCTCCCGCCCTGTTGCAGCCGGGCGACACCGTGCGATTCGTCGAGGCGGACCGATGAGCCTGCGCGTCCTGGAGCCCGGCCCGCTGGCGCTGCTCCAGGACCTCGGCCGGCCGGGCCTGGCCCATCTGGGGGTGGGTCCGTCCGGCGCCTTCGACCGGCGTGCCCTGCGTGAGGCGAACGCCCTCGTGGGCAACTCCGACGACCGCGCGGTGCTGGAGGCCCTCGGGGGCGGCCTCGCGCTCGTCGCGACGGCCTCGCACCTCGTGGCGGTCACCGGTGCCACCGGTCCGCTGTCCGTCGACGGAGGTCCCGTGGCGGCCGGACGAGCGCTCGCCCTGCGTCGCGGCGAGGTGCTGCGGCTCGGTGCGCCCGTGGTGGGACTGCGGTGGACCGTGGCGATCGCAGGTGGGTTCGAACGCCCCGAGGTCCTCGGCAGCAGGTCGTTCGACACGCTCGCCTCGCTCGGTCCCGCGCCGCTGGTCGCCGGCGACGAACTCGCCGCCGGGACGGGTCGGGGCACGTCGTCGACCGAGACCTTTCCTGCCTACCTTCCCGCCGGAGAACTGCTCGTGCGCGTCGTCCCGGGGCCGCGCGACGACTGGTTCACCCCGGCGGCCCTGCAGACCCTGCTGACCACGCCATGGCGGGTCGATCCGGTCTCGGACCGGATCGGGGTGCGGCTCGAGGGACCCGCCCTCCCCCGCGCCCGCGACGGCGAGCTGGCCAGCGAGCCCGTCGTCCGCGGCAGCATCCAGGTCACCGGCTCGGGGCGTCCCGTGGTGCTCGGGCCCGACCATCCCGTGACCGGCGGCTACCCCGTGATCGGCGTCGTCACCGACGCCGACACCGACCTGCTCGCGCAAGCCCGACCGGGCGACGTCGTGCGCTTCCGGCGCCACGTCGGCTGACCGCACCCGTCACATGTTTCCCACGAGACCGCTCGAAACATGGTCTACGCACACGAAGTTTCGTAGGCGCGAAGCATGGAACGAGCGGTCTCGTGGGAAACATGCAGGGGCCGAACCTCAGGCGACGATGCGGGTGACCGGCAGCCCGGAGTCGACCGGCAGGTCCAGCGGCGAGGGGGCGATGCCGCGCCGGACGACCTCTGCGCCGAGCGCCGCGACCATCGCGCCGTTGTCCGTGCAGAGCGACGGCGGTGGGATACGCACCTCGACGCCGGCCTTCGCGGCCCGCTCCAGCACGAAGTGGCGCAGTCGGCCGTTGGCGGCGACCCCGCCACCGAGGATCAGGCGCGGCACGTCGTGGGCGACGCACGCCTGGATCGCCTTGCGGCTCAGCACGTCGCACACGGCGTCCTGGAACGAGGCGGCGACGTCGGCGACGACCACCTCGCGGCCCATCCGCTGCTCGTGCTGGACGTGTCGCGCGACGGCGCTCTTGAGCCCCGAGAACGAGAAGTCCCAGCGGTAGCGATCGAGGTCGCGTCCCGTGGTGAGCCCGCGCGGGAAGTCGATCGCCTTCGGGTTCCCCTCGCGCGCGACCCGATCGATCTGCGGACCACCGGGATAGGGCAGGCCGAGCAGCCTCGCGACCTTGTCGAAGGCCTCACCTGCGGCGTCGTCGATCGTCCCGCCGAGCAGCGTGATGTCGGCGGCGATGTCGTTGACCAGCAGCAGTTCGGTGTGGCCGCCGCTGACCAGCAGCGCGATGCTGGGCTCGGTGTAGCGGCCGTGCTCGAGTTGGTCGACCGCAACGTGCGCTGCGAGGTGGTTGACCCCGTAGAGCGGCTTGTCGTGGGCCAGCGCGAGCGCCTTCGCGGCCGCCACCCCGACGAGCAACGCGCCGGTCAGGCCCGGGCCGCTCGTGACGGCGATGGCGTCGACGTCCCGGACGTCGAGGCCGGCCTGGGCATACGCCTGCTCGAGCGTGGGGACCATCGCCTCGAGGTGCGCCCGACTGGCGACCTCGGGCACGACCCCGCCGAACCGGACGTGCTCCTCGACGCTCGACGCGACCGCGTGCGCCAGCAGGGTCGTCCCCCGCACGATCCCGACCCCCGTCTCGTCGCACGACGACTCGATGCCCAGGACCAGTGGTTCGCTCACGGGACCATTGTGCCCGGTGGGGCCGGTGACAGATTCCCCGGTTAAGCGGGGAAACTGGCACTTGCTGAGGGTTGTACACCTCAGTAAGTGCCAGAGAACCCACTTAACCGGGGAAACTGTCAGTCGCGCTGCGCCCGCTTGGCGTCACGCGCGGCCTTCTCCTCGGCGTCGAGGTGGCGGGCCTCGTCGGGGGTGGGGGCGGTGCCGCCGTAGCGGGCCGGGGCCCACCACTGGCCCTCGGGCGAGATCGGGTACTCGCCGATGGCCTTGTCGAGCAGCTCGCTCAGCGCCAGGTGCAACGCAGCGGTCTCGGCGACCGGGTCCTCGCCGGTGACCTCCAGCGGCGCGCCGACGTGCAGGGCGACGGTCTTGCCGCGGCCGAAGAGGTCGGAGTCGTGGTCCTTGGTCTTGAGCAGTTGGGTGCCCCAGACGACCATCGGGACCAGCGGCACGCCGGCCTCGGCCGCCATCCGCACGGCGCCGGTCTTGAGCTGCTTGACCTCCATGGAGCGGCTGATCGTGGCCTCGGGGAAGATCCCGACGATCTCACCGGCGCGCGCGTACTCGACGGCCTCGGCCATCGAGGTCTCGCCCTGTGCGCGGTCGACCGGAATGTGGTGCAGCGACCGCATGATCGGGCCCGACACTCCGTGGTCGAATGCCTCCTTCTTGGCCATGAATCGCACGAGCCGCTTCGACGGCTGGGCGGCCAGCCCGTTGAAGATGAAGTCGACGTAACTGACGTGGTTCGACGCCAGGATCGCGCCGCCCTCACGCGGGATGTGCTCGGTGCCGGAGGTCTGGAACGTCATCCCCAGCACCTTGAACAACGACTTCGCCGTGATGATGATCGGCGGGTACGTCAGGTCGCGCATGGGGGAACCCTAGTGCACGCACGTTCACCCAGTGGTGGTCTAGTCCTCGTCCTCCACGATGTGCACGGCGGCCTCCTCGGCGCTGGCACCGGCGCCGTCGACACCCACGTCGGAACCGAACAACTCCGAGTCGACGTCCTCACCGGCGCCGCCGGCGGGATCGACCAGCCGACCGGACCGGCGCGAGCCGACCTCGCCGTCGTCGATGTCGTCCTCGTGCCATTCGCCCTCGGGGTCGACGTCGGGTTCCTCCTGGGCGAGCCGCTGCTCGAACGTCTCGCCGATGACGGCCTCGTCGGCCGTCGTGCCGAAGCCCTCACCGGCCGACCAACGCTCAGGCGCGCTCAATCCCTCGTCCAACGGGTCGCGGGTGTCGCGTCCGAGCAACGTGTCGTCGTCCTGGTCCTGGCTCAGGTACTGGGCGGGGGCCGGTGGGCGGTTGCGCGGATCACTCATGACTCCAGACTGCCACGCAACCGGGGTCGCGCACGTCAATCGCGGAGACGGACCGCCCGGGCCACGAGTACACCGACCACCACCACGATGACGCACAACAGGATCCACGCGATGCGCTCGGCGCCGCCGCTGAAGACCGCGTACAGCGCGCTCATCCCGATCGTGCACCAGACGGTCGCCCAGATCATCGCTCCGGGCACCAGGCCGGTCAGGTAGCGCGGGAGCGGCATCCTCGCCAGACCCGCTGCGAGGTTGATGGCGGACTGGGCACCGATCGTGAAGAAGCTCAGGGTGACCGCGGGCGGACCCCACCGTTCGACGGTCCGCATCGCCGCCAGCGTGCGCTCGCCCGGTTCGCGTCGGCGCAGCAACCCGGCCGCGATCGCCCGCCCGATCCCGTAGGTGCCGCCCGCGCGCAGCATCACGATGACGAAGAAGGTGAGCCAGGCCCACAGCCATGGCCAGTCCCGGATCGACTCGACGACGTCGCTCAACGGAGCCACCGCTCCATGAGGACGGCGTCGGCTCCGGAGCGGTAGTAGAACCGGCGGCGCCCGGACTCGGTGTACCCCGCGGACCGGTAGAGCGCGAGGGCAGCCGTGTTGTCGGCCGCCACCTCGAGCAGCATCCGATCGGCGCCTCGGGCCCTGGCCGCATCCTCCACGGCGGTCAGCAGGTGCCCACCCACGCCCTGGCGCCGCGACCCGAGGCCGACGCCGATCCGCATGAGCTCGGCATCGGGCGCGAACAGCCGGATCGACGCATAGCCACGGACCCCGAACTCGTCGATCACGACCAGCACGATGCGGTCGCCGACCAGCTCCTCGCGGATCTGCGCGGCGCTCCACGCGTCGGCGCCGAAACTGGCCTGCTCGATCGACTCGAGGGTGTCGAGGTCGCGCAGCCCTGCCGCACGGATCATGGTCGCGGCGGCGCGACCTGCGGGGTCGCGTCCGGTCGACGCAGGTAGAGGGGCTCCAGGGGCAGTTCGCCCACCCGGCCTGCGGCCACGATCTCGGCGAGTGTGCCCGCCGACGGATCGAGCGGCGCGGACTCGACCCACGCGAGCCGATCGGCATACAACTGGCCGCCGCGACCGACCACGGGCAGTCCGAGTCCCGCGACCGTGTCGGGGAAGTCGACGTCCGGGCCGGTCAGCCGGGAGCCGTCGGCCGCGTAGCGGCCCCAGTAGACCTCCTTGCGTCGCGCGTCGGTGGCGACCACGAACTCACCGTCGAGGTCGGCCGCGGCCTGCGCCGCGACGATGTCGAGGGAGCACACGCCGTGGGTGGTCAGACCGAGCGTCTGGCCCAGCGTCAGGGCAGTGACCATTCCGACCCGCAGTCCGGTGAACGGACCCGGCCCGACACCGACGGCGACGTCGGTGAGATCGGCTGCTGCGGCTCCGGCCTCCGTCAGTGCAGTCGCGATCGCCGGCGCCAGCAGCTCACCGTGCGCCATGGCGCCCGCGCCGGTCGCCGAGCCGAGGACACGGGACCCGTCGTGGACGGCCACGGAGATCGCCGGCGTGGCGGTGTCGAAGGCGAGCAGGAGCACGACGCCACCCTAGTGGGCCACTCGACGCAGGAGCGTCGCTGCGCCCCGGCCGGCGGCACTCCCGCGCGTCACACGTTTCCCACGAGACCGTCGGAAACGAGCTTGGCGCACACGAAGTTTCGTAGGCAGTACGCAGGCTTCGAGCGGTCTCGTGGGAAACCGGCACAGCCGGCGACGACGGTCAGCCGAGCAGCGTGGAGCGGAGGGGGACGCCGAGCCACCGGGGCCCGTGCGGGCGGACCGTCACGACGCGCATGTCCTCGGAATCGACGCCCGAAGCGGTCCCGAGCGGATCGGCGTCGGACGCCGCACGGGTCTCGATCGCCAGCGAGAGCCAACTGTCGGAGAGCTGCTCGGCCATCCCGGCTCCCCACTCGACGACCGTGACCGACCGATCGGTCGTCGCGTCGAGGTCGATGTCGTCGATCTCGGCGGCATCACCGAGGCGGTAGGCGTCCACGTGGACCAGGTCGGGTCCGCCGACCTCGCTGGGGTGGGTGCGCGCGATGACGAACGTCGGTGACGTGATCGGGCCGCGCACGCCGAGCGCCGCACCGAGACCCTGCGTGAAGGTCGTCTTGCCGGCACCCAGGTCACCGGTCAGCACGAGCAGGTCCTCCGCCCGCAGCAACCCGGCGATCCGACCGGCCAGGGCCCGCATCGCGTCGGCGTCGGGCACCTCGCGGGCGAGCCACAGGGTCTTGCCCATCTCGATGGTCGTGCCCGTGCGCGTGGCCGGCAGGTAGAACCTCCGCTGCCAGAACCTGAGGTTGTCGGGAAGCTCCTCGCGCACGTGCAGCCAGATGCCGTCGAAACCGCGTTCCTCGGCGACGTCCTCGGCAACGCCGACCATCGCCGAGGCCACCCCTCGGTCGCGCCCGTGCGGGTCGACGCTGACGCGCTTGAGTCCGAGGAGCCCGGGGCGCGACCGGTCGAACAGGATCGCACCGATCGGGACACCACGTCTGGTGGCGAGCAGGCCCCCGTCCGCGGCGAGCGCGGCCGCCACGGACGCGGCGGTCTCGTCGCCGGCGGTGGCGGGCGGGTCGAGCACCGGGCGCGCGGCGAAGGCACGGTGGATCACGCCGACGACGTCCTCGGCGCTCTCGGGACCGACCAGGTCCACGTCGAGTTCCCTACTCACCTCGCACCTCCGTCCGGGCCGTCACGAGACGTCCTTGATGACGCGCTCGATCGCCTCCGTCACCTGCTCGTGCTCCTCGAGCATGACCATGTGACCGGCGCCGTTGACCGGCACCAGTTCGGCTCCGGGCAGGTCCTTGACCAACCAGCGACTGTGCGAGAACGGCGTCATGACGTCCTTCGTCCCGCACACGACCGACGTGCGGCAGCGCGCGATCGTGGCCAGACCCTCCCCCAGGTCGAGCTGGAGGAAGTTCTCGTAGAAGTTCATGACGACCGACGTGGGTGCGCGCAGGATCATCTCGTTCGCCATGTCGACGGCGGAAGGGTCGGCATCGGGCCCGAACGCCCACCGCCGGATGATCGAGTAGCTGTTGAACTCGCGCCCCCAGTCCAGCAGCGGCGTCGACGCCTTCACCAGCGGCATCACGAACCGCAGCCCGGGGCTGCGCCTCATGAGCCTGCCGGCGCTCGTGCTCATCATGACCACGCCGACGATCTGGTCACCGAACAGCTCGGGATGGGTCCCGGCGAGCTTCATGACGACCATCCCGCCCATCGAGTGACCCACCAGCACGACCGAGCCGTGCGAGGCGTGCTCCTGCACCACCCGGTACAGGTCGTCGGTGAGGTCGTCGAGGGACGAGTTCCGCGCGCTGCTGCGTCCGGACCGGCCGTGCGAGCGGAGTTCCATGAAGACCATCCGGACGTGATCGCGCAACGCGAGCCGCTGGAAGTGCCATGTGTCGAGGTCACACATCCACCCGTGCACGAACAGGACGGTGGGCTCCGGGCCTTCGTCGACCTCGACGTGGAGGGGCACGTCGTCGGCAGACGTCACGTAGTACGAATCGCCGTGGACGGAGCCGAACTCGACCTCCTCGCCGCGGGCGAGGCGGCGTTGCTGGGTCCGGCGGTTCTTCAGGACCGTCGCGGCGGCACCGGCGACCCCCGCGACGGCGAAGGCTCCCGCGGTGACGGCGACGCGTCCCGTGACCGACATCAGTTCCCTCCTCGATACGTGCGGGTCCAGCGGCCGGCGAGCCGGGTGACGATCTCGTACGCGATCGTGCCGGCGGCGTCCGCCCAGTCCTGGGCGGACGGTTCGCCGTCGTCCCCGGGCCCGAACAGCGTGACGAGATCACCGATCTGCGCGGGCCGGTCGCCGAGGTCGACGACCAATTGGTCCATACAAATCGTCCCACGCACGGGCGCGCGGCCACCCGCGTACCCCACCTCGGCCCGGTTCGACGCCGTGCGGTGGATGCCCTCGCCGTACCCGACGGGGACGAGTCCCAGCGTGGTCTCGCGGTCAGCGGTCCAGCACCAGCCGTACGAGACCGACGCCCCCGCCGGCACCGTCTTGACGTGGGCCAGCACGGTGCGCGCGGTGAGCACGGGGCGGATCTCGGGCACGTGGACCGCCGGGTCGGGGTCGATCCCGTAGGTGGCGATGCCCAGCCGGACGAGGTCGAAATGGGAGGAGGGGCGCGTGACGGTGGCGGCCGAGTTGGCCAGGTGTCGCACGGACGGATCGATCCCGGCGTCGCGCAGGCGGTCGAGTGCGGCCAGGAACGCCAGCTCCTGCTGGTCGTTGGCGCGGTGGCCGGGTTCGTCGGCGCAGGCGAAGTGCGACCAGGCACCGACGACCTCGATCCGTCCCGCCGCCTGCAGCGCAGCGGCCCGGACGGCGAGGGCGTCCCACTGGGCGCCGAGGGCGCCGTTGCGCGAGAGGCCCGTGTCGACCTTGAGATGGACGCGGGGCCGGTCTCCGGAGTCGGCGATCGCGTCGAGTTGGTCGACGCCGGAGGCCGTCACGTCGACACCCGCCTCGATCACCTCGGTGAACGGTGCACCGGGCACCGTGAGCCAGCACAGCAGCGGTCCGGCATCCCCGGCGGCACGCAGGGCGAGCGCCTCCTCGGGCGTGGCGACGCCGAGCCAGTCGACGACGTCGCGCGCCGCCCGGGCGACCGGCACCATGCCGTGCCCGTAGGCGTTCGCCTTCACGACGGCCATCTGCAACGCGTCAGGGGCGTATGCGCGCAGCGCCTGCAGGTTCGCGCGGTACTGGTCGAGGTCGATCACCAGTTCGGCGGCGCTCACGCGCGCTCACCCCGGCCGGCGACGACGTCGCCCAGGATCCCCGACAGGACCCGTGCGAGGTCGGAGGCGACGAACGGCCCGCCCAGCCGCTCGGCGGCGAGGCCGTGCAGGAAGGCTCCCAGCGACCCCGCGTCCAGCGGATCGAGACCTGCGGCGAGCAGCGAGCCGACGAGCCCCGCCAGCACGTCCCCCGCGCCGGCCGTGCCGAGCCACGAGGTGCCCGAGGTGTTGACGCGGGTCCGGCCGTCGGGAGCCACGACGACGGTGCGGGGCCCCTTGAGCAGGACCGTCGCGTCCCAGCGCTCGACCGCGGCACGGGCGTGCGCCAGGGGATCGGCCTCCACCGCGTCACGCTCGACGTCGAGCAGCGCCGCCAGCTCGCCCGCATGCGGGGTCAGCAGCACGTCAGGTCGCAGCCGGTCGGGCAGGTGCTTCAGTGCGGTGGCGTCGACGACCGTCGGCACCTCGTCGGCGAGGGTGGCGTCGAGCAGTTCGGCGTCGTCCTGGCCGCCCGGGCCCACGACCCACGCCTGCACGCGGCCGGACGCCGCCACCACCTCGGGGGCGCGATCGACGACCCGGCGGGAGAGTTCCTCGGCCCCCGCGAAGCGGATCATGCCGGCCGGTCCGGCCTGCGCGCCCGCGACGCACAGGTGTGCGGCGCCGGCGTACTGCGGCGAGCCCGCACACACGCCGAGCACCCCGCGGCTGTACTTGTGGGCATCGCGTCCCGGCACGATGCACTCGGCGAAGCGACCGCCGTCGGACGCCTCGAGCGCCTCCAGGACGGGTTGCGCCGGCAACTCCAGCCCGATGTCGACGACCGAGATCTTCCCGGCCAGCGCGGCGGCCGGGCCCAACAGGAGTCCGTACTTGTGCGTCGCGAAGGTGACGGTGTGATCGGCCCGGATCGCCGGACCGTCGAGGCGGCCGTCGTCGACACCGATGCCCGACGGGACGTCCACCGCCACGACACCAGGCCGCTCGCGCTCGATCCAGGCGGCCCACGCGGCGGCGCGCCCGGTGAGGCCGGGTCGCGCACCGATGCCGAACACGGCGTCGACCGCCCACCGGTGGCCTTCCGGGCGCTCGACGATCGAGGCGCCCGCTGCCCGCGCGGCCGCGAGCCCCGCGGTGTGCGCACTCGACTCGTCGAGCAGGCACAGGTTGACCCGCCGGCCACGTTCGAGCAGGTGCCCGGCGGCGAACAACGCATCGCCGCCGTTGTTGCCCGGTCCGACCAGCACGACCGCGGTCGCGTCGGCGGGCAGCAGGTCGAACAGCCGATCCGCCAGACCGCGCGCGGCGACCTGCATGAGGTCGTCCCAGCCGGCCTGCCCGGCCGCGATCTCCTCGGCGGCGCGGATCTGCCGGATCGTGTGGGCGGTCAGCATGGTGGTGTCAGCGCCGGGTCACTCGACCGTGACGGACTTCGCGAGGTTGCGCGGCTGGTCGATGTCATGGCCCAGCAGGCCCGCCAGCTCGCACGCGAAGATCTGCAGCGGCACCGTCGCGACGAGCGGTTGCAGGATGGTCGGCACCTTCGGCAGCCTCAGTACGTGGTCCGCGTAGGGCAGCACGTGGTCGTCGCCCTCCTCGACCAGCACGATCGTGCGGGCACCGCGGGCCCGGACCTCCTGGATGTTGCTGACGATCTTCTCCTGCAACTGGTCGCGGGCCCGCGGCGGCACGATCACGAACACCGGAGTGCCCTCGTCGATCACCGCGATCGGACCGTGCTTGAGTTCGCCCGCGGCGAATCCCTCGGCATGCAGGTAGGCCAGTTCCTTCAGCTTGAGGGCACCCTCGAGCGCGACCGGGAATCCGACGTGGCGGCCCAGGAACATGAACGCCTTCGCGTCGACGAGTTCGGCGGCCAGCGCGCGCACCGTGTCGGCCTGGGACAGGACGTGGGCCACGGCCGCCGGGATCGCCTCGAGCTGCTGCAGGATCCGGTCGATCTCGTCGAGGTACTTCATGTTCTTGACCTGCGCGAAGTACAGCGCCAGCAGGTAGCAGGCGACGACCTGTGCCAAGAACCCCTTCGTCGAGGCGACGGCGATCTCGGGTCCGGCATGGGTGTAGATCACGGCGTCGGACTCGCGCGGGATCGTCGAGCCGTTGGTGTTGCAGATGGAGAGCACCCGGGCGCCTTGTTCCCGGGCGTAGCGAATCGCCATCAGGGTGTCCATCGTCTCGCCGGACTGGCTGATCGAGATCACGAGGGT
>CAYXFT010000073.1:0-11460 GCA_964464335.1 uncultured Aeromicrobium sp.
GATGCCACGACGATCGAGGACCTCAAGGGCAAGACCATCGCGACGCCGTTCGGCGCGACCGCGCACTACTCGCTGCTGCAGGCGATCGCCGACGCCGGTCAGGACTCCGCCGACTACACGATCGTCAACTCCGAGCCCGAGCAGATCGCCCCGGCCTGGGGTCGCGGCGACATCGACGCGGCGTGGATCTGGGACCCGACGCTCAGCGAGCTGAAGAAGGACGGCACGGTCATCCTCACCAGTGAGGACACCGCGAAGGCCGGCAAGCCGACCTTCGACCTCGCGATCGCCGACAACGACTTCGTCGCGCAGAACCCCGAGGTCCTCGCGGTCTGGGCGAAGGCGCAGGACTTGGCCGTCCAGCAGATCCAGGACGATCCGGACAAGGCCGCCGAGAGCGTCGCGGTCGAGGTCGGCGTGTCCACCGAGGAGGCCAAGGCGCAGTTCGCAGGGCTGACCTACCTGCGGGCGTCCGAGCAGGTCGGACCGGACTACTTGGGCGGCAAGCTCGGCCAGGACCTGTTCGCGACCGCGAAGTTCCTGCTGACCCAGGACGGGATCTCGGAGGTCGCCGACGAGTCGGTCTACGTCGACGGGGTCGACCCCACGGCCGCGCAGGCCGCCGCCGAGTGAGCGTCCTGCCCACGCAGAACGGTCACGACCTCGCCGTCGTCGTCCGGGGCCTGGAACAGCGGTTCCAGGCCCGGGGCGCCGAGGTGCACGCCCTGGACCGGATCGATCTGGTGATCCAGCCCGGCGAGTTCGTGACGCTGGCCGGGCCGTCCGGCTGCGGCAAGACGACCCTGTTGCGCCTCATCGCGGGATTCCTGCCGCCCTCCCTGGGCACGATCGACGTCGGCGGCACCCCCGTGAACGGGCCGGGCGCCGAGCGCGGGGTCGTCTTCCAGCGGCCCACGCTCTACCCCTGGCTCGACGTGCGGGCGAACGTGGCGCTCGGTCCGCGTCTGCGCGGTGTCGCCAAGGCCGCACGCCATCGCATCGCCGACCATCACCTCGACCTGGTGGGCCTGACCGACGCGGCCCGCCTGCGCCCGTACGAGTTGTCCGGCGGCATGCAACAGCGCGCGCAGATCGCCCGCGTGCTCGCGAACGAACCCGAGATCGTGCTGATGGACGAGCCGTTCGGCGCCCTCGACGCGCTCACCCGCGAGCGGCTGCAGGACGAACTGCTGACGATCTGGCGCGAGACCGGCAAGACGATCCTGTTCATCACGCACGACGTCGAGGAGGCCGTCTTCCTGGGCACCCGCGTCCTGGTGATGAGCCCGCGACCCGGCCGGATCGTCTTCGACGAGCCTGCCCGGTTCTCGACCGAGCACCGCCAGGTCGCACCGGAGGAACTGCGCGCGCTGCCGGAGTTCTCGGCGATGGTCAACCGCGTGCGCGAGGCGATCCGGCACTGACGTGGCTGCCCCCACCTGTGGGAGTCTGGTGCGCACGGAGAAGGGGCAACGATGAGGATCGCGATCGCCGGCGGCACGGGAGTCGTCGGGTCACGGACGGCACAGGCCCTGACGGAGGGCGGTCACGAGGTCGTGCTGCTGACGCGCGGCCATGGGGTCGACCTGCTCGGCGGGTCGGGGGTGGACGCGGCGCTCGCCGGTGTGGACGCGGTGATCGACACCCTCAACGTCTCGACGGTGTCGGCGAAGAAGTCCACGGAGTTCTTCACGAGGGCCACCGGCAACCTCGTGTCGGCTGCGCACCGTGCCGGGGTCGGCCACGTGGTGCTGCTGTCGATCGTCGGTATCGACCGCATCCCCCACGACTACTACGCGGGCAAGCTCGCGCAGGAGCAGGTCGTCGAGAACGGGCCCGTCCCGTGGACGATCCTGCGGGCGACCCAGTTCCACGAATTCGCGGGCCAGTTGCTCGAACGGACCTCACTGGGACCCGTCCACCTCGCGATCCGCGCGAGGGTCCAGCCGATCGCGGCGCGCGAGGTGGGCGCCCGGCTCGCCGAGCTGGCCACCGCCTCGCCCCTCGGTCGCGCCGCCGACCTCGCCGGACCTCGCGAGGAGGCGCTCCACGAGATGATGCGCGCCCACGCGCAGCACACCGGGGTCGGCGGGCCGATCCTGACGGTCAGCGTGCCCGGCAAGCAGATGCGGGGCATGCGCGACGGACTCGCGCTGCCCGGCCCGGGCTCCGACCTCGGCCGTCAGACGTTCAGCGACTGGCTCACCGACCTCGGCGTGCGATAGCGCCTGCGTCAGCTGCGCTCGCGGTCGTTCATCCGGGTCAGCGTCGCCCACATCACGACGACGTTGAAGACGATGAGGACGACGGACCACCACGGGTAGTACGGCATCCACGCGAAGGACGCCACGGCGCCGATCGCGGCGAGCGCCGCACCGGTGATGACCGCCCACGTCTTGCCCATCACCAGGCACACGCCGACGGCCACCGCGAGGGCGCCGAGGACCAGATGGATCCAGCCCCACCCGGTGAGGCTCAAGGCGTAGACGTACTCCTCGCCGACCACGTAGAGGTCGTCCTTCGCCAGGGCAGAAATGGCGGCGAGGATCTGGAACACGCCGACGGTCGCGAGCATCGCGCCGGCGAAGGTGAGCACACCTCCGGAGACCGCGTTCTCGGTGTCGGTGGGCTTGGGGGCTCGGTAAGTGCTCATGGTTCACTCCTAGGTGTTTCGTCGATCAATCCCGCTCGCAGTGCATCGAGCGCGGGCCCGGCCACGCCGAGTCCGTTCAGAACATAGTGCTCGACCGAGTCGTGCTCCGTCAGCATCTGGGTCAGTGCGGCGTCGAGATATTCCTCGCGCACTCCCAAGATCGGTATCAGCAGGTCCGGGTCGCCGCCACGGCGTCCGAAGTCGTCGAGCATCGGCTGCAGCGCCGGCAACAGGTCGTCGTTCGTGCGCAGGTAGTCGGCCCGCACGGACTGCTCGTCGACTCCCAGGAGCAGGAGCAGCACGGCGGCGGCCCATCCCGTGCGGTCCTTGCCCGTGGTGCAGTGGAACAACGCGGGCCGCAGCGCGTCGTCGGCCAGCCGGGTGAACAACTCGCGGTAGGCGACCCGTGCCGAGGCCAGACGCACGATGTCCCGGTACGCGTCGACCAGCAGGTCGGCGGCCCGGCCGTCGGCCAGGACCGCACTGATGGCGACCGGGTCGCCCTGGAACTCGGCCATCGATGCGGCCGCGTTCTGGTCACTGTCCGCCAGCACGTCCAGCGCGACACGGTCGACGCCGATCGGCAGCACGTCCGGATGTGCGTCGCGCTCCGCGGCCGTGCGCAGGTCGTAGACCACCTGCAGGCCCAGACCGGTCACCGCCGTCAGGTCCTCGGCCGTGACCCGACCCAAGCCGGCCGACCGGTAGACCTGTCCACGGCGCACCGTCCCGCCGCCGGCCACGGGCCAGCCACCGAGATCGCGCAGGTTGGGCGCCGAAGCCAGCCGCTTCACGGTGTCCTCCTGAGACGCATTCTCGGTGATGTCGGCGAACTCGCCCGGCACGGCGGCGGGGACGCGCTCGCCGTCAGGCGAGGGCCTTGGCCTTGAGCGCCTCGAACTCGGCGTTCGTGATGGCGCCGGAATCGAGCAACTGCTTGGCCGAGGCGATCTGGTCCGCCGGCGACGACGACGCCACGGTGCGAATGTAGGCATCGGTCTCGGCGCGGGCCTGGCTCAATTGGGCCGCCGACCGGCGGGCCATGCCGCCGCCGCGTGCGATCAGGTAGGCCAATGCAGTGAGGGCCGGCAGGAAGATCAGGAAGAAGACCCACACGGCCTTCCACCAGCCCGACAACTCCTGATCGCGGAACAGGTCGCCGATGATGTTGAACAAGACGACCAGGTACGCCATGAAGAAGAAGATCGTCACGGTCCACCAGAAGAACTCCCAGAAACTGTCCATGGTTGAACTGTGACACCACCGCCACCCATGGGCGGGTACCCGGCGGGGGTGAGTCGCGCCGGCCGTCTCCTCAGACGAGGCCCACGGTGCGGGCGTGGTCGACGGCCTCGCGTCTGCTGGAGGCCGCCAGCTTCCGGTAGATCGATCGTTGGTGCGTCTTGACGGTGTTGACCGAGACGTACAGCTTGGCGGCGATCTCGGGCACCGACAGGTTGGTGACGAGATGCCGCAGCACGTTCAACTCTCGTTCGCTCAACGGCACGAGCAGCGTGCCGGCCGGTCGCGAGGCAAGGGACGGATCCGCCATGCGCCCGAGCAGATCCAGGGCGAAGTCGACGTGGGCCGTCCCGCGCTCGATCCTGGTGCCCAGCAACCCCACCAGCCTGGGAGCCGCCTCGACGAAAGGCGACCGGAAGTCCACGGGTGCCGCATGGCCGAGGGCGACCTCGAGATCGACCAACGCCGACTCGATCGCCCCGGCGGCTGCGGCCATGCGTGCTCGACCCACGTGACGCTGGATCAGGACACGGCGATCGTCGTGCCGACGCGTCACCGGCTCGTCGGTTCCCGTCGGCGCCGTCAGCAGCTCGGCCTCCGCGTCGTTCCCGGACAGCCGTTGCAGGTGTGCCTCGAGACCGCGCGAACGGTCCAACAGGAAGGACGGGACCGGTCCTGCGGAAGTGGCCTCGCGCCCGGTGCGCAGCGCCGTGATCGCCTCGAAGGGCCTGCCGTCCAACGCTGCCAGCCGGGCCGACAGCAGGGAGGCTGCGAAGGTCGTGTGGGGCTCGGCCGGACACTGGAGCGCCTCGTCCAGACGCTGGCGTGCCTCGTCGGGCCGGTCACGGTCGGTCGCGATCCCCGCCAACGCCAGGTGCGCGGCCGTGGCCTGCACCGCATCACCGATGCCGAGCGTCCGGAGTTGATCGACGA
This sequence comes from uncultured Aeromicrobium sp., assembly GCA_964464335.1. Classification (GTDB taxonomy): domain Bacteria; phylum Actinomycetota; class Actinomycetes; order Propionibacteriales; family Nocardioidaceae; genus Aeromicrobium. The sequence goes on from CAYXFT010000073.1 coordinate 4,829, forward strand.
CGGTCCGGGCCGCGGTCTCGGCGTCGTCGAGTTCGCCCCGCAACCAGTACAGGTAGGCCAGGTGCCCTCGGGCGTTCAGGGCCGGCAGCGAGACGCCCCGGGAGCCGTCCTCGCGTACGGCCCGGTCCAGATGGACCTGCGCGGCGGTGAGGTCGCCGAGCCACAGTTCGGCCGAGCCGGCGTTGCCGAGCACCAGCGCCTGTACGAGCGTCCAGTCCGTCAACTCCAGCGGGATGAGGTCCTCGGACGCCACCGGCAGGTCGAGGCACGTGTCGGCGAGCGAGCGCAGGTCACCGACGAACCGCGAGACGCCGATCCTGATGAGGTCGGCGAGGAGCCGGAGTCGGGGTTGCTGCTCGGCGGGAGCCTCGGGGAGTCGGGCGCGGACGGCGGCGAGGAGCTCGCCGACCCCTTCGACCGATCCGGACATCGTGAGCGAGGCCGAGACACCGAGGGCGAGGCCGGCATGGGTCAGCAACGCCTCCCGCGGTACGTCGCGAAGCATCGCCCGCAGGTCGCCCGGCGGGTTCCGAACGGTCCACCGCACGACGTGGTGACCGATCAACTCGGCCGCCAGCTCCCAGTCCTGGGCGTCGATCGCATGCTCCAGCGCGGACCATGCGTCGCCCTGGTCGGCGTACCAGCGCGCCGCGCGCCGGTGCAATTGCCCCTCACGCGCCCGGTCGGTGATACGGCTGCGCAGGAAATCGAGCAGCAGCGGGTGCAGGCAGTACCAACCCGGGCGATCGACCTGCTCGCGGATGAACGCGTTGCGGCGGGTGAGGTCACGCAGGCGCGCCGCGCTGTCGGCGCCACCGCCGAGCGCCTCGGCGAGTTCCGCGCACACCTCGTCGACCGTGCCGATCCGCCCGATGAAGTCCTGCCACGGCGAGTCCAGTGCGTCGAAGACCTCGCGCGTCAGGTAGTCGGCGATGTACTCCTGACGCCCGGAGACCTCACGCACGAAGGCGGGTCCGTCGCCGGCGGCGGACGCGCCCATCGCCGCCAGCCGCAGTCCCGCGGCCCAGCCCTGCGTGCGCTGCACGATCTCGTCGACCTCGCCCTGCCCGAGTTCGACGCCGGCATCGGCGAACAGTGCGGCCGCCTCCACCCCGTCGAAGGCCAGGTCCGCGGCGCGCACCTCGTCGACGAGACCGTCGAGCCTCATCCGATGCAGCGGCCACGGCGGATCGTGGCGCGTCACGATCACGAGTCGCATCCGTGGGCCGGCCGCGAGCAGTTCGACGAGCTGCTCGTGGATGGTGGCATCGACGATCTCGTGCACGTCGTCGACGACGACCACGACCTCCTGATCGAGCGACTGCGACCAGCGCGCGAGTCGGGCCGGGACCTCCTGTGGCGCACGCCGGGCGACGGCGGCAATCGGCGCCAATGCGGGCGCGTGGGCGGGCAACGACTCGCGCAGACCGTCGAGCACGGCGGCCCACAGGCGGCCGGCGCTGTCGCGAGCGTCCCCGGCGTCGACCCAGACCAGCGTCCCGGTGAGGCGATCGCGTGCCCACGACGACACCTCGATCGACTTGCCCGAGCCGGCGGGAGCGCAGACGACCACGCAGGGCGCGGTGATCGAGTCGAGCCTGTCGTGCACACGCGGACGGGCCACCTCGGTCTTCGCGAGCGGAACGACCGGGGTGGTGCCGGTGGTGCGGATGGGCTGGACGATCGTCACCCCGACACCTCCGTCCGTCGCATTCGCACCAACTCATCACTTCCGGATGGTGTGCTCCGCGTTCTCTCGGTCGAACCTATCGGAATACCGCAGGAAGGACGGTGAGGCCGATGAGCGAGACGTACGAGTTCTGGATCGACGGGAAACTCAGCAACGAGTTGCTCGCGTCCTTCGCGCCGCGCGACAGTGCGATCGACGAGCACGTGACCGTCTTCACCCGGACCGTGCGCGACGACGGCGACTTCTTCGGCGTCATCATGCGGTTCCAGACCCTGGGCCTCAAACTCGTGGGACTGCGGCGACTGCAGGCCGACATCCCCGCGTTCCACGCCGACGCCGGATGACGCGCCGCATGCGTGACCTGCGCCCCTCGTACCGCCGCCCAGCACGCGCCGGACCCTGACCGAGCTCAGCGACGAGCTCGAGCTCAAGAGCGCCGCCGATCGGTCGGTCCGGCTCTCCGCGTTCTGGACGATGCTCGTGCTGTCGGCCACGATCGCCGCGGCGGGCCTGCTCGGCGACTCGACCGCCACGGTGACCGGCGCCATGATCATCGCTCCGCTCTCCACGCCGATCATGGGCATCGCCCTGGCTGCGGTGACGGGCCGCGGGACCGGCGCGGTGCTGTTGGCGAGCACCGGCGCGATCGCCGTCGTCGCCGTGTGTCTTGGCCTGGGCCGGTTCGCCTACGCGTCCGGTGCCCTGCTGCTGTTCCTGTCGAACCTCGTGGCGCTCGTCCTGTGCGGGATCGTCGTGTTCGCCATGCTGGGCTACGTCGGCGAGGCGATCGCGACGAACGACCGGCCCGGCGACCGCCGCACCCGGGTGACCCTGATCGTGCTCACGATCGCGGTCGTGGTGCCACTGGGCCTGATCCAGGGCGTGGACGTCGTCGGCTCGACCATCCGGATCGCGGGCCGGGCGCCCGGCGACGGTTGGGTCGGCGGGCTGGGTCATGGGTCCTCCGATCGCACCGTGCTGGGGCTGGCCGCGGCCCAGCGCAACAACTCGGCCGCGCTCGTCATCGCCGCCTCGCTCGGCCCCGACGTCGTGGTGAGACGCTCGTGGCCGCGTTGGTCCTGCCGATCGTCCTGATCGTGCTGGCCGGAGAACTCGGCAAGCGAAGCGCGGAGGCGGACTCAGCCTGACGCCGCGCGTCGCTCCTGCACCCAAGTGCTCGCCTCCGCGTGAGCCCGGTCGAGCGCCTCGAAGAAGACGTCGGTGCTCTCCACGAGATTCTCCGGCCCCAGCACCGATGCTGCACCGGTCCGCTCGACCACGCGCAGCAGGCTCGGGTCCAGGCCCGCGATCATCAGTCGGCAGCGACGAGCGGCCAGCGCCGCGGATCGCTTCTCGATCGCCTTGAGGAACGTCGACGACGGCACGTCGGGCAGCGTCCGGACGTGGAAGATGACGACCGCGTCGTGGGTGTCGGCCAGGGACGGCCAGTACTCGTCGAGCCGGTTGACCTCGGCGAACAGACTCACGCCCTCGTAGTGCAGGACCGTGACCGTGAACGGGTCGATCGACTCGGGGACGTCTGCGGTCCGCCAGTGGCCGTCGTCGTTGCGCACGAGCATGCGGATGCGCGCCTGCTGCTGGGCCCGCACGCAGAACAGCAGCATCGAGATCCCGGCCCCGAGCAGGATCGCCTGCTGCAGCGGCAGTTGGGTGGTGGCCAGGAAGGTGGCGATCATGGCCACGGCCGGCAACACGCCCGTCCTCAACACCAGCGTGATGTCCGGCAGCCGGCCGATGATCAACTCGGCGCCGATGACGAGGATCAGGCCGCCGATCACCGGCATCGGGATCACCTCGGCCACGCTGCCGGCGAGCAGCACGAGCGCCGCCAGGAAGCCGCCGGCGAAGATCCCCGCCCAGCGCGTCTGCGCCCCGGCACTGGTCGCCACGCCGGTGCGCGACAGCGACCCGCCCGTCGGCAGTGCTTGGAAGAAGCCGCCGGCGAGATTCGCCACGCCCTGGGCCGTGAAGTCGCCGGAGACGCTCGTGCGGGACCCGTCCGGGTTCGGGACGGCCGCACCGATGCCGGCCGCCTGGGCGAGGGCGACGAGCGCGACGGCGACGGCACCGACGAGCAGGTCGGGAATCGCCGACCAGTCGGGCATGACCGGGGCCGGCAGCGCGTTCGGGATGGCCCCGATGTCGCCGACCTGCTCCACGTCGGCGCCGACCGCGACCACGGCGACCGTCGCCACCACGAGGGCGATGAGGATCGCGAAGGCCTCGAGTCGCTTCACCGCGTGCGCCAGCGCCCAGGCGACCACGGTGCCGACGGCGACGGCGACCGACACCGGGTCCCACTGCCCGATGTGGGTGAACGCATCGACGAACTTCGCGAGCGTGTTGTGCCGGTCGGTGTCGTAGTCCGTGGCGTCCCCGATGACGCCCGCGATGATCTGTACCGCGATGCCGGTCGTGAACCCGGTCATCACCGCGTTGGACACGAAGCTCATGAGCGAGCCCATCCGCAGCAGCCCGAAGATCACCATGATGACGCCGACGAGCACTGTCAGCATCGCCACGTTGCCGATGTCGTCGGGCTTCAGGCCCGCCTCGGACAGGACACTCTGCGACGTCAGCGCGATCGCCGACGTCAGCGTCGTCACCATCAGGACCGTGCGGTTGAACACGGCACCCACCGCGGTGGACACCATGCCCGAGTACAAGCCCAGCAGCGGGTTGAACCCGCCGATGCTGGCGTAGGCCATCCCCTCGGGGATGCTGAACAGCCCCGTCACGAAGCCCGCGACGGCGTCCTGTCGAGTCGGCCTGCCCAGCCGCGGCGAGTTCACCCGGGAGACCTCACTCCTTCTCAGGCGTCACGATCGCGAAGTCCGGATCGGGCGGGTCGAGCACGCCGAGCAATTGGGTCAGGACCGCGGGATCGCCGCTGATCTCGATTCCTGCGTCGGCGAGCGTCGACGGGTTCCCCGCTGCGGTCGCGAGCGCGGGAAGCGCGGTCGACGTCGCGGTGATCGTCACGGAGGCCTCACCCGCCTGGGGGGCGGCACTGTAGCTCAGGACGCCGTTGCGCAGTCGCAGACGGTACGTCTGGTCGGTGTCGGTGAGCCGCACCGCCAGCGACAGGTCGAGTTCCCACGCACGCGGGCCGTCGACCTGGATCGCCAGCGCGTCGAAGAACATCGCCGGAGTCAGTTGGGCCACGACGTCGGCCGACGCAGCGACTGTCGGTGTTCCGAACGAGCCATCGCGCAACTCGGTGGCGCCGGAGAGGAAGAAGCTGCGCCACGTGCCGTTCTCAGAACCGTAGCCGAGCTGCTCGTACGTGTCCGCGAGGATCTCCCGGGCGGCCTCGTGGCCGGGCTCGGCGAACACGGCGTGGTTGGCGATCTCGGCTGCCCAGCGGTAGTCGCCCTCGGAGAACGCCGCCCGCGCCGCATCCACGATCGCGTCGACGCCGCCGGCGAGCGCCACGTAGCGCTTGGCCTTCTCGACCGGCACGTGCTCCCACAGGTGCGCCGGGTTCCCGTCGAACCAGCCCATGTAGCGCTGGTAGATGGCCTTGACGTTGTGGCTCACGGAGCCGTAGTAGCCGCGGGCATGCCACGCGTTCTCGAGCGCCGGCGGCAGCTCGATCGCCTCGGCGATCTCCGGTCCGACCAAGCCCTTGTTCAGCATCCGCAGCGTCTGGTCGTGCAGGTAGCCGTAGAGGTCTCGCTGGATCGTGAGGAATTCGACGACGCGGTCGTTGCCCCACGTCGGCCAGTGGTGGGAGGCGAAGACGACATCGGTGTCTGCCCCGAACAGGTCGATCGCCTCAGTGAGATAGCGGGACCACTCGTGCGGATCACGCACGACCGCGCCCCGCAGCGTCAGGACGTTGTGCAGCGTGTGGGTCGCGTTCTCCGCGGCGCAGAGCGCCCGGAAGTCGGGGAAGTGGAAGTGCATCTCCGCAGGCGCCTCGGTGCCGGGCGCCATCTGGAACACCATCCGGACTCCGTCCACGACCTCCTCCTGGCCCGTCGTGGTGATCTCGACGGTCGGGGCGATGAGTGTGATGTTGCCGGTCGAGGTGGTCTGGCCCAGTCCCGCACCCACCTGTCCGCGAGGGCCGCGCGCCAGCGCCGCGCCGTACATGTACCCGGCCCGCCGACCCATCGCGGTACCGGCGTAGACGTTCTCGGCGACCGCATGCTCGAGAAATCCCTCGGGGGCCAGGATCGGGACCTTGCCCGATGTGACGTCGGCCTCGTCGACCACGCCGCGCACACCGCCGAAATGGTCGACGTGGCAGTGCGTGTAGATGATCCCTGTGACGGCACGGTCGCCGCGGTGCTCGCGATAGAGCGCGATCGCGGCGGCGGCCGTCTCTTCCGTCAGCAGCGGATCGATCACGATGACGCCGGTGTCGCCCTCGACGAACGTCACGTTCGACAGGTCGAATCCGCGCACCTGGTAGATGCCCTCGACGACCTCGAACAGGCCCTGCCGGGCCACGAGGGTCGACTGGCGCCACAGGCTCGGGTTGACGCTGTCGGGCGCGTCACCTCCGAGGAAGTCGTAGGTGTCGCCGTCCCACACGACGTCCCCGGCGGCGTTCCGGATCGCTCCGGGCTCGAGCCGTGCGATCAGGCCGCGCTCGGTGTCCTCGAAGTCCTGCGTGTCCGCGAACGGGAACTGTTCGAGCACTGCCTGCTGCTGCGCGACGATGCTCGGCTGGGGATCCTTCGGCGTGGTCGCCATGTCTACGGCCCTCTCGGTTGGCTCGGGACGACGATGTCCCACCCGTCCATCGTGGCCGGGCCACGACGTGGTCGCATCACACCGGTGAGGTGAACTCCGACGGCGCCCGCCCCAGCCCGTGGCACTGCTGCGAGACTGGGCGCGTGCGCCTCGTCGACTTGCTCCCCAGCGACGGCGACGAGGACGGCGTCTACGCCGCGATCTCCGACTGGGTCAC
>CAYXFT010000073.1:11470-12352 GCA_964464335.1 uncultured Aeromicrobium sp.
TCACCGACCGCGGCCTGACGCTCTACCCCGCCCAGGACGAAGCCATCCTGGAGTGCGTCGCCGGCTCGAACGTCGTGCTGGCGACGCCGACCGGATCGGGCAAGTCGCTGGTCGCGACCGCGGCGATCGCGGCGGCGCTGGCGCGCGACGAGTGCTGTGTCTACACCGCTCCGATCAAGGCCCTCGTCAGCGAGAAGTTCTTCGACCTGTGCGAGGTGTTCGGCGCCGAGAACGTCGGCATGGTCACGGGGGACGCGGCCGTCAACGCCGATGCGCCGATCATCGCCGCGACCGCCGAGATCCTCGCGAACCAAGCCCTCCGCGAAGGCACGGCCGCCGACATCGGGCTGGTCGTCATGGACGAGTTCCACTTCTACGCGGACCCCGAGCGCGGGTGGGCGTGGCAGGTGCCGCTGATCGAACTGCCGCAGGCACAGTTCCTGCTGATGTCGGCCACGTTGGGTGACACGACGAGCCTGGTCGCCGACCTCGAACGCCGTACGGGCCGCGACACCGCCGTGGTCGCCTCGGCCGAACGCCCGGTGCCGCTCGTCGGCGAGTACGTCACCACGGCGGTCCACGACACCCTCGAACAACTCGTCGAGACGCGCCAGACCCCGGTCTACGTCGTCCACTTCACGCAGGCGTCCGCCGTCGAGCGTGCGCAGGCGATGACGAGCGCGAAGATCTCGACACGGGCCGAGCGCGATGCGATCGCCGAGCACCTGGGCGACTTCCGCTTCAGTTCCGGTTTCGGCAAGACGTTGTCGCGGCTCATCCGTGCCGGGGTCGGCGTGCACCATGCGGGCATGCTGCCGCGCTACCGGCGCCTGGTCGAGACGCTGGCCCAGCAGGGACTGCTCAAGGTCATCTGCGGCACGG
>CAYXFT010000074.1:0-12225 GCA_964464335.1 uncultured Aeromicrobium sp.
CGCCAACTTCAGCCACGCGTCGTCCGCGTAAGCGGTGCGGGCGTCGGTCGGCTTCTCGGCGAAGTTGAGGTACGACCGACCGTTCGACCACGGCTCCATCGCGTCGACCGCGTGGTCGGCGGCAGCGGCGATGATCGCCCCGAACTCCGGCGTCGGCGCCATGCCGCCGGCCAGGAACGCGAACTCGCCCTCGAGGTGCGTCAGCACTCCGCCACCGGCGTGCGGCCGAGCCAGCGCGCCGCCGAGCTGGCGCAGTTCCGCGATCATCAGCGGCGTCTCGACACCCGGCCCGAACAGGGCCAGGAACGCCTCGGCGGCGTCGTCGTCCAGCTCGCGCAGCATCGACGAGCGGATGATGCCGGGGGCGGGCTCCTCGGGATCCATGTGCAGGTGCACGAGGGTCTCGGTCGGGACGCGGCCGAACGTGTCGATCTCGGGCTGCAGCGAACGCAACGGGGCGAGGATGTCGGCCGCGCGCTCGTCGTCGGCCAGCACGGCGCCGTCGATGACGACGATCGTCCGCCCGCGCAGGAAGTCCGGCATCTCGGGGATCGGCGGGATCCGCAGGATCCGCAAGGACGTCGTGACGTCGTCGGGCGCGACCGGCGCCCAGGCTCGCCACATGTCGAGGACGCGTGGCGCCATCTCGACGTCCCACATCAGCATGCCCGCGTAGGCGGTCGAGAAGTCGTACGCGCGGAACTCCAGCGCCGTCACGATGCCGAAGCTGCCGCCGCCGCCGCGCACCGCCCAGAACAGGTCGGCGTGTTTCTCGGCGTCGGCGCGCACGAGTTCGCCGTCGGCGAGGACGATCTCGACGGCGATCAGGCTGTTCGCCGCGAGTCCGAGCTTGCGGGCGTACCAGCCCATGCCGCCACCGAGGCTGTACCCGGCGATGCCGACGTCGACGGACGAGCCGTGCAGGACGGTCAGGCCGTGCGCGGCAGCGGCCTGGACGGCCGGCAACCAGACGGCGCCGCCGCCGACGCGGACGATCCTGCGTTCGGGATCGACGGAGATCTCGTCGACCTCGCTCATGCGCACGATCACGACGTCGTCGAGGTGACCGGCGGCGAGCGGACCGGCGTTGTGGCCGGTGCTCTGCGGCGCGACCCGCAGGCCGGCGGCATGGGCGGCGCGCACGATCCGGCTGACCTCGTCCGCGTTGCGCGGGAGGGCGACGGCGGCGGGGCGCTGGTCGACGGCGAGGTTCCACGCGGCGCGGGCCGCGTCGTAGCCGGGATCGCCGGGCAGATGGATGGTGCCTCCGGCCAGTCCGCGCAGGCGGTCGGCCGGACGCTCCAGCTGGTCGAGGGTTTCATTGATGGACACGGTGGTGCTCCTTGGTGAGTGTTTCGCTTCCTGACACCGAGAGCATCGACGGAATCACTTGATACTCACTGGGAATTGACTTGGATCCGTCGCTTCAGGCGGCGAGGGCGCGGGATACAGGTTTCCCACGAGAGCATGTGAAACACGCGACGAGCACACGTAGCTACGTGTGCTCGAAGCCGGCTTCGAGCGGTCTCGTGGGAAACCTGCATCCCGGACCCGAGCCCTGTCGGACGGGCGCGGTGGTCCCTATGCTTCGACTGTGGAGCTGAGGGTGCTGGGGCCCGTGGCGGTGTCGGCGGACGGTGTCGAACTCGACCTCGGCACGCCCAAACAGCGGGCGCTCGTCGCGACCCTCGCCCTCAGTGGCGGCCGGGCGGTCGGCGTGGACACGATCGTCGACCATCTGTGGGGTGATGCCGCACCGCCGGGCGTCGCGACCACCCTGCAGGCGTACGTCTCGGGCCTACGCAAGGTGCTCGAGCCGGAACGGGTGCGACGTGCTCCGGCCACGGTGCTGGTCACGATGGCTCCGGGCTATGCCCTGCAGGTGCCCGGGGACGTCGACGCCGCGGTCTTCGAGCGCGAGATCGGCGAGGCGCACCGTCGGCTCGAGGCGGCGAGCCCGACGCGTGCCGACCTGGAGCACGTCCTGGAGACGCTCACCGAGGCGTTGGCCCGGTGGCGCGGCACGCCATACGCCGAATTGGGCGACGCACCCGACGCGGTGGCCGAGCGTGCCCGGTTGGAGGAATTGCGCCTCGTCGCTCTCGAGGACCGGGCGGTCGCCGGCCTCGCGCTGGGACGCCACGCCACGGTCGTCGCCGAACTCGAGGCGCTCACGACGGCGTACCCCCTGCGCGAGCGACTGTGGGGCCTGCGCGCGCTCGCCCTGGCCCGGTCGGGCCGTCAGGCCGAGGCGTTGGACGTGCTGCGCCGGGTACGGGAGGTGCTCGACGACGAACTCGGCATCGAGCCGGGCGCCGAACTGCGCTCCCTGCAGACCGCGATCCTGCGTCAGGACACCTCGGTGGACTGGACCCGTCCCGCCGAGCCGGCGGAGGCAGCGCCCGCGCTCGTGGCACCGTGGCCGATGGTGGGCCGAGACCTTCAGCTGGCCGCGTTGGCCCGCAGCCTCGATGCGGCTCTGGCCGGGTCGGTCTCGTTCGCGGTGGTGACCGGTGAGCCGGGGATCGGCAAGAGCCGGCTGACGGCCGAGCTCGGGCGTCGGGCGGTGGCCGCGGACACGGCGGTCGTCGTCGGCCAGTGCTCCAGCGACGAGGGGGCGCCGCCGCTGTGGCCCTGGCGGTCGGTGCTGGACGGTCTCGGCCTCGACTTCCCCGACGTGTCCGACGCGACCGACGGATTCCGCATGCGTGAGGCGATCTTGGCGGCGCTGCGGACGGAGTCGGAACGGCGAGCCGTCGTCGTGGTGCTCGAGGACCTGCACTGGGCCGACCCGGAGAGCCTGCGCTGTCTGCTCCTGCTGGCCGAGACGGTCGTGGAGGGCCGCCTGCTCGTGGTGGCGACGTGGCGCGACCGTCCCGAGCCTGCGGGACTGCTGGCCGACGTCGCCGAGGCACTGGCCCGTCGTCATGCCGTGCGGCTGCAGTTGACCGGACTCAGCCCGGACGAGACCGCCGACGTCGTCGGCCGCGTCTCCGAGAGCTCCCCCTCCCCGGCGCAGGCCGCGGCGCTGCGGGAACGCACCGACGGCAATCCCTTCTTCCTCGTCGAGTACGCCCGGCTGGCCGCCGAGCGGGGCGACCTCGCCGCACTGCTGGCGGAGGACGACACCCCGCGCGCCGTGCAGGACGTGCTCGCCCGGCGGGTGAGCCGGCTTCCGGAGGACGCTCGCGCCGCGCTCGCCGCGGCCGCGGTCGTGGGCCGCCGCTTCGACGTCGCGACGCTCGCGGACGTGCTCGGCGCCAACGAGGAGTCCGTCCTGGACCTGCTGGAGCCGGCGATGGCCGCGGGCCTGGTCGTGGAGGAGGGCATCGACCGACACGCCTTCGCCCATGCGCTCGTGCGCGATCACCTCTACGGCAGCCTGTCCGCCTCCCGTCGCGCCCGCCGGCACGCGGTCGTCGCCGCGGTGATGGAAGGGTCGGGACGCCCGTCCGAAGAGGCACGGCACTGGCTGGCCGCCGGGCCCGGTCACGTCGACACGGCCTGGCGTGCGGCGGTACGGGCGGCCGAGGCCGCGCGGGTACTTCACGCCCACGAGGACCGGGCCGACCTGCTGACCGCCGCACTCGCCGCGATGGCTCACGACCCCACGGCCACCGGGCGCGATCGCTACGACGCGACGATGGAGCTGGCCGATGCGCATCGCTGGTCCGCGCGCTGGGTCGAGTTGTCCGCCGAGGTCGCCGACGCCCTCGAGCTGGCGCGCTCGCTCGGCGACTCCGAGCTGCTGGCCCGGGCCGCGCTGGCCACGACGCAGGGTGCGTTGTGGCAGGCGAGCCATCACGGCGAGGTCAACGAGGTCGTCGTCGCCGCCCTGCGCGAGGCGCTCGCCGACCTGCCGCCCGAACCGTCGGCGCTGCGCTGCCGCGTCCTGGCGGCGCTGGCCAGCGAGCAGTACTACACCGTGCCGTTCGCCGAGCGGGCCGAACTCGTCGAGCAGGCGCGGACCATGGCTGAGCACCTCGCCGATCCGGAACTCGTGGTCGAGGTCACCCAGGTCTGCGTCGGTGCGCTGTGGACCGCCGCGACGGCACCGGAGCGGGCGGCGTGGGCGGAGAAGTCGGCGCGAGTCGCCCGCGACCTCGGGCGCGACCGCGACGTCGTGATCTCCGCGACGCTGCAGGCCATCGCGCTGGGCGAGGCCGGCCGGCCGTTGCAGATGCGTGAAGTGATCGCCCGGACCCGCGTCGAGGCCGACCGCCTGCGGCTGGCCTACGCGCAACTGGTGCTCGACGGGCTGGAGATCCCGTGGCTCGCGATGGCGGGCCGGTTCGAGGAGTGCGCCGCGATGCTCGACCGGATGCGGCGACTCGAGCAGACGGTGACGCTTCCCCAGTCGGAGGTGGCGATCCTCGGGGCCGAGCTGGTGCTCGCGGTGTGGGGCGGCCGCGCCGGCGACGTCGCCGACGTGCTCGTGGCCATGGAGGAGACCGACCCGCTTCCGCTCACGCCCGTCACGGCCGCGCTGCTGTGCCGCGCCGACCGGGTGGACGACGCCCGCGAGCACCTGCGCCGGTATCCCGTCGATCTCGACCACGACGACTGGTTCTCGATGCTCGCGTGGTGCAATGCGGCCGAGGCCGCCCTGTACGTCGGCGATCGCGACCTGGCGCAGGACGCCCTCGGCCGGATCGCGCCGTTCGCCGGGTTCGGCTGCGCGGCCGGATCGGGCAACGCCTCCGGGCCGGTCGACCAGTACATCGCGTGCGCGCACGCCGCCCTCGGCGACCTCGAGACGGCAGCGGGCCACGCCGATCGCGCCGAGGAACTGTGCGAGCAGTGGCAGATCCCGCTGGCCGCGCAACGACTGCGCGACCAGCGGGACCAATTCGGTTATTGAGCAGAGCGGTGATTGAGCAGAGCGGGTATTGAGCAGAGCGGCTACGAGCGGGTCGTGGCGAGGACGGGTTCGCCGCCCTCGACGTCGACCTGCGGCAGGGCCCGGTCGAGCCACGCCGGCAGCCACCAGTTCCAGCGGCCCAGCAGGGTCATCGTGGCGGGCACGAGGACCATCCGGACGACCGTCGCATCGAGGAACACCGCGGTCGCCATGCCGACGCCCAGCATCTTGACCACCAGGTCGCCCTCGGTCGCGAAGCCGAGGAAGACGACCACCATGATCGCCGCGGCGGCCGTGATGACCTTGCCCGAGGCGGCCAGGCCGTGGACGACGCTGCCCGTGGCGTCCCCGGTGTCGAGCCACTTCTCGCGGATGCGGCTCAGCAGGAACACCTCGTAGTCCATCGACAGCCCGAACAGGATCGCGAAGATCAGGATCGGGACCCAACTGGACACGGGCGCGGCGTGGTCGATGCCGAGCAGGCTCGCGCCCCAGCCCCATTGGAACACCGCCGTCATGACTCCGTACGCGGCGCCGATCGAGAGCAGGTTCATGGCGGCGGCCTTGAGCGGGATCACGACGGACCGGAACACCATCGTCAGCAGCAGCACGGACACCGCCACGACGAACCCGATGACGAGCCACAGCCGTTTCGCCAACATGTCCGCGATGTCGGCGAACAACGGCGTCTGGCCGGTGACCTCGACACCCGCCGGGAGCGCATCGCGCAGGTCGCCGACGAGTCCCGAGGTGCGGGCATCGGCGGGACCGAAGGCCGGCTCGGCCGTGAACACGGTGACGGCACCGTCGGGCGAGGTGATCGCCGGCGAGACGGAGACGAGGTCGTCGTGTGCGGCGAGTGCGTCGCGGACGTCGGCGTCCGCCGTGGCGTCGGCCGTCGTGTGGTCGACCACGACCGTGATCGGACCGTTCGCCCCGGGCCCGAAGGCGTCGGCCGTCAGGTCGTACGCCCGGCGGGTCGTGGCCTCCGTCGTCTGGTTGCCGTCGTCCTGCGGCCACGTGCGCATGTCGAGCACGGGCGCCGCGAGGGCGATCATCACGGTGGTGCCGGCCAGTGCCCACAGCAGCGGACGCCGGGTGACGCGCTCGGCCCAGCGGACGGTCAGGGGTCGACCGGTGCGGACCTTGCCGCGCCGCAGACCGCGGGCCAGCACCTTGCGTCCGGCGAACCGGCACAGCACGGGCACCAGCGTCAGTGCGGTGAGCATGACCGCCACGACCGTGATCGCGGTGGCCCAGCCGAACGTCGCGAAGGTCGGGAGCCCGGTCAGGCCCAGGCCCAGCAGGGAGATCAGGACGGTCAGCGACGCGAACACCACGGACTTGCCGGCCGTGGCGAGGCTGCGTCCGGCGGCCTCCTCGACGGCGTGGCCGTCCGCGAGGAACTCGGCGTGCCGGCTGACCAGGAGCAGGGCGTAGTCGATGCCGACACCCAGGCCGACCATCGTCGCCACCATCGGGGCGGACGTGGAGACGTCCATCGTCGCGGCCAGGATCGTGACGCCTGCCGAGCCCACCGCCAGTCCGGAGACGGCGACGAGGACGGGCAGTCCGGCGACGACGGCGGAGCCGAACGCGATCAGCAGGATCACCAGGGCGGCGCCGACGCCGATGATCTCTCCATAGCCCTTCATGGGAGCGGCGGCCGTCGACGGCTGGTCGCCGCCGAGCTCGACCGTGTAGCCGGCGTCGCGCGTGGCCTCGACGGCCTGCTCGAGCGGTTTGATGTTGCCCATCAGGTCGGGATCGGTGACCTCGGTGTCGTAGGCCAGGTGGACGACGGCGGTGTGCCCGTCGGAGCTGATGCGAGCCGGGCTGACGGTCGCGACGTGCGCGACGTCCTGCAGGCGCTCGGTCAGGGACGTCAGCGCGGCTGCGGGGATCGCGGTGTCGTCGTGGACGACGACGTTCGCCGAAGCGTTGCCCGCATCGGGCAGGTGGTCGCGCAGGAGTTCGATGCCGTGCTGGGACTCGGCGCCGGGCACGTCCCAGTCGTCCTGGGTGGTCCCGCCGAGGGTGGAGGCGGCGGCGAACACGCAGGCGGCGACGACGAGCCAGCCGGCGAGGGTGCGCCAGGGGTGCAGGGCCGTGGTGCGGCCGTAGCGGTACAAGAGGGAGGACATGGTGTCTCGGTTCCTTCTGTGGGAGGTGTCGTGCTGTCCCACCGAGCGTCGACCCGAGACCTTGCGCTCGACTGGGTGGTGACTTGGAGCCCGAATGGGCACGTCCTCCCATGAACCACGCGTCAGAGGGTTGATACACCCCGGATCCGATTGTCCTCAACAGGTCTGGCGTCGGATTGCGCCGTCAGGCGGCGTCCGACTCCAGCCGCTCGGCGGCCCGCGCGATGTTGCGCTGCATGCCGCCGAAGATGATGCCGTGGAACGGCCACACCGCCCACCAGTAGAGGTGTCCGGGCAGGCCGCGCGGGTGGAACAGGGCGCGGTGGTGGAACGTGGTGGTGCCCGACGACGCGGAGCCGACCTCCAGTTCGAGCCACGCCAGCCCGGGCACCCGCATCTCGGCCCGCAGCCGCAGGAACGTCGCGTCGTCGGTCTCCTCCACGCGCCAGAAGTCGACGGCGTCACCGACGACGAGTTGGGCGTGGTCGCGACGACCCCGGCGCAGGCCCGGGCCGCCGACCACACGGTCGAGCACGCCGCGGATCTGCCACGCGAGCGGCCACGAGTACCAGCCGTTGGCGCCGCCGATGCCTTCGATGACGCTCCACAGCGCACGGGGCGAGGCGTCGACCTCACGCGTGCGGTCGTCCACGTACAGGGACCCGCCGGCCCAGTCGGGGTCCTGGGGCAGGGGTTCGGAGGGTGCCCCGGCGGTGGAGGCGGAGGACCACCGGGTCGGCACGTCGAGGTCCTGGATCTTGGTGAGCGCCAGTTCGACCGCGCGCGCGAATCCGATCAGGCCCTCCGACGGGTCCGGAACGTACTGCGCGATGTCGTGCTCGGCCGCGACGACGGTGTTGCGCAGGCTCTCGACGAGCGGCCGCGCCAAGGTCGACGGGACGGGCGTGACCAGCCCGACCCACAGGCTGGAGAGGGTCGGGGTGAGCACCGGCACCGTGAGGACCCGTCGCCGCGACAACCCGGCCGCCTCGGCGTAGCCCTGCATCATCTCGAGGTACGTCATGACGTCGGGACCACCGATGTCGAAGCGTCGGTCCACGTCCGTGGGCAGGTCGGCGCAGCCCACGAGGTAGCGCAGGACGTCCCGGATGGCGATCGGCTGGATGCGGGTGCGCACCCAGCGCGGCGTGATCATCACGGGCAACCGTTCGGTCAGGTACCGCAGCATCTCGAACGAGGCCGATCCGGAACCGATCACCACGCCGGCCTGCAACACGGCCGTCGACACGGAGGAGGCGAGCAGGACCCGGGCCACTTCGTCACGCGACCGCAGGTGTTCGGAGAGGTCCTCGTGCTGCGGCACCATGCCCGACAGGTAGACGATCCGCCCCACGCCGGCGTCCTCGGCGGCGCGGGCGATCGTCGACGCCATGTCGTGCTCGGTGCGCACCAGGTCACCGCCGGAGCCGATCGAGTGCAGCAGGTAGTAGAGGACGTCCACGCCCTCGCACGCCCCCCGGACGTCGTCGCCGTCGGTGGCGTCACCGCGCACGATCTCGACGTCGGACCCCCACGCGTGGGCGCGCGCCTTGCCCTCGTCGCGCACGAGCACGCGGACCTCGTGCCCGGCCTTCAGCAACTCGGGCACGAGCCGACCTCCGACATACCCGGTCGACCCGGTGACGAGACAGCGCATGGGCCCAGTCAACGCCGGACCCGCGCCGGCCGCCTCCCGGCGGGTCAGCGCAGGATGTCGGCGGCGGCCTGCGCGGCCTGGGAGTGACCGGAGGCGTCGAGGGCGGCCTGGGCGGCGTCCTGGCACTGCTGCCACGTCACGGAGGCGAGCTTGGCGCCGACGGGACGGACCGCCGTGGCGGCACACGACAACGACGTCACGCCGAGTCCGGCCAGCACGCAGGCCAGCAGCGGGTGGGCCGCCGCCTCGCCACACACGCCGACGGGCTTGCCCGCGCGAGCGCCGGCGTCCGCGACCATCTTGATCGAGGCCAGCAGCGCCGGCTGCCACGGATCGGTGAGGTTGCTCAGTGTCGGCGCCATCCGGTCGGCCGCGAACGTGTACTGCGACAGGTCGTTCGTGCCGATCGAGACGAAGTCGAGGTGCTTGAACAGGCGGTCGGCCAGCAGCACGGTCGAGGGGGTCTCGATCATGATGCCGACGGGCAGGCCGCGCTCGCGGACCCGGTCGGCGAACCATTTGGCCTCGCGCTCGGTCGTGACCATCGGCGCCATGACCCACACCTCGGCCGACGACCGGCGGGCGGCCTCGGCGATGCCGTCGAGCTGGCGGTCGATCATCTCGGGGTTGGCCAGACCGATGCGCAGGCCGCGCACGCCCAAGGCAGGGTTCGGCTCGTCGGGCTGGTTGGCGAAGGCGAGGGGCTTGTCCGAGCCGGCGTCGAGCGTGCGGACCACGACCTTCTTGGACCCGAAGGCATCGAAGACGGCCGCGTAGATGTCGGCCTGCTCGTCGACCGAGGGCTCGGTCGAGCGGTCGAGGAAGCTCAGCTCGGTGCGGAACAGCCCCACCCCCTCGATCGGCTGTTCGGCGGCGACGCGTGCGCCGGCGCCGTCCTGGACGTTCGCCAGCACCTGGATGCGATGGCCGTCGCTGGTCGCGCCGGGGCCACTCCAGCCGGCCGCGGCCTCGCGGACCCGGCGGTCCTCCTCGACGAGCGCGGCGACCGCCTGCTCGTCCGGGTCGATCGTGAGCGTGCCCTCGGTGCCGTCCACCGCTGCGCGACTGCCGGCCTCCACCTCGTCGAGGTCGGCGACGGCGACGACGCACGGGATGCCGAACTGGCGGGCGATGATCGCCGTGTGGCTGGTCGCGCCACCGAGTTTCGTCACGATCGCGACGATCTTCTTCGGGTCGAGACCGGCGGTGTCGGCGGGGGCGAGGTCGTCGGCACACAGGATCGACGGCTCGTCGGGCTCGGGGATGCCGGGCTCGGGCTGGTCGAGCAGTTCGGCGATGATCCGGTCGCGCACGTCGTACAGGTCGGTGACGCGCTCGGCCATGAGGCCGCCGGCAGCGGAGAACATCGCGGCGAGTTCGTCGATCGCGGCCGCCGTGGACGTGGCCGGGCCGGAGCCCTGGGCGGCGTGCTTGGCCACGAAGGTGGCCAGGCCGCGGTCCTCGGCGAGGCCGGCCGTCGCCGAGAGCACCTCGGACGCGGCGCCGCTGGCGGACTGGGAGCGGGCGCGCAGTCGGCGGGCCACCTCGGCGGCGGCAGTGCCGAACCGGACGGTCGTGGTCGACGCGTCCACGGCCTCCTCGTGCGACGGGACGGTGGCGCGCGGGGCGGGACGGATGACGGGGCCGAGCCCGATGCCGGGGACGACGGCGGTTCCGGAGAAGACGGTGGTCACGTCTCGACCGTATCGCCCCTGTGATCCAGCCAACAGGCCACGGTTGACAATGTCCCACGTTGTGACATAAAACAATGCGAAGCAACAAAGAAACTCACATGTTTCCACAGCGCGGACACGACTATGTCATGTCAGTCTGGTAAGTGGGCTGCCGAGAGGAGCGATCGTGATCGTCACCGTGACCGCGAATCCCGCCATCGATCGTCTGGTTCCCCTGCTCGAGACCCTCGAGCGCGGTGGAGTCGTCCGCAGCCAGCTCGCCCACGACGATCCCGGCGGCAAGGGCATCAACGTCGCGCGGGTCCTGCACGACGCCGGACTCGCGGTCACCGCCGTCCTGCCGGGTGCCGCGGACGAGCCCCTCCTGCGGGCCCTCGACGGGATCGGCCTGACCTACCGGGCGGTCCCCGTCGCCGGCCGGCTCCGGGTCAACCTCACGCTCGCCGAGCCGGAGGGGACGACGACCAAGATCAACTCGCCCGGACCCGAGCTCGACGCCGCCGAGGTCGAGGCCCTCACGGACGCGCTCGTCGGCGCCGCCAGCCCCGGTGGCTGGGCCGTGCTGAGCGGATCGCTCCCGCCCGGGGTCTCCTACGACTGGTACGCGACCACGACGACCCGTCTCCAGGAGGCCGGGGTCCGCGTCGCGGTCGACACGTCGGGTGCGGCGCTGACGGCCACGGTCGACGGCTCGGCCCCCGACCTGCTCAAGCCGAACTCCGACGAACTCGCCGAGTTGCTGCACTGCGACCCCGACGAGATCGAGTCCGATCGTGCCCACGCCGCCGCCCGCGCGCAGCAGTTGCGCGCCGAGCACGGCATCGCGACCGTGCTGCTCACCCTCGGGGGAGCGGGCGCCGTGCTCGCCACCGAGGAGGGCTCCTGGTTCTGCCCGCCCGTCCCGATCACCGTCCGCAGCACGGTCGGTGCCGGTGACTCCTCCTTGGCCGGATACCTCGTCGCCGAGGTCGCCGGCCGCCCGCCCGCCGAGCGCCTCGCGAGCGCCGCCGCCCACGGCGCGGCCGCCGCCTCCCTGGCCGGCTCGATGCTGCCCACCCCCACAGATCTCGGACCTCTGCCGACGGCCCTGCCGGTCGCCCCGGCCTGAACCAAGGAAGATCACGATGACGCAACTGATCACCACCGACCTGGTCGAACTCGACGTCGAACTCGGGTCGAGTTCCGATGCCGTGATCGAGGCCCTCGCCCAGAAGGTGACCTCGGCCGGCCGCGCCTCTTCGGCCGACGATCTCGCCGACGCGGCCAAGGCACGCGAAGCGCTGTCGGGGACCGGTGTCCCCGGCGGCATCGCGATCCCGCACTGCCGCGCGGCGACCGTCTCCGAACCCACCCTCGCGTTCGCGCGGCTGACGCAGAAGGCGGACTTCGGTGCGCCCGACGGTCCCGCCGACATCGTGTTCATGATCGCCGCGCCGGAGGGTTCGGGGAACGCCCACCTCAAACTGCTGTCGTCGCTGGCCCGGGCGCTCGTGCGCGCGGACTTCACCCGGGCCCTGCGTGCCGCGTCGACGCCCGAGGAGATCATCGCGCTGGTCGACGAGGCCACCGGCGAGGTCGAGATCAAGCCCGCCGAGGCCGCCCCGGCGGCCGTCGAGACCGGCACGCGGGTGAAGAAGGCCGGCAGCATCGTGGCCGTCACGGCCTGCACGACCGGCATCGCGCACACCTACATGGCCGCCGACGCGCTGGCCCAGGCCGCGGCCGACGCCGGGGTCGACTTCGCCGTCGAACCGCAGGGATCCTCCGGTGTCACCGCGCTGACGCCCGAGCAGATCGCCGCGGCCGACGCGGTCATCTTCGCGACCGACGTGGGCGTCAAGGACCAGGCCCGGTTCGCCGGCAAGCCGG
>CAYXFT010000075.1:0-12154 GCA_964464335.1 uncultured Aeromicrobium sp.
ACGGCGCCCACGTCGAACTGCTGAGCCGGATCGCCAACCCGATCGGCGTCAAGCTCGGCCCGACCACCTCGGCCGACGACGCGCTGGCGCTCTACGAGAAGCTCAACCCCGAGCGCGTGCCGGGCAAGGTCACCTTCATCACGCGCTTCGGTGCCGACAAGATCCGCGACCTGCTGCCGACCCTCGTCGAGAAGGTCACCGCCGCCGGCGCCGAGGTCGCGTGGGTCACCGACCCGATGCACGGCAACACGTTCGCGACCGACAACGGCTACAAGACCCGCGAGTTCGACGCCGTGATCGACGAGGTCCGTGGCTTCTTCGAGGTGCACCGGGCGCTGGGCACCTGGCCCGGCGGCCTGCACGTCGAGCTGACCGGCGACGACGTCACCGAGTGCCTCGGCGGTGGGTTCCAGTTGAGCAAGCACGATCTGGCGCATCGCTACGAGACGCTGTGCGACCCGCGCCTGAACCGCGCGCAGTCGCTGGAGCTGGCGTTCCTCGTGGCCGAGATGCTCGCCGGCCGCGACTGACCCGGCGTGGCGTCGGGGGTCAGGACAGGAAGGCCGTCACCGACGAGCCGACCTTGACCTTCGAGCCGGCGCCTGGAGACTGGTAACGGACGGTCGCGTCGTCGCCCGCGAAGGGGTTCCGCGTCGCGTTGAGCTTGAGTCCGATCGCCGCGAGGGCGGTGCGGGCCTGGCTCTCGGTCATCCCGTCCAGATCGGGCACGGCGACCTTCTCGGGCCCCTTCGACACCGTCAGGGTGATCGTGTCGCCCTTGTGGCCGGTGCCCGACTTGGGGCTCTGCGAGATGACGTTCCCGGACGACACGGTGTCGCTGAACTGTTCGGACTGCGTCACCCCGAAGCCCGCGGCGGTCAGGGCCGCGGCGGCGCTCGAGCCCGACTTGCCCGTGTAGTCGACGATGTCGATCGGCTTGGGTCCCTTGCTCACCACCAGGTCGATCGGGGTGTCGCGCTTGACCTTGTCACCGACCTTGTGGCTGGAGGACCGGATGACGCCGTCCGTCGGGACCGTGTCGCTGAACGCCTTCGTGACCTCGCCGACCGTCAGGTGGAGTGCGCCGAGGATCGTCTCGGCCTCCTCCAGCGTGCGGCCCTGGATCTTCGGCACGGCGTAGCGTTCCTTGCCCTTGGAGATCGTCAGGGTGATCGTGTCCTCCGGCAGGAGTGACGAGCCCGGCCCGGGGTCGGTGGCGATGACCGCGCCCTTCTCGACGACCTCGGAGTACTCCTCCGAGCCGACCGTGGTGCTGAACCCGGCCGCCTCGGCGGTCTTGACGGCTTCGGCCTGGTCGAGCGCGACGAGGTTCGGCACGGGGTCGTACCGGCCGACGGCCATGTACCAGCCGAGCAGGGCCGTGGCGGCGAGCGCGGCCAGCGCCAGCAGGAGCAGCAGGGGACCGCGACGGCGGCGCGCGGTCGGCGGTGGGTCGACCGGTGCCGCACTGCCACCCGTGGAGACCGACTTCAGGGTCGTGGTCGGTTCGTGGACGGCCGTCGTGGGCTGGTTGTCGCCGACGCCCAACGACGAGGCGTACACCGTCGCGACGGGCGCGGTCGGCTCGGTGTCGAGGCCCGATGCCAGGCGGGGCAGCTCCGGGGGCGTGGGCCCCGCGCCCGGGAGTAGGTCGCGGGTCAGGTCGGGATCGTCGGCCAGCCCGGCGGCCAAGGCGCGTTGCACCTGCCGCAACTGGTGCAGGAAGACCCGGGCGTCGGGGGAGCGCTGGGCCCGATCACGCGACATCGCCCGCAGGACGAGGGCGTCCAGATACGGCGGGATCCCCGGCTGGGACTGCGAGGGGGCGGCGACGTCCTCGTTCACGTGCTTGTGCGCCACCGCGATGGGCGAGTCGGCGGCGTGCGGCTTGCTGCCGGTGAGCATCTCGAAGAGCATCGCGCCGCAGGCGTACACGTCGCTGCGCGGATCGGCGCCCTGGTGGGTGATCACCTCGGGAGCCAGGTACGAGACGGTCCCGACGAGCACGCCGCCACCGGTGGAGTCGTTGCTGACCGCCCGGGCCAGACCGAAGTCCGCGAGCTTGACCTCGCCGGTCGTGGAGATCAGGACGTTCTCGGGCTTGATGTCGCGGTGGATGAGATTCGCGTCGTGGGCGGCCGACAACGCCATCAGCACCGGTTCGAGGTAGGACAGCGCCCGGCGCGGCGGCATCGGCGCCTCGTCACGCATCACGTCACGCAGCGTGCGGCCGGGTACGTACTCCATCACGAGGTAGGTCGTGTCGCCGTCGACGCCCTGGTCGTAGACCGAGACGATGCCGCGGTGGTTGAGTTTGGCCGCGGACTGGGCCTCACGGACGAACTGGTCGGGCGTGTTCTCCAGCCGGGAATCGGGGTGCATGACCTTGACGGCAACGACGCGGTCGAGGCGCAGGTCGGTGGCCCGGAACACGCTGGCCATGCCGCCGCGGGCGATGCGTTCGTGGATCACGTAACGCTGGTCGAGCGTGCGCCCGACCAGTGCCTCGTCATCCATGACCGTCATGTCTCGCCTTCCTGCGAACACCATGATTCTAGAGGTCGAGCCCCCAGCCCAGCCGCTACGCCACGTCAGCGGACGCGTCGGACGGCGGCGTCGACGAGCGGTCCGAGCAGATCGCCGGCGCCCGGGCCGAGCGCGGAGATCGCCGTGCGCGCCTCGTGGGTCAGCCGGTCGATGTCGGACTCGACCGCGGTCAGCGCCCCGCTGGACTCGATCAGGTCGCGCAACGCGTCGATGCCCTCGGCCGTGCCGAGCAGGTCCAGGACCCGCTGGTCGCCGCACACCTCGGCGGTGCGGGCGACGAGGACCGTGCGCTTGCCCTCGCGCAGGTCGTCCCCGGCGGGCTTTCCCGTGTCGGCGGGATCGCCGAAGACGCCGAGCACGTCGTCGCGCAATTGGAAGGCCTCGCCGAGCGGCAGGGCCACCGCGGAAAGCCCGTCGAGCAGGGCGTCGTCCGCACCGGCCATCGCGGCGCCGACGTGTAGGGGCCGCTCGACGGTGTACTTCGCGGCCTTGTAGCGGATGACGTGCATCGCGGAGTCCACGCTGAGCCGGTCGCGGGTCTGGGCCAGCACGTCGAGGAACTGCCCCGACACGACCTCCGTCTTGCAGGCGTCCCACAAGCCGGCGGTACGGGCGTCCGGTCCGGCGGCGCGGAACTGCTCGTCGGCCCACGACAACAGCAGGTCGCCCAGCAGGATCGCCACCCGCGCCCCGAACTGATCCGGGTCACCGATGCCGCCCGTGGCGACGTGGCGCGAGGCGAACTCGCGGTGGACGCTGGGGCGGCCGCGGCGCGTGTCCGAACCGTCCATCAGGTCGTCGTGGACGAGCGCGCTGGCCTGCAGCCACTCGAAGGCGGCGCCGGCCGTCGCGATGCGCGGATCGGCCGGAGGGCCGCCGGCGAGCAGCCAACCGGCATGGCAGAAGGTCGGGCGGAGCAGCTTGCCGCCCGCAGTGAACTCGAAGGCCGTGTCGACGAGGTCCGCGACGACGGGGTCGAGTTCGGTCGACCACGCACGCTGGCGCGCGGTGAAATCGTCCATCACCGCTGAGACGGCTGTCCGAAACGTGGGATCGGCTGCCGGGCTGGTCACAACGGTGACGATACCGTTGGCCCATGCCGACGTTCGACGACACCGCCCGCCGCGACGCCATCCTCGATGCCCTCGCGTCGGATCGGCCGGCCGTCTCGTTCGAGTTCTTCCCGCCGAAGGACGACGAGGGCGAGGCCCAGCTGTGGCGCACGATCGACGATCTGACCGCCCTCGAGCCGACGTTCGTCTCGGTCACCTACGGTGCCGGCGGAACCAGCCAGGACCGCACGATCCGGATCACCGAGCGCATCGCCCACGAGTCCTCGTTCGTGCCGGTGGGACACCTGACCCTCGTGGGCCAGAGCCGTGGCGAGATCGAGACGGTGCTCAAGAACTACGCCGCCGCCGGCGTCGCCCACGTGCTGGCGTTGCGCGGAGATCCGAAGGGCGGTCCGCGGGCAGACTGGGAGCCGCATCCGGACGGCATGGACCACGCGATCGAACTGGTCGAGCTCGCGCACGAGGTCGGCGGCCTCGCGGTGGGCGTCGCGGCCTTCCCCGAGGGCCATCCCGACGCGCCCGATCTGGATGCCGACGCCGAGATCCTCGTGGCGAAGGCCCGCGCGGGCGCCTCCTTCGCGATCACGCAGTTGTTCTTCCGGGCCGACGACTACTTCGAGCTCGTCGACCGCGTCCGCGCCCGCGGCTGCGACCTGCCGATCGTGCCGGGCATCATGCCCATCCTGAACTTCGGCCAGGTCGCGAGGATGGCCGAGCTCTCCGGTGCGGCGATGCCGCGCGAGGTGCTCGACCAGATCGAACCGATCGCCGACGACCGGGTCGCCGTCCGCGCCACGGGCATCGCGCTGGCCACCCAGCTGTGCCGCGACCTGCTTGCCGGCGGTGCGCCGGGCCTGCACTTCATGACCCTCAACCGATCGCCCGCGACGCGCGAGATCTTCGAACTGCTCCGCGCCGACGACCTGATCTGATCGCCCCGTTGGTCACCGGCACCACACTCAGCGGGCCACGGCGCCGACTTCGGCGGCGAGTGCGGCGGTGCCCATCCCGGTGATCTCGAGGCCGGCCCCGGGCACCGCGGCGCCGCCGACCTGCCACACCCCCGGAGTCGACTCGATCGCGGGTCGAGGCAGCCATCGCGGGTCACGATCCACGGCGGTACCGCGGACGTCGTGCCGTTCGACGATCTCGGCCCGCACGTCCAGACCCGCGGCCGCGGCCGCCTCGACGGGATCGACCCCGGCCGCGGCCGACAGCATCCAGCGGTCGGGTCCCGATTGCCAGCCGCGCACGACCGCCGTGCCGTGGACCACCAGGTCCGCCGGCAGGGTCGCACCCACGAGCCGCACGGCCGTCACCGCGGACACGGGATCAGGCTCTCCGGTCGCCCACACGACGAGATCTGCCGCGCGGACCGATCCGTCGGCAAGGGTGACGCCGGCCGGCCGACCGGACCGCTCCTCGACCGAGACGACCTCGACCCCGGTCTCGATCGGTACGCGGCGCTCACCGAGCCGCCTGACGAGCGCGGCGGCCAGGCCGGCACTCCCGCCGTCGAACGACCAGCGACCGAAGTTCCGCTCCACGTAGTGCCAGACCGCGAGGACGGCTCGTGAGTCACCGGCGAGCCCGGGCAGGTCGGTCGCGAGAGGTCTCAACCGCCGGGGGAGGGACCGTGCGTGGCGAGCGAGGGATCGGCTGCCGAGCATCGCCTCGTCCGTCGGCGTCGCGAGGGGTGCGTCGCCGGCGACCTCGAGCACCGCACGGCGCAGCGCGTCCCACGGTTCGGCGAGGGCGTCGACCCACGGGGACCATCCGTCGGAGCCGAACGCCGTGACCACCGCGTCGTGCTGGGCGCCGCGCGTACCGAAGGGCAGGTCGAGGGAGACCGGCGCACGGAAGACGCCCCCGGACAGGACGTGATGGCGTGCCGGCGCGGGGGAGATCGCGATCAGGGCGTCCATCGGGCGGCCCGACTTGCGGAACAGGTCACGGAAGACCCCGGGCAGGGTGACGCTCTGCGGCCCGGCGGCCCAGCGTTCCCCACCGAGTCGCAGGCCGAGCAGCCGGCCGCCGGGATCGTCGTCGCGCTCGAGCACCACGACGTCGTGGCGCAGCTTGGCCAGGCGTGCGGCGGCGGACAGGCCGGCGAACCCGCTGCCGATGACGATGACCCGAGCCATGGACGTGACGGTACCGCTCCGGGAGCAGGCCCCGATCCTGTGGGAGGGTGGCTCCATGGGTCCGATCCGTGGCGTCCTGGCGTGGCAGTCCGTCGTCGACGCGCTCGTCGTCGCCGGTGCCGCGCCCGATGGTGCGGGCACGCTCGACGTCCTCGATCTGGGCGGTGGCACCGGCTCCGATGCCGTGCGCCTCGCCGGTCTGGGTCATCGCGTGGTCGTGGTCGATCCGAGTCCCGATGCGCTGGCCGCGTCGGCTCGCCGGGCGGCCGAGGCCGGTGTCGAGATCGAGGGTCGGCTGGGTGACTCCACCGACCTCGCCGAGCACGTCGAGACCGCGAGCATCGACCTGGTGATCTGTCACGGGGTCCTGGAGCACGTGACCGATCCGGGTCAGGCCGTCGACGCCGCGCGAGGTGTCCTGCGTCCCGGTGGGCGGCTCAGCCTGCTCGTGGCAGGCCGTGTGGCGGCGGTCGCGGCACGTGCCGCGGCCGGCGACTTCGCCGGTGCGCGCGCCCTCGTCGACGCGGTCCCGGACGCCTCGTGGGACCTGCACGAGTTGGGTCCGCGCCGCTGGCTGCTCAGCGAACTGGGTGACCTCGTCACGGCCCACGGATTCACGCGCGAACTCGAGCAAGGGGTCCGGGTCCTGAGCGACGAGGTGCCCGGCGTCGTGGTCGACGGGTCGCCCGGTGCACGCGAGGCGATGTTCGCGCTGGAGCAGGCGATCCACCGCATTCCGGAGTTCACAGGACATTCGGGTGGTTTGCAGACCGTGGCGTGCCTAGAATCGACACCACACCCCTGATCGAGGAGTACCCACCGTGCCACTGTCGGACGAAGAGGCCCGACTGCTCGCCCAGCTCGAGCAGTCGCTGGCAGCCGAGGATCCCGAGTTCGCGTCCACGCTCCGCGGCTCGAAGTTGGTCGCCCACAACCGTCGGGTCGCCGCGGTCTGCGTGGTCGGCTTCCTTGCAGGTCTCGCCCTGTTGTTCGGCGGCGTCGTGGCCAAGGAGACGTGGCTCGGCGTCGTGGGCTTCGTCGCGATGGTCGCGGCCGCCTACTTCTTCGTCCGTGCCTGGCGCCGTGGCATCTCCGGCGCCGAGGAGGCTCCCGGACCCAAGCCCGCCTCGCCCAAGAGCTCCGGTTCGTTCGTCGAACGCATGGAGGAGCGCTGGCAGCGCCGTCAGGACGAGGGACTCTGACCCCCGCACCGACACGCTGCATCACCTGACCTTCTGAGAGGCCCCGCCACCGGCGGGGCCTCTCGCTTTTTGCCCCACAACGCTCCACCGGCCCGTCATGCCCGTCATGGCGGGCCATTTCGCGTCTTCGGGTCATCGACACGCTCGGCTCTTGACGAAATCGGGGTGGATGGTGGAGCGTTGTGGTTTACAGTGGGGCAAAGTGGTGGAGACACCGGACGATTTGCCTCGAAGGAGACGACGTGACGCAGGAGGTGCGCGATGCCAACCACGACATCTGGTCACTTCTTCGGCACGTTCACCCCGCGCCTGGACGAGAAGGGGCGGATCTTCCTGCCGGCGAAGTTCCGGCCACTGCTGGCGGACGGCGTGGTGCTGACCCGCGGTCAGGAGCACTGCATCTACGGCTGGACCCCCGAGGCGTTCGAGGAGTTCTCGGCGCGGGCGCGGCAGGCCTCGTTCACGAACAAGCAGGCGCGCAACTTCGTGCGGATGCTGTTCGGCGGTGCGGCGCACGAGGCGCCGGACAAGCAGGGACGCGTTCCCATCTCGGCGCTGCTGCGCGAGTGGGCGGCGCTCGACCGCGACTGCACGGTCGTGGGCACGGGGGAGCGGTTCGAGATCTGGGACTCCGCTGCCTGGAACAACTTCTCCGACGAGCACGAGGAGGACTTCGCCGACCTGTCGGAGGAGATCTTCCCCGGGATCTTCTGATCTCGGACTCGGTGGGGTGCGATACCCGCCTGATGGGATCTGACGCCACTTCCCCGGCGTCAGGCCCCTGCAGGCGGGGATCGGACCCCATCGGCCCGACCGCCGCGCCGACGCGCGGCGCCGGAGCAGCCGCATGAGCGCCCGGCACGTCCCGGTGATGCTGAACCGCGTCGTGTCGGAGTTCGCCCCGGTGGTCGAACGATCCGCAACGCCCGTCGTCATCGATGCGACCCTCGGCCTCGGCGGCCACAGCGAGGCCCTGCTGACGCGCTACGAGAACCTGCACGTGATCGGCGTCGACCGCGACCGCGAAGCACTGCGGCGAGCGGGCGAGCGCCTCGCTCCCTTCGGGGACCGCTTCCGCGCGGCCCACGCGGTCTACGACGAACTGCCCGAGGTGGCCGCGGAGGCCGGTCACGACACGGTCGACGGCGTGCTGTTCGACCTCGGCGTCTCGTCGATGCAACTGGACCTGGCCGAGCGTGGCTTCGCGTACGCGCAGGACGCCCCGCTCGACATGCGCATGAACGACGAGGACGACCTCACGGCGGCCGACGTGCTCAACACGTACGCCGAGGCCGACCTCGCCAAGATCCTGCGCGAGTACGGCGAGGAGAAGTTCGCACGCCGCATCGCCGCCGCCGTCGTGGCCGAGCGCGACGAGACGCCCTTCGCCCGCAGCGACCAGCTCGTGGCCCTGATCCGGCGCTGCATCCCCGCCCCGGCGCGACGCACCGGCGGCAACCCGGCCAAGCGGACGTTCCAGGCGCTGCGGATCGAGGTCAACGACGAGCTCGGCGTGTACCGCCGGGCGCTGCCGGCGGCGCTCGAGCTGCTCGCCCCGGGCGGCCGGGTCGTCGTGCTGTCCTACCACTCCCTCGAGGACCGCATCACCAAGCGCACCTTCACGAGGGCCACCACGTCGACGGCACCGCGTGACCTGCCCGTCGTCCCCGAGTCCATGCTGGCCCGCTTCCGTTCGCTCACGCGGGGGGCGGAACTGGCCGGCGAGGACGAGATCGCCGAGAACCCCCGCGCGCGTTCGGTCCGGATGCGCGCCGTCGAACGGATCGCTGCATGAGCATGAACGCGTCCTCCCGTGCGATCGGCCGGTCGGCCGTCGTGAGGTCGACGGCCCTGGCCTCCGGGGTCGCGGCCCGTGGTCGTGACGCCCGCGAGGTGGGGCTCAAGCTCGTCGGACCGGTGCGCGTGCGGGCCCGCCGCGCCCCGTTCGTGGTCGTCGTGCTCTCGGTCCTGGCGGTCGGGCTGGTCGGATTGATCCTGTTCAGCACGGCGATGCAGGCCCAGTCGTTCCGCATCGACGAACTGCAGCAGCAGGCCACGTTGCTGCAGGCACAGAAGGACCAACTCGCCACGGAGGTCGAGCAGATGCAGAGTCCGTCCGGCCTGGCCCAGCGGGCGCTCGCCGAGGGCATGGTGCCCAACGCGAACCCCGTGTTCCTGCGACTGTCGGACGGCAAGGTGATCGGTGAGGCGGTCCCGGCCGAACCCGGCACCAACGTGAGGCGGGCCGGCTGATGCCCGTCTCGGTGACCCGCAACCGGGTGCGCGTGCTCATCGTGGCGGTGCTCGTCCTGTTCGTGCTCTTCGCCGGACGGCTCTTCCAGATCCAGGCCGTGGACTCCAAGGCCTACGCGGCGATGGCGGTCGAGGCCGGCACCCGCAAGGCTGTCGTGCCCGCGCCGCGCGGCGACATCCTCGACCGCAACGGTGAGGAACTGGTCACCAGCACCGACGGACTGACGATCACCGGCGATCCCTCGATGACCGCGGAGAACGCCCCCGAGATCGCCCGCATCCTGCACGAGAAGCTGGGCGACGAGGTCGACTACTTCGACACGATCCAGAAACTGCGCACGCCGAACTCGCGCTTCGTGTTCATCGCGAAGGACCTGCCGGCGTACGAGGCCAAGCGGGCCGTCACGGCGGTCAACAAGGCCGGATACCCGGGGGTCTTCACGGAGACCGAGTCGCTGCGCAGCTACCCGGGTGGCTCACTCGCGGCGAACGTGCTCGGCATCACCGAGAGCAACGGCAAGGGCATCGCCGGACTGGAGAAGCAGTACGACGGCGACCTGACCGGCACGGACGGCTCCTCGACGTACGAGGTGTCCTCGACCGGCCAGCGGATCCCCATGGCGGACTCGACCGTCGAGGAGATGGTGCCGGGCAAGGACGTCAGCACCTCGATCGACCGCGATCTGCAGTGGTACGCCGACCAGCGACTGCGCGACGTCGTGGGTTCGGCAGGTGCCGACTACGGTCTGGCGATCACGATGGACGTCCGCACGTGCGAGATCGTGCAGATGTCGCAGGCGCCGACCTACAACCCCGAGACCCGCGAGAACGTCACCGAGGCCACGCTGGTCAACCGGGCCGTGTCGAACGTCTTCGAGCCGGGTTCGGTCATGAAGACGATCACGATGGCGGCGCTGGCCGACCAGGGCAAGGTCACCGCGGACACCAAGATCAAGGTGCCGTCCGGGTTGTCCATCGACGGCTTTCCGATCGGCGACTACTGGCAGCACGGCACGCTGAACCTGACGGCCGCCGGCGTCATCGCGAAGTCGTCCAACCTCGGCACGATCGTGGCGGCCGAGCAGATGTCGGACTCGACCTTCTACACGTACCTGCGCAAATTCGGTTTCGGCGCGCGATCCGGGATCGACCTGCCCGAGGAGTCGGTCGGCCTGCTCGCCCCCGCGCGGGAGTGGACGAAGTCGAAGCACGCGACGGTCTCGTTCGGACAGGGCATCTCGGTGAACGCGGTGCAGATGGTCCGGGCGGTCGGCGCGATCGCGAACGGCGGCGTCATGTGCACGCCGCACCTGACGACGAACGCCCAGCAGGGCGAGTCGCGCCGCGTGGTCTCGCGCGAAGCGGCCTCGGAGGTGACGCGGATGATGGAGGCGGTCACCGCCGACGACGGCACTGCTCCCGCCGCGCAGATCGAGGGCTACCGGGTGGCCGGCAAGACCGGCACCGCGTGGCGGGTCAACCCGAACACGGGCACCTACGTCCGCGGTCAGAACACGATCTCGTTCATGGGCTTCGCGCCGGCGGACAACCCGCGCTTCATCACCTACGTCGTGATCGACAAGCCGCCGGCCAACGCCGGTGGTGGTTCGATGGCCGGCCCGGTGTTCCAGGACATCATGTCGATGGCCCTCGAGCGCTTCGGCGTGACGCCCACCGGGTCGAAGTCGCCGAAGATCTCCCAGGATTGGTAGGCATCCGGCCCGCGGGTAGGTTTGGCGGGTGGAATCGATGAGGGTCCGGCCGCACGACGTGCCCGCGTGGACCCTCGACCGGGTGGCCGCAGACTTGCCGGGCGCCACCGTCCACGGCGAGGCGACCGTCCACGGCGTCTCCCTCTCGACGCGTGATCTCGTGCCCGGTGACCTGTTCGCGGCGCTGCCCGGGGCCACGACCCACGGCGCCCGGTTCGCCGAGCAGGCGCTCGCCGCAGGAGCCGTCGCCGTCCTGACGGATCCCGCGGGTGCGGACCTGCTGCCCGACGACGCACCCCGGATCGTCGTCGCCGCACCCCGATCGCTGCTCGCCGCGTTCGCGGCCGACCTGTTCGACCATCCGAGCCGGCACTTCACGACCATGGGCGTCACCGGGACGCAGGGCAAGACCACGACGACCTACCTGGCCGAGGCGGCGCTGGGGGCCTCGCGGTCCGCCGTGATCGGCACGGTCGGCACCCGGATCGCCGGGCACCCGGCGTCCAGCAGCCTGACCACCCCCGAGGCTCCGGCGTTGCAAGCGCTGTTCGCCGTGATGGCCGAGGAGCGCATCGCGGCGTGCGCGATGGAGGTGTCGAGCCACGCGATCGTGCAGGGTCGCGTCGACGGGTTCGTGCTCGACGTGGCGGTCTTCCTGAACCTCGGCCGAGACCACCTGGACTTCCACCACGACCTCGCGTCGTACTTCGCCGCGAAGGCCGAGCTCTTCACTCCCGCGCACGCGCGTCGTGCCGTCATCAACGTCGACGACGAGCACGGCCGGATCCTCGTCGAGCGGACGACGCTGCCCGTCACGACGTTCTCGTCGGCAGGTCGGCCGGCCGACTGGCGTGCCGTGAACCTGCGCCCGCACCGGCTCGGCAGTGACGTCACGCTCGTGAGCCC
Organism: uncultured Aeromicrobium sp.; assembly: GCA_964464335.1. GTDB lineage: Bacteria > Actinomycetota > Actinomycetes > Propionibacteriales > Nocardioidaceae > Aeromicrobium. Next base: position 11,838 of record CAYXFT010000075.1, read on the forward strand.
CGACGGTCACGAGATCGAGATGAGCGTCCCGTTGGCCGGTGCCTTCAACGTCTCGAACGCCGTGGCCGCCGTGGTCGCGCTGGCCGGCGAGGACTTCGCCGTCGAGGACCTCGTCGGGGGCATCGCGACCGCACCGGGGGTTCCGGGCCGGATGGAGCGGGTCGAGCTCGGACAGGGGTTCACCGCGGTCGTCGACTACGCGCACAAGCCCGAGGCGATCGAGGCCGTGCTCACGGCGTTGCGACCGGTCACGGCGGGTCGACTCATCGTCGTGCTGGGTGCCGGCGGCGACCGCGACCGGGGCAAGCGACCGATCA
>CAYXFT010000076.1:0-12094 GCA_964464335.1 uncultured Aeromicrobium sp.
GATCGGCGGCCTTCTCGCCGATCATGATGGTGGGTGCGTTCGTGTTGCCGCGCGGGACGCGCGGCATGACCGAGGCGTCGACGACCCGCAGGCCTTCGACGCCGTGGACCTTCAGCTCCGGATCGACGACGCTGCCCTCGACGGTACCCATGGAGCACGTCGAGGTGGGGTGGTAGAGCGTCTGGGCGAGCCGGGACACGACGTCGACGATGTCGTCGTCGGTGGGATTGCGGTGCGCGGGCTCCCAGGGCTCGTCGAGCAGCCGCATGAGCGGACCCTGCCACGTCATGTCGAGCATGCGCCGGTAGCCCGCGACCATCGCCTCCAGATCGGCGCGATCGTCGAAGTACTGCGGATCGATCTCGGGGTGCCACGTCGGGTCGGCCGAGCGCAGCCGGACGTGGCCGCGGCTCTGCACGTTGACGAGGGTCGGCGCGATCGTGACGGTGCGCCGGACGGGCTCGTGGATGCCGTTGTCGTAGAAGCCCGTCGGGGCGACGTGGATCTGGATGTCCGGCAGGTCGAGGTCGGCGCGCGAGGAGTAGAACGCCCCGCCCTCGCCGATGTTGGACACGAGTGGGCCCGTGCGCGTCGCCTTCCAGCGCAGCAGGTTGCCGATCGAGACGGCCTCGGCGAGGTCGCTGGTGTCGCGGGTGTGGATGAGCGTCCCTGCGACCGGGTGGTCCTGCAGGTTCTGGCCGACGCCGGGCGAGTCGACGAGGACCTCGATCCCGTGTTCGCGCAGGTGCGCTCCGGGCCCGATCCCCGACAGCATCAGCAACTGCGGGCTGTTGATCGCGCCGCCGGACACGATCACCTCGGCCTCGGCACGCACGGTGACCTCCTGCCCACCGCGGCGGTAGACCACACCGGTGGCCCGGCCGCCCTCGACCAGCACCTTCGAGACCAACGCGTCGGTGCGGACCGTGAGGTTGGGCCGGTCCATCGCGGGACGGATGTACGCATCGGCGACGGACCAGCGCTCGCCCTTGCGGTGCGTGACCTGATACAGGCCGGCGCCCTCCTGGGACGCGCCGTTGAAGTCGTCGTTGCGCTTGAGACCGGACGCGACCGCCGACTCGACGAACGCCTCGGTCAACTCGTGGGTGAAGCGTCGGTCCTCGACCAGGAGCGGGCCGTCCGTGCCGTGGTACGGCCCGGACAGTCGCCGATTCGACTCCGACTTCACGAAGTACGGCAGGACGTCGTCCAAGCCCCAGCCGGTGGCGCCGTAGGCGTCGCGCCACTCGTCGTAGTCGGCGGAGTTGCCGCGGATGTAGATCATGGCGTTCATCGAGGAACAGCCGCCGAGGCCCTTCATGCGCGGCCAGTGCGCGCGCCGGCCCTGGAGGTGCTTCTGTGGGCTGGTCTCGTAGTTCCAGTCCCACTTCGTCTTGAACAGCGTGCTGAACCCGGCCGGGATCTTGATCATCTCGTCGTCGTCGACAGGACCGGCCTCCAACAGCAGGACGCGCCGCTCGCGGTCCTCCGTCAGGCGTGCCGCGACGACGCCGCCCGCACTCCCCGCCCCGATGACGATGTAGTCGTACGACTCCTCGGCCATGCACTCTCCCGCGATCGTGACAGCGTCACTGTGACACTGGCCACAAACCTAGACCGCGCCCAACCCCGATACAACCGATTGGAGGGCTCGCCTTCCGGCGCGGGTCACCCGGACCTCGACGACCTCGATTCCCGACGGCTCCTTTTCCAGCTCCGCCGCGAGGTGCCGTGCCTCGACGAGCCGGTGCGGAACGCCGTGTGCGGCACACAGCGAGCCGATCGACGTTCCCGTCGGAGTACCGAAGACACGCTCGAACGCGGCGCCGTACTCCGGCGCCCCCTGCTCGAGCGTGTGGAAGATCCCGCCACCGTCGTCGTTGAGCACCACGACCGTCAGATCGGGCCGCGGCTCCTGAGGACCGATGAGAAGACCGTTGGCGCCGTGCAGGAACGTCAGGTCACCCATCAGGGCGACGGCGCGACCGCGGGACGCCAGCGCGGCCCCGATCGCCGTCGACACGGTGCCGTCGATCCCGGCCAGGCCGCGGTTCGCCAGCACCCGGGGACCGGGTTCGCGCACGGGCGCGACCAGATCGACGTCGCGGATCGGGTTGGACGAACCCAGGACGAGCAGCCCACCGACGGCCGCCTCCCACGCCGCGCGGGCGACCGTGAGGGGTTCGACAGCCAGCAGCGCCGCGGCGATCCGGTCTCCGGAGTCCAACCAGGAGCGCACCCAGCCCTCCGGCGTCGACCCACGCACCTGGAGGCTGTCGGCGAAGGTGACGTTCTCACCGGCCTCCGCCGGGAACGTCGCGGCATCGCCCAGGTGCACGATGGGCATGTCGGTCCGGGCGAGGAGCCGGGTCACGGGCCGCGACAGGGTCGGGTGTCCGGTGACGACGATGCGTTCGATCCGGTCGGCCAGGGGGCCGCCGAGCACGATCCGGCCGCAGGCGACCGACGTGGCGGCGCCGCGGAGGCCGGACGACGGTTCGGCCACGATCGGCCAGCCGGCCACGGCCGCCGTCGCCGCCATCGTCGGGTCGGCTCCGTCGCCGGCGATCACGACGGTGCGCTGCCCGGCCGAGAACGACTGGACCCGACCCGAGCCCTGAGCGCTCATCGACCACGAACCCTGCGGGAAGTCCCAGTCGACCGGCTCGATCAAGGGGTCGTCGAACTCGAGGTTGACGTGGGCCGGACCACCTTCGCGCACCGCCCCCGCCAGACCCGTGACGCGGTCCGTGAACGGGATGCCCGGAAAGATGCCCGGCTGGTGGGTCGTCTGGTTGGCGCCCGTGCCCCGCAACCGTGCGGGACGATCGGCCGTCACGGCCACGATCGGGATCCGCGAGTGCAGGGCCTCGAGCATGGCCGGGTGCAGGTTGGCGACCGCCGTGCCGGACGTCGTCACGACCGGGACCGGCCGACCCGAGGCCTTCGCCAGACCCAGCGCCAGATAGCCGGCCTCGCGTTCGTCGACGCGCACGTGCAACCGGATCAGGCCCTGTTCGTCGGCGGCGTGCAGGGCCAGCGCGAGCGGACCCGACCGCGAGCCCGGCGCGAGCACCGCCTCGCTGACCTCTTGGGCGAGCAGCGCCATCACCAGCCGGCGCGCGACGCCGACGGAATTCGCCTCACTCACAGCGACTCCCAGACGTGTTCCAGCCGAGCCTGCCACCGTGCGTCGACCTCGGCAGGGGCGGCGACCCTCGCGAACGCGGCCTCGTCGAGGACCGGACGGACGACCGGCAGGCAGCCGGCGCCCGGGGTCAGGGGGTCGGTGACCACGTCGGCCGTGAGCAGATGGGCCGTCCCGATGCCGCACGCGTACGGCAGGTCCGGCAGCGCGGCGGACAGGGCGATGCTCGCGGCCAGCCCGATCGAGGTCTCGACGGCGCTGGACACCGTGACCGGCAGGCCGATCTGCTCGGCGATGCGCAGGCAGGCACGCACGCCTCCGAGCGGCTGGACCTTGAGGATCGCGATGTCGGCGGCGTGGAGGTCGCGCACGCGGAACGGATCGGCGGCACGCCGGATCGATTCGTCGGCCGCGATCGGAACGTCGACCTTGCGGCGGACCTCGGCAAGTTCTTCGACGGTGGCGCACGGCTGCTCGGCGTACTCGAGGCCGCCGGCGACCTGGTCGAGTCGCTTGATCGCCTTCACCGCGTCCTTGACCGACCAAGCGCCGTTCGCGTCGATGCGGATTCTGGCGTGGGGCAGCGCATCGCGAATGGCCGCGACACGCTCGATGTCGTGCTCGAGGTTCTCGCCGTCCTCGGCCACCTTCAGCTTGATCGTGGCGCAGCCGCTCTCGACCGCGATGCGTGCCGCGTCGTCGCCGCCTCCGACGGCCGGCACGATGCCGTTGACCGGCACCGAGTCGCGCACCGGCGCGGGCCACGGCTTCGTCGCGGCCTCCAGCGCCGCCTGCAACCACGGCAGGCACGTGAGGTGGTCGTACTCGGGGAAGGGGCTGAACTCGGCCCAGCCCGCCGGGCCGAGGGCGAGCATGCCCTGCCGGTTCACCAGCCCGCGAAAGCGCGTGCGCATCGGGATCGAGTACGTGCGGAACTCCACGGAACGACAGTATCCACCGTGGCCTCGTGCGTCCTCCGGACGGCATCCTCGCGAGGGCGCGCCCTACGGTGGAGCCATGTCCGACATCGCCATCGTGGGCGGCCACGGCCAGATCGCCCGGCTGCTCGTTCCCCTGCTCACCGATCGCGGCGACCTGCCTGTCGCCCTCATCCGAGACCCCGCCCAGGCGGCCGACCTGCCGGGAGCCGCCGTGCGCACGCTCGACATCGAGGCCGCGAGCGTCGACGACTTCGTCACCGCGTTCACCGACTGTTCCGCGGTCGTCTTCGCCGCCGGCGGCGGGCCTGACGGCAACCTCGAGCGGAAGCGCACCGTCGACCTCGAGGGCTCGCTGAAATCCATCGAGGCGGCCGAGCGCGCCGGGATCCGACGCTTCGTGCAGGTCTCCGCGCTGGGCGTCGACCACGACCCCGATCCCTCGCAGGGTGACGTGTGGGCCGCCTACGTCCACGCCAAGCGTGACTCCGACGTGGCGCTGCGCGCGAGTTCGCTGGACTGGACGATCGTGCGGCCCGGCCGGCTGACGGACGATCCCGGTACCGGCCTCGTCCACGCCGCGGCGACCTCCGAGTTCGGCGAGATCCCGCGCGCCGACGTCGCCGCCGTCCTCGCGGCCGTCCTCGCCGACGACCGCACCATCGGGACGCAGTTCGACCTCGTCGCCGGGGACTCGCCCGTTGCCGACGCGGTGGCGGCGGGCTGACAGTTTCCCCGGTTAAGTGGGTTTCCTGTCACTGACCGAGGGTTGCGAACCGCATGAAGCGACAGAGAACCTCCGCCGGTGACACGACCTGTGCCGATCGACCTGCCTGCGGGCGCGGGCGCGACTGACTGAGGTTCGCTGCCACTTCACGTGGGTTGCAACCCTCAGGAAGTGCCAGAGAACCCACTCAACCGGGGAAACTGCCACCCGCCGCCAACGCCCGCCGGTCGGGCTTGCCGTTCGGCAGGAGGGGCAGGGAGCCGAGGGGGTGGACGGCGCGGGGGACCCAGGCGCGAGGGTGGCCGGCGGCGAGGACGGCGGCGGACGCTCGGTCTCGGTCGAGGTCGCCCACGACGAACGCGACGACCGCCTGTCCCCACTCGGGATCCGGTTGGGCGACGACCACCACGTCGAGGACGCCCGGCTGGTCGCGCAGAACCGCCTCGACCGCCGCGAGCGGCACGTTGACGCCGCCGCTGACGGCCACCTGGTCGGCCCGGCCGAGCACCGAAAGGCGACCGTCGGCGTCGACCCGGCCGAGGTCGCTCGTGACGAGCCACTCCCCCACGTCCTCGGCGAGCACGGGACCCGCGATCGCGACCCGGCCGTCGTCCTCGATCCGCAGGCGCACCCCGTCGAAGGGGACGCCGTCGTACACGCACCCGCCGCACGTCTCGGTCATGCCGTAGGAACGCACGACATGGGCCCCGGCCGCCGCAGCCCGCTGCAGGACCGGCCGCGGCGCGGCGGCGCCACCGAGCACGATCGCGTCGAGTCCGGCCAGCACGCCCGCCTGACCCGACTCGACCCAACGGAACAGCTGCGTCGGTACGAACGAGGCGTAACGCCGTTCGGCCGTCATCACCGCGATCGCGGACTCGAGGTCGTTGTGCTCGTCGAGGAACACCGGATCGATCCCGGCGAGCACGGACCGGACGAGCACCTGCAGCCCTCCGACGCCCGTCGCCGGCAACGCCGACAGCCACTGCCCGGGGCCGCCGAGCCGGTGCAGCGCGGCGTGGGCCGATGCCAGCACCGCCGTGTGCGAGAGCCGGATGGTCTTCGGGTCGCCCGTGCTGCCGGACGTGCGCATCTCGATCGGCTCACCGCCGGACTCGACCCACGGGCGGATCTGCTCCAGGAGTTCACGCGAGGTGCCACTGACGGGGCGCAGTCCGACGGTCACCCGACCACTCTAGGAGCCCACCCACCGCGGGTCCCTAGACTCGGCAGGTGAATTCGCCGACCGGAGTGCGCCTGTGGATCGCGGGCGCCCGACTCCGCACCCTTCCCGCAGCGATCGCCCCCGTGGCCGTCGGAACCGGCGCCGCCGCGTTCGACGACGGCGTCGTGTGGTGGAAGGCCCTGCTGGCGCTGGGTGTCTCGCTCGCGTTGCAGGTCGGCGTCAACTACGCCAACGACTACTCCGACGGGATCAAGGGCACCGACGAGGACCGTGTCGGGCCGCTGCGCCTCGTCGGATCCGGACTCGTGCCACCGGCCCGGGTGAAGGCCGCCGCCCTGGGCTTCCTCGGGCTCGGCGCCGCCCTCGGGTTTGTGCTCGCCGCGACCTCGTCGTGGTGGCTGCTGCTGATCGGCGCCGCCGCGATCCTCGCCGCGTGGGGCTACACCGGAGGCAAGAACCCGTACGGCTATCGCGCCCTGGGCGAGGTGAGCGTGTTCGTGTTCTTCGGCCTCGTGGCTGTCCTCGGCACGACGTTCGTGCAACTCGGCCGGGTCAACCACGTCAGCATCGCCGGCGCGATCGGGGTCGGCGCGCTGGCGTGCGCGATCCTCGTCGCCAACAACCTGCGCGACATCCCCACCGACTCGGTCACGGGCAAGCGCACCCTGGCGGTGGTGCTCGGCGACGCCCGTACCCGCGACCTGTACGTGGCCCTGCTCGCGGTCGCGTTCTTCGTGACCGTCGCCTGGTGCGTCCTTGCGACGCCGTGGTCGCTGCTGGCGCTGATCGGCCTGCCGCTCGCGGCGAAGGCGGCTGCGCTGGTCCGTCGCGGTGCCACCGGCCCGGCCCTCATCCCGGTCCTCAAGGACACGGGCCTGGCCGAGCTGCTCTACGCCGTCGGCCTCGCCGTGGGCCTGGCCCTCGGCGCCCGCTGAGCGGTCAGTCGACGTCCTCGGCGCGACGCGACTCCTCGATGCGGTCGTTGAGTGCGGTCGCACGCTCCTGCAGCGTGCCGGCCAGCCGGTCGCGCAGACCGCCGAGGGCGAAGATCGAGATCACCGAAGAGACGACCAGGGCCAGCAACAGGATCCACAGGTTGACGATGCGTCCGCTCTCCAACCAGATCCGCGAGACCCCCCAGATCACCGCGTACGTGGCCAGGAAGACCCCCAGCCGGGCGAGCGTGTAGGTCCAGAATGCCTTCATGGAGCGCACTCTAGTTCGTACCCGGTGACCCACGACCGCGTGGTCGGTAGGCTCTCGACATGGGCAAGGCATTGTTGATCCTGGCGGCCGTGGTGCTGCTGGTCTACGCCCTCTACGACCTGCTGGCCACCCCGCGCGACCGCGTCCAGTACATGCCGAAACTCGCGTGGGCCGCGCTCATCGTGCTCTTCCCCTACATCGGCGCGCTGCTGTGGATGTTCTTCGGCACGGTGAAGGACAAGCCCGCCGGCGGGCCGCGCCGCCCGCAGCCGAAACGTCCGCTCGGGCCCGACGACGACCCGGACTTCCTGCGCGGCCTCTGAACGACCCGGCTCAGGCGTCCCAGCGGAACAGCTTGGCCGAGATCGCCGCGCACACCGCGGCGAAGGCCAGCAGGAACACCATCGGGCCGACGATCGCCGCTGGACCCTCACCACGGACCATCACGTCGAGCATCGCGTCGTTCAGGTGCCTCAGCGGCAGCAGTCGGCTGACGAACTGCAACCACGGCGGGGCGCCGTCGAGCGGGAAGAACGAGCCCGACAGGAACGCCATCGGCAGCACGATGAAGTTCGCGAGGCCGACCGCGCCCTCCTCGGTCTTGCTGATCGAGCCGGCGAGCATGCCGATCGACAAGAAGGCCAACGTCCCGGCGAGGACGAGCGGGACGACCAGCGGCCACCACCCCGTGAGCTGAAGCCCGAAGGCGAACACGCCCAGTCCGAGGAAGATCGCGGTCTGGCCGAGGGCGACGAGCAGGCTGACGCCCACCCGGGCGAGCACGACCGAGGACGTCGGGATCGGCGCGAGTCGCAGCCGGCGCAGCAGGCCGCTCTTGCGCCACGCCACGAGGTTGACCGCAGCGCCGAACGTCGCACTCATCGCGACCGCCCAGCCGAGCAGACCCGGCGTGACGTACTGGATCGTCTCGAGTGACTCGTCCTCGACCTGCTGGGTCTCGAGACCGTACTTCGGGGGCGTCCCGCTGACAGCGACGTTCGTGGCGTCGACGAGGCCCTGGAAGGTGGCGTACACGCGGGCGGCGGTCACCTGATCGGCCTGGGAGTAGTGGACGACCAACTGGTCGCCGTCCTGCGTCACGACCGCGTCGAGATCGCCCTTGCGCACCTCCTCGATCGCGGCGTCCTCGTCGGTGACCTTCGTGATCTCCACGGACTCCTCGAGCCCGCGGCGGGCCTCGGCAGGCAGGTTGTCCAGGACCGCGACGTCGCCCACCTGGGCCACCTCGATCTTCGAGGCGCTCTGGTCGGTGAAGATCCCGCCGAACAGGACCAGGAACATGAGCGGGAACAGCACCGCCCAGAAGAGCGTCATCCGGTCGCGGACGAAGCCCAGCAGCATCGCCCGGGACAGGGCCTTCAGCGCGGTCACTGGCGGTACTCGCGTCCGGTCAGCCGCAGGAAGACGTCCTCGAGCGTGGCCCCGGCGACGCTGAGCCCGTTGAGGGCGTCGCGGGCGGACAGTTCGGTGAGCACGGCGGCCGGCTGGCGCGTCGTGATCAGGACGCCGTCCTCGCTGCTGACCACCGCGTCCACCCCGGAGATCCCGCGGGCCTCGTCGGGGTCGACGGCGTCGGGCGCCAGGCTGATCCGGGTCGGGGCGTCGAGACCGCGCACGAGCGACTTCGGCGAGTCCAGCTCGAGCAGCCGTCCGTGGTCGACGATCGCGACCCGGTCGCACAGCACCTCGGCCTCCTCCATGTAGTGGGTGGTCAGCACCACGGTGCGGCCGGACTCGTTGAGTCCCTCCAAGAAGTCCCACAGGTTGCGGCGGGCCTGCGGATCGAGTGCGGCCGTCGGCTCGTCGAGGAACACGACCTCGGGATCGTGCACGAGCGCGCACGCGATCGAGAGCCGCTGGGCCTGTCCGCCAGACAGCTTCTCGACCGGCGAGGCGCCCTTCTCGGTGAGTCCGACCTGCTCGAGCAGTTCGTCGACCCGGCTGGGCCGCACCCCGTAGAGCGCGGCGAAGGTGGCGAGCTGTTCGCGCGCGGTGAGCCGCTCGAAGAACGCCGAGGACTGCAACTGGACGCCGATGCGTCGCTGCAGTTCGGGTTCGCGCTTCCACGGGTCGTGGCCGTCGATCGAGACGCTGCCGGCGTCGGGCAGCCGCAGTCCCTCGATCATCTCCAGCGCAGTGGTCTTGCCTGCCCCGTTCGGCCCGAGGAGACCGAAGAACTCCCCCGGCTCGACGGTGAACGACAGGTCATCGACAGCGGTCAGGTCGCCGTAGGCCTTGGTGAGCCCGGCGACCTCGATACGAGCCCCCATGGGAGTCGACGCTAGTTCACTGGGCGTAGCTGTGCTGACCCGACACGAACAGGTTGATCACGTAGTAGCTGATGATGAACGTGCCGAACCCGGCGAGGGCCAGGTACGCGGCGCGGCGACCCTTCCAGCCCGCGGTCACGCGCGCGTGCAGGTAGCCGGCGTAGGTGATCCACGTGATGAGGGCCCAGACCTCCTTGGGATCCCAGCCCCAGTAGCGGCCCCACGCGTAGTGCGCCCAGATCGGACCGGAGATCAGCGCACCGAAGGTCCACAGGGGGAAGCCCACCGCGTTGACGCGGAACGCCAGCTGATCGATGCGGGCCGACGACGGGAAGCGGCTCAGCACCGGGCCGACGGTGCCGTTGCGCTCGGCGCGGTCCTTCACCAGGTACAGCACGCTGGCCGCGGCGCCCACCATGAACATCGCGGCGGCCGTCATGATCGTCGTGACGTGGATGTACTTCCAGAACGTGTTGAGCGCCGGCACGAGCGGTCCGGCGGGGACGTACGTCGAGATCGACATGGCGAGGACGCCCAGGCAGACGCCCAGGACGATGCCGCCCATCCACTCGATGTGCGACCGGAACACCAGGACGAGGTACACCGTCAGCGCGATCGCGGTGCCGGTCATGCCGAACTCGTACATGTTGCCGAAGGGCGGACGGCCCGTCGCGAAGCCGCGGGCGACGGCCGCACCGATCAGCAGCAGGGTGCCCAGCACGGTCAGCGACACGGCGACGCCGAGGAAGCGATCGGCGCGGGTCGGCTCGTCGGACGGTTCGACGGGCAGCGACGAAGCCGCTCCGTCGCCGATGAGCGCCGTCTCGCGCTGCTGCGCGCGGCGGTCGGCCCAGGCGGAGGCCCATTCCGCGAGGTGGCACACGAACGCGACGGACAACACCGCGAAGGCCGAACCCATGAGGTAGTTCGAGAGCTGGGCGAACTGGTCGGACGTCATCGGGCTTCCTTGCTCTCGTCTCCCAGTTCGGCATGGAACCGGGCGAGGAAATCATCGAGGTCGGCAGGCAGGTCGTCACGCGGAACACGGTCGAGCGCGGCGACCTCCACCACGGTACGCGATCCGTCCCGGCGGGCCCGGATCCAGGTGCGCCGCGGTCGGACCAGCAGCGACGCCATGAGGCCCAGGATGCCCAGGCCCACCCCGGTCAGCGGCAACCAGGCCACCGGGGTGTGCCCGATCTGGAAACGCGCCCACTTGCGGAGCTCGACGAACTCGATCTTGCCGCCGCCGGGCAGCGCTTGTGACTGTCCGGGGCCGAGGTCGACGCGGAAGTTGCCGTCGCCGTCCTTGACTTGGGTGAGGTTCTGCGTGTCCAGCGAGTAGACCGACTGCGACGTGCCGTCGTCGAGGCCGAGGTCGCCGGTCCACAGGTTCATGCCGATGCGCGGGTTGAGTGCGCCGGGGAAGATCGAGATGGACGCCTCGTCCTCGCTCGGCGAGTACGCACTGGGCAGGAAGAAGCCCTGGAAGCCCAGCTGCTCACCCGCGGCGTCCGGCACCTTGACGACGCCTTGCGACGTGTAGGTCGCGTCGAGCGGCAGGAACGGGACGGCACCGTCGTACACGACCTCGCCGGTCGGGTCGGTGACCCGGATGACGGGGGCATACCCCTGTCCCACGAGGAACAGGTCCTCCCCGCCGATCGACAGCGGGTGGTTGACCCGGATCTCGTAGTCGCGGTCGTCGTCGGACCCCGGCTCGCGGTAGGTGCCCGAGGCCTTGAACAACTTCGGGGCGCCCCGGGAGTTGCCCGTGACGTAGAAGCGGGTGAGCATCTCGTCGAGCGAGATCGACCACGGCTGCAGGTCAGTGTCGGCGTCGAACAGCGAACCCGAACTGAACTCGTCGTACTGCGAGAGCGTGTTGGAGAAGCCCTGACCCTCCACGACGATGACGCTGCCCCGGTAACCCCACAGCGAGCCGATCGCGACGCCGACGAGTGCCACCACGATGCTGGTGTGGAAGACCAGGTTGCCGAACTCGCGCAGGTAGCCCTTTTCGGCGCGGAGCTCGCCCGAGCCGTCCTCCTCGACGACGTCGACGCGCGCCCGGCCGAGCGTCCGGCGGCCGGCGCCGAGCACCTCCGAGACGTCGGCGTCGGTCGTGAACTCGGCCGACGCAGGCAGCCGCGCGAGGTTGCGGGGGGCCTTCGGCGGGCGGGCTCGCAGGGCCTTCGCGTAGACCTTCATCCGCGGCAGGATGCAGCCGATCAGCGAGATCATCAGCAGCAGGTAGATCGCGCTGAACCACGGCGACGAGAAGACGCTGAACATGCCCAGCTTCTCCATCACCGGGGCGAGTCGGGGGTGGTCGGCGTAGTACGAGGCCACCGCCTGGGCGTCGACGCCCCGCTGGGGGATGAACGAGCCGGGGACCGCCGCCACGGCGAGCAGCAGCAACAGCAACAGGGCCGTGCGCATCGACGTCAACTGGCGCCATGCCCAGCGCACGAACTCGCGCGGACCGAGTTCGGAGGCGCGGACGTCCTGCGACTCGCGCACGTGCCCGCTCACGTCGGATCCGCTCACTGGGCCACCATCCTCGTGTTGAGGTTCTCCGATAGGGCCTTGATGCAC
>CAYXFT010000077.1:0-11926 GCA_964464335.1 uncultured Aeromicrobium sp.
GGCGGCGACATCGTCTACATCTCGTCCAAGAACTCGATCTTCGCCGGCCCCAACAACGTCGCCTACGGCGCCGCCAAGGCCGACCAGGCCCACCAGGTGCGCCTGCTCGCGGCCGAGTTGGGCGAGCACGGGATCAAGGTCAACGGCGTCAACCCCGACGGCGTCGTCCAGGGGTCGGGCATCTTCGCCAGCGGCTGGGGCGCGAACCGCGCAGCCGTCTACGGCGTCGATGAGAAGGACCTGGGCAAGTTCTACGCCCAGCGCACCATCCTCAAGCGCGAGGTCCTTCCGGAGCACATCGCCAACGCGGTCTTCGTGCTCTGCTCGCCCGAGCTCACCCACACCACCGGCCTCCACGTCCCGGTGGACGCGGGTGTCGCCGCCGCCTTCCTGCGCTGATGACTTCCTCCCCATCAGCCCAGCCGGCGGCGCTCGCCGCGGTCGACCTCGGCGCGTCCAGCGGACGCGTCGTGGTCGGCCGTGTCGGGCCCGACACCCTCGACCTGCACGAGGTGGCGCGCTTCGAGAACGCGCCCGTGCACCTGCCCGACGGCCTGCACTGGGATCTGGTCGGGCTCTACCACCAGGCATTCACAGGCCTGCGCACCGCCGTGCATCAGACCCACGGGCAGCTGGCGTCGGTGGCCGTCGACTCGTGGGCGGTGGACTACGGCCTCCTGCGACACGGTTCCCTGCTGGGCACGCCGTTCCACTACCGCGACAGCCGCACCGCGACCGGTGTCGAACTGGTCCACGACCGGGTTTCCTTCGAGCGCCTCCACGAACTCAACGGCCTGCAGTTCCTGCCGTTCAACACGATCTACCAACTGGCCGCCGACCCGCTGCTCGACGTCGCCGACGGGCTGCTGTTGGTCCCCGACATGATCGGCTACTGGCTGACGGGCCGTCGTGTGGCCGAGCGCACCAACGCGTCGACCACCGGGCTGCTCGACGCCCGCACCGGCGAGTGGAACCCGTTCCTGCTCGACGCGGCGGGGATCGAGGCCGGACTGCTGCCCGACCTCGCCGATCCGGGCGACCGGCTCGGGCCCGTCCGCGACGAATTGCTGGAGTTCCTCGGCACCCGCAGCCTCGACGTGACGCTCGTGGGGTCGCACGACACCGCGTCGGCGGTCGTCGGCGTGCCGATGACGAGCGACTCGGCCGCCTGGATCTCGTGCGGCACCTGGGGCCTGGTGGGCCTCGAACTGGACGCCCCCGTGCTCTCCGACGAGACCCGCGCCGCGAACTTCACGAACGAGGGCGGCGTCGATGGGCGCACGCGGTTCCTCACGAACGTCATGGGCACGTGGCTGCTCAGCGAGACGCTGCGCTCGTGGGAGCGCGCCGACGGGACGAAGCTCGACCTCGGCGTGCTGCTCAAGGCGGCCAAGGCCGTCGAACCACGCGACGTGGCCGTGTTCGACGTGCAGGACCCGCGGTTCGTCCCACCCGGCGACATGCCGGCCCGGATCGCGAACTGGTGCGGCGAACGCGGCCTGCGCTCGCCCACCGACAAGCCGGCGATCGTCCGCAGCATCGTCGAGAGCATCGCCCAGGGCTTCGCCGACGCGCTCGGCGCCGCCGCCGCGCTGTCCGGCCGCTCGATCGAGGTCGTCCACGTCGTCGGTGGCGGGTCGCTGAACGACCTGCTGTGTCAGGCGACCGCAGACCGCAGCGGCCATCCCGTGCTGGCCGGCCCGGTCGAGGCGACCGCCATCGGCAACCTCGTCGTCCAGGCCCGCACCGTGGGTGCCCTGTCCGGGTCGCTGGAGGACCTGCGCGAGCTCGTCGCCCGCACGCACGAACCCCGGCGCTTCGACCCGAAGAGTGCGAAGGTCGGATTGTGAGAGTTGCCCTCTTCGCGACGTGCTTCAACGACCTCATGTGGCCCGAGACGCCCAAGGCGGTCGTGAAACTGTTGCGCCGCCTCGGCGTCGAGGTGGAGTTCCCGGTCGAGCAGACGTGCTGCGGGCAGATGTTCACGAACACCGGCTACGCGAAGGAGGCCGTCCCGACCGTGCGCAACTTCGTCGACACGTTCGCCGACTTCGACGCGGTCATCGCGCCGTCGGCCTCGTGCGTGGGCTCGGTGCGCCACCAGCACGCGGACGTCGCGCGGCGCAGCGGTGACCGGGCCCTGTCCTCCGGCGTCGCGACCGTCGCCCCGAAGGTGCACGAACTCAGCGAGTTCCTCGTCGACGTCCTCGGCGTCACCGACGTCGGCGCCTACTTCCCCCATCGCGTGACCTACCACCCGACGTGCCACTCGCTGCGCATGCTGCGGGTGGGCGACCGGCCGCTCTCGCTGCTGCGGGCCGTCAAGGGGATCGACCTCGTCGAGCTGCCCGCGGCCGACCAGTGCTGCGGGTTCGGCGGCACGTTCGCGATGAAGAACTCCGACACGTCGGTCGCGATGGGCGCCGACAAGGCCCGCCACATCCGCGAGACCGGCGCCGAGGTCGTCGTCGCCGGCGACAACTCCTGCCTCGCCCAGATCGGCGGACTGCTCTCGCGCGAGCGCAGCGGCGTCCGCACCGTCCACCTGGCCGAGATCCTGGCCTCGACCGAGGCGGATCCCGCATGAGCGCCCGGGCTCCGCGAGTGGCGCATAACGCACGCCACTGGCGTCGAGTGGCGTGCGTTATGCGCCACTCGCGGTCCCTTGTGCGCCACTCGATGCCACGGGGAGATGCCGCATGAGCCACGCCGACCTGCCGCACGTCGGCGTCACGAAGGCGTTCCTCGGGATGCCGAAGTTCCAGAAGGCCGCGAAGACCGAACTGGCCAACGCCGTCCAACGACGCAACCTCGCGCACGCGACCGGCATCATCCGCGACAAGCGCCTCAAGGTCGTCGGCGAGGTCGACGACTGGGAGCAGATGCGTCTGGCCGCCGAGGCGATCAAGAACCGCGCCCTGTTCGACCTCGACCACCAGTTGGAGCTGTTCGAGCAGCACGCCACCGCCGCCGGCGCGACCGTCCACTGGGCCCGCGACGCCGAGGAGGCCAACGCGATCGTCGTCGACATCGCCCGGTCGAAGGGCGCCCGCGAGGTCGTCAAGGTCAAGTCGATGGCGACGCAGGAGATCGAACTCAACGAGGCCCTGGAGAAGGCCGGCATCGACGCCTGGGAGACGGATCTGGCCGAGCTGATCGTCCAGCTCGGCGACGACCTGCCCAGCCACATCCTCGTGCCCGCGATCCATCGCAACCGGGCCGAGGTGCGCGAGATCTTCCTGCGCCGCATGAAGGACGTCGGCCGGCCCGCGCCGCAGGACCTCACCGACGAGCCGCGAGAGCTGGCCGAGGCCGCCCGCCTGCACCTGCGCGAAAAGTTCCTGCGCGCGAAGGTCGCCGTCTCCGGTGCGAACTTCGCGGTCGCCGAGACCGGCAGCCTCGTCGTGGTCGAGTCCGAGGGCAACGGCCGGATGTGCCTGACCCTGCCCGAGACGCTCATCTCCGTGGTCGGCATCGAGAAGGTGCTGCCGTCGTGGCGCGATCTCGAGGTGATGCTGCAGGTCCTGCCGCGCAGCAGCACGGGCGAGCGCGAGAACCCCTACACCTCGATCTGGACCGGCCGCGCGGAGTCCGCGTCCGGGGTCGACGGCCCGCAGGACCTGCACATCGTGCTGCTCGACAACGGTCGCACGAACGTGCTGGCCGACGAGGTCGGTCGGGCGGCGCTGCGCTGCATCCGGTGCTCGGCGTGCCTCAACGTCTGCCCCGTCTACGAGCGCGCCGGTGGACACGCCTACGGCTCGGTCTACCCGGGTCCGATCGGCGCGATCCTGACGCCGCAGTTGCGCGGCACGGCGAGCGAGGTCGACCAGTCGCTGCCCTACGCCTCGAGCCTGTGCGGTGCCTGCTTCGACGCCTGTCCGGTCCGGATCGACATCCCGACGATCCTGGTCCACCTACGGACGCGAGTGGTCGACGAGGACCGCGGTGGCCTGCCGTCCGCGGAGGAGGCCGGCATGCGCGCGATGGGCTGGATGTTCGCGAAGCACCAGCGTTTCGAGGTCGCCGAGAAGGCGGCCGCCACCGGCGGCAAGGTCCTGCGCTCGAAGGCGCTCGGCCGCAAGGAGGTGCTGCGCAACCTGCCGGCACCGCTGACCGCCTGGAGCGGAGCACGGGACGTACCCGTGCCGCCGACCGAGTCCTTCCGGGCCTGGTGGGACCGCACCGACGGCGGCCGGAAGGACGAGTCATGAGCGCCGCCCGACTGAGCGCCGCCCGACGCCGAGTGGCGCAATCTCGGGGTCCGGGAGCGCTCCCAGCGCCCGAGATTGCGCCACTCGCGGTCGGGTGCGCGCCACTCGCGGTCGGGGGGCGGCCGTGAGCGCACGTGAGGAGATCCTCGGCCGGGTGCGGTCGGCGCTCGCCGATCGGCCGGAGGTGCCCGAGGTTCCCTGGACCTACGGCCAGCCGGTGTCGACGGGCGACCTCGACACCGTGGCCCGGTTCGTCGAGCGGGTCGAGGACTACCAGGCCGTCGTGGACCGCGTCGCCCGGCAGGACGCCGGTTCCGCGATCGCCGCGGCCCTCGCCGCCCACGATGCGACGTCGGTCGTCGCCGACGCTGCCTTCGCTGAGCAGTGGGCGACCGACGCGGACGTCGAGTGGGTTCTCGACGACGGGCTCTCGGCTGCCGCGTTGGACGAGGTCTCGGCGGTGGTCACGACGTGTGCCGTCGGCATCGCGAACACCGGGACGATCGTCCTGGACCACGGCCCGGGCCAGGGTCGGCGCGCCCTGTCGCTGGTGCCCGACGTGCATGTCTGCATCGTCGCCGCCGACCAGATCGTCTCGGATGTCCCCGAGGGCGTCGCCCGGCTGATCGAGAGCGGCTCGTCGACGCGCCCGCTCACGTGGATCAGCGGACCGAGCGCCACGAGCGACATCGAACTCGACCGCGTCGAGGGTGTCCACGGTCCCCGGACGCTGCACGTCATCGTCGTCGGCTGACCGGCTTTACTGGAACGCTCATTCCAGTATTGTGGCGGCATGGGCACGTGGACGCTGCGCGACCGCGGACGCGATCTCGCGGTCGTGGCGCGCGACGGCGAGGTCGTCCTCAGCGTCGACGGCGAGGTCGTCGAGACCCGTCGGGCCGAGGTCCTCGGGACCGTGCGGTGGGACCTCCTGGCCGACGGCCGCGCCGAGGCGGTGAAGGTCGAGCTCGGGCTGCGCGGCGGCATCCGCCGGGTCGAACTCGTCGAGGGCGCGACCGGTGATCCACTCGCTCGCCTGCGTACACCGTTCGTCCCTCCACCGGGAACTCGCGCACGACGCTGGCACGACCTGCGCGAGTCGCATCCCCATCTGCACGCCGCACGTCACGTGGTGTTCGCCGTGGTCGGCTTCCTCGGGATCAGCGCCCTCGTGTCGGCATTCGTGGGACGGTTCCTGCCGGTGATCGACTGGAGGTGGCTGCCGACCATCGACCTTCCCGACATCTCCCCTCCGGACTGGCTGCGGTACGTCGACCCGCTCACGTGGCTGCGCGCCGTGCTGCCGGACTGGGACTGGTTCGGCTGGCTCCCCGACCTACCGTGGCAGTATCTGGTCCCGCTGGCGGTGGCGTGCGCCGCCGCTGCCCGCGAGATCGACCGGCGCCGGCGACGCGAGCAGCGCGAGAGGAGGCACGATGAGGACGGTTGACCCCGAGCGGCACGCCGCCCGTCGCCGCCAGATCCTCGACGGGGCCGCCATGGCGTTCGCCCACCGCGGCTTCGACAACACGACGGTCAAGGACCTGTGTGCCAGCGCCGGCGTGGGCTCGGGCACCCTGTTCCACTACTTCGTCGACAAGCGCGCCGTGTTCCACGCGATCCTCGAGGACGACCGTGACCGCACGATTGCGGACCTCGGCGCGATCACCGTCGCCGATCCCGACGAGCGGCTCTGGAGCATCGTCGAACGGCTGACCACGGACCTGCGCGACCCCGCCGCCGGGCCGATGATGCTCGCGATCCTCGGCCAGCTCACCGTCGATCCCCGCGTCGGCGAGATCCTCGGCGAGACCGACACCGCCGCCGAGGCGGCCCTGGGTGCGGCCGTGGCGGTGCTGGCCGAGCGGGGGGAGGTCGACGGCTGGACGCCCAAGGAAGCCGCCACCTGGATCCGCTCGATCATCGACGGGCTCCACCTTCGCTGCGCCGACGACGGCTTCGCACCCGACGCCGAGATCGCGCGTCTGCACTTCGTCATCGCGCAAATGCTCGGACTGCGGAGTGCCTGTGGACAGCCAGCGTGACGAATCACGAAGCCTCTGGCACGCTGACGCGCACCGGACGACAATGGGAGGGTGATCGAGGTGACCGAACCGCAGGTGTGGACCTTCATGGGCCTGTTCGCGACGATGTTCTTCGCCATGCTGGCGACGACCTCAGGCTATTTCGTGCGCGAGTTGCGGGGAATGCACACCTCGCTCAGCCACGAGATCGGCGGCGTGCGCCGCGAATTGGCCGCCGAGATCGGTGGACTGCGTGGCGAGATGAACGCCCGATTCGAGCGGGTCGACGCCCAGTTCGAGCGGGTCGACGCCCAGTTCGAGCGGGTCGACGCCCAGTTCGAGCACCTCGAACGCGACGTGCAGGCGATCGTGCGTCACGTGTTCCCCGAGCGGAAGTAGCCCACGTGACCTTGATCGCCCAGCTCGTCGCGGCGCTGGCCGCGTTGCTCCACGTCTACATCTTCTGGCTCGAAGCCTTCGCCTGGACCGCGCCCCGCGGACGCGCGACGTTCGGCACGTCGCAGGCCGAGGCCGAGGCCACGCGCGAGCTGGCCTACAACCAGGGCTTCTACAACCTGTTCCTCGCGATCGTCACCGCAGTCGGCCTCGGCTGCTGGCTCGGCGGCTCCGACGCCGTCGGTCAGGCGCTGGTGCTCGCGGGGTGCGGCTCGATGCTCGCCGCGGCGGCCGTGCTGCTGCTCAGTTCGCCGGACAAGGCGAGGGCGGCGATCACCCAGGGCGCCCTCCCGCTGGTCGCGGTCGTGGCGACCGTTGTGGTCCTGGCCTGAGCAATTCGCCGATACGATGGGGCTTTCGGCGTCACTGGCCTGACGCGCGTCGATCCCCTCCCGAGGTTGTCCCGATGTCCCGCTCTCGCATGCCGCGACGCACCGTCGTCGTCGGCCTGCTCGTGGCCGTGACCGCGTCGATGCTGGCCCTGGCCACCCCCGCGACCGCCGCCCCCGCGCGCTCGCTGAGCGTCTCCAGCACCCGTCCGATCGCTGGTGAGCGCGTCACGGTCACGGTGAACCTGCCGGGATCCTTCGCGCGGCCGTTGCGGCTCCAGGCGAAGGCGAAGGACGGCCGCTGGCGCGCCGTCGCCACGAAGACGTCCGACCGTTCGGCCAACGCTCGGTTCGCCTACCGGGTGCCGTCACGCGCCACGACCTCCCTGCGAGTCGTCGCGCCCGCCACGCGCCACCGCGGGGTACGTCACCCGAAGCGCACCAGCCGTGTCGTGACCGTGCGCACGCAACCCCAGTCGGTCCGCATCCAGATCCCCGCGGCCACCTCGGCCGGCGCTGCCTTCCGCGCCGTCGTCGTCGCCACGCCTGCCCGCGCCGGGCGCGCCGTGGTGGTGCAACGCCACGCCGGGACCCGGTGGACGACCGTGGCGACGGCCCGCCAGGGTGCCGGCGGCCAGACCACCGCGACCCTGCGGACCAACACGTCGGCCAGCTACCGAGCGGTGGTCCGGGCGGGCGGCGGGGCCGCCGAGGTCATCAGCACCACCAGCCGCATCTCCGTCGGCCCGACGCCGACGCCCACCCCGACCCCGACGCCCGAACCACCCGAGCGCTGCGACCTCGGCGGCGACGGCACGGTCGCCTGGGGACGAGGCGCCGGCGCGACGCCCGATCCCGGCGTGGGTCGGGTCGACATCACCACCGACGATGCGCTGCCCGTGACGAGCAAGGACGTCTACTCCCACGCGAACATGACGATCACCTCGGCCGCCGGCGCGGAGCAGACCGTCGGCACCCGCCTGCGGCTGCGCGGCAACAGCACCTCGTGGATCAGCATGAAGTACCCGTACAAGGTGAAGCTGGACTCCAGCACCAGCCTGCTGGAGATGCCCGCGAGCAAGGACTGGGTCCTGCTCGCGAACTTCTACGACCGGTCCCTGCTGCGCAACGACACGGCGTTCGAGGCCGCGCGGCACCTCGGCCTACCGTGGGTCTCACGCATGCGTCCGGTCGAGGTCTGGTTGAACGGCACGTACTACGGCCTCTACCAACTGGGCGAGGGCATCGAGGCCACCGCGTCACGGGTGGACCTGGCCGATGGTGGCGTCCTGCTCGAGGCCGATCGCTGGGCGGACACCGACCCCGTGTTCACGACACCTCGCGGCCTGCAGGTGTACGTCAAGAGCACGACGGACGAGGCCCTCATCGAGACCGCACGGACCCGCCTGTCCCGCGCCGAGGACGTGCTCTACTCGGCCGACTACGCCGATCCGGACGGCGGCTATCGCAGCTGCCTGGACGTCGACTCCTTCGTCGACGGCTACCTGCTCGCCGAGTTGACCAAGAACATCGACGCGGGCTTCAACAACAGTGTCTGGATGGTGCTCGGCGCAGACGGCCGGGTCGCCATGGGTCCGGCGTGGGACTTCGACCACAGCATGGGCAACCGCGTGAACTGCGACATCGACGAGCCGACCGGGTGGTTCATCGCCCGGCGCTGGTTCGAGGAGATCGTGCCGCCCGACGTCGCGGCCGAGGACAAGTGCAAGGTGTCCCAACTGTCGGGCCCGGACGGCCACTGGTACCACCGATTGCTGACGGATCCGGCGTTCGTGGCCCGGGTGCGCGAGCGCTGGGCCGAGGTCCGCGACGAGATCGCCGGACTGCCGGCCCACGTGGACGCCACCGCCGCCGACGTGGCGCCCGCGGCCACCCGGACCTTCACGTCCCGTGACGAGGGCGGCGCCGGCATCCCACTCGGTCCCACGTTCCTCGAAGGAGCGGGCCATGTGTTCCGGGGTTCGTGGCAGGCCGAGACCACGGCACTGTCGTCGTGGCTCGCCGCACGCATCGCGTGGCTCGACGAGCAGTTCGGCGGCTGACGCCGGCCGAGGCCGGGTCAGGGCAGCGTCAGGACCGGCGCTGGGTCCACAGGGAGATCTGGCGCTGCGAGTACAGCGCCGGCAGGTTCTGCGGCTCGCGGGCGTGCAGCAACTCGGCCTGCAGTTCGGCCACGCGGGCGCGCAGCGCATCGACCTGGTGCTGCAGGTCGATGACGCGCTTCACGCCTTCGAGGCCGAGACCCTCGGCCGTCAGTCGCGCCACCTCGCGCAGCAACTCGACGTCACGCAGCGAGTAGCGGCGGCCGCCGCCGGCGGTGCGGCCGGCGGCGACGATGCCGAGCCGGTCGTAGGTGCGCAAGGTCTGCGGATGCAGACCGCTCAACTCGGCCGCGATGCTGATCACGAAGACCTTGGCCTCCGGCCCGGGGGGCACGAAATCACTCATGACCGGCTCCTTCGTCCGTGGTCTGCGTCCGCGCCGCGCGGTACGCCTCGACGGCGTCGAGGAGCGCGTCGGTGGCCGTGGTCGGCACGCGGATCTCGACAGTGACGAGAAGGTCGCCGCGCGACGCCTGCCCAGAGCCCGTCGACGGGGTCCGCTTCGTTCCGCCCTTGCCGCGGGCGCGGAAGGTGCGGCCGTTGGGGGTACCGGGCGGCACCTTGAGCCGGACCTTGGATCCCTCCAGCGTCGGCACCGCGATCTCGGTGCCCAGCACCGCCTCGTCGAACTCGATCGGGACGGTGATCGTGAGGTCGTCGCCCTTGCGGCCGAACTGCGAATCGTCCTCGACGTGCACGATGAGGAACAGGTCGCCGGCCGGAGCACCGGCATCGCCCTTGCCGCCCTTGCCACGCAGCTTGATGCGCTGACCGTCCTTGACACCGGCGGGCACCTTGACGTTGATCGTGCGGCTGGCCGGGGACCGGCCGGAGCCTGCGCAGATCTCACACGGGTGCTCGACGACGAGGCCGCGACCGCGACACTGCGAACAGGGCTCGGTCATCGCGAACACGCCGCCCGAGGCGCCGGTCTGCATACCGCTGCCCTGGCACTTCGTGCACACCTTCGGCACGGTGCCGGGCTTGGCGCCCGTCCCGTGACACGTCGCGCACGGCTCATCGCTGGTCAGCCGCAGCGGCAGCGTGGCGCCCTCGACCGCTTGCCGGAACGTGATGGTCGCCTCGGTCTCGAGGTCCTCGCCCCGGCGCGGCTGGGGCTGGCGCCGGCGACCGCCGCGTGCGCCCCCACCGAAGATCCCGCCGAGGATGTCCCCGAGATCAAAATCGGCACCGGCGCCACCGCCGCCGTACGAACCGCCGCCGGGCGGGAACCCGCCCTTGAACTGCCCGAAGAGCGACCGCTGCTCGTCGTACTGCTTGCGCTTCTCGGCCGAACCGAGCACCGCGTAGGCCTCGGAGATCGCCTTGAAGCGCTCCTCGGCCTGCGCGTTGCCCGGGTTGGAGTCGGGATGGTGGTCACGCGCGAGTTGGCGGTACGCCTTTTTGACGTCGGCCGCCGAAGCGTCCTTCTTGACGCCCAGGACCGCGTAGAAGTCCTTGGTCGCCCAATCAGTCGGTGCACTCATCGCTCACCCCTCCTCTCGTGGTTGCGTGGTCTCGATACACCGTCTCGCTGCGCTCGCCGGCACTCGACCACCGGGCCGGGCGCACCGCCCGATCGCCGGCACTCGACCAGCGGGCCGGGCGCACCGCCCGATCGCCGGCACTCGACCACGTACCGGTGATCGAGTAGCCACGGCGAGCGGAGCGAGCTCGTGGTGTATCGAGATCACGTCGTCAGTCCTCGTCGGCGGCGACGGGCTCGTCGGTTGCCGTAGGCGCCGGGTCGACGACGCCCACGACCGCGGGGCGCAGCACCCTGTCGCCCACCCGGTAGCCGGTACGCATGACCTGCGCGATGCTCTGGACCACGACATTCGGGTCCTCACCCGCGTGGAACACGGCCTCGTGCAGGTTGGGGTCGAACGGCTCGCCCACGACACCGAAGGACTCGAGCCCGAACTTGAGGACCGTCGCCTTCAACTGATCGGCTACGGACTTGAAGCCGCCGTTCAGCTCGCCGTGCTCGTCGGCACGACCGATGTCGTCCAGGACCGTGAGCAGGTCCGCGAGGACCTTCTGCTCACCGGACTTCAGCGCCCGGATGCGATCGTCCTCGACCCGACGCTTGTAGTTGATGAACTGGGCCTGAACCCGCTGGAGATCCCCCGTCCGCTCGGCGAGCTGCTCCTCCAGCGAGGGGCCCTCGGCCACGGTGGGCTGGGGCTCCTCACCGGAGGCGGTGGGCTCCTCGGCGGGCTCGACGACCTCGTCGGGCTCGGTGACGGGATCGGTCACTTCTGGTCGCCCTCGTCGTCGACGATCTCGGCCTCGACGACGTCGTCGTCATCGGCCGGGCCGTCACCGGCGGGCGCGCCCTCGGCGGACTGCGCCTCGGCGGCGGCGGCCGCGTACATGGCCTCGCCCATCTTCGAGCTGGAGGTGCCGAGCCGGGTCACCGCGGCGGTGATCGCGTCGGCGTCGTCGCCCTTGAGCGCCTCGTTGACCGCGTCGATGTCGGCCTTGACCTCGGACTTCACGTCGTCGCCGATCTTGTCGTCGTTCTCGCCCAGGAACTTCTCGGTCGAGTGGACGAGGGACTCGGCCTGGTTGCGGACCTCGACGGCCTCGCGGCGCTTGCGGTCCTCCTCGGCGTACTCCTCGGCGTCCTTGACCATCTTGTCGATGTCGTCCTTCGAGAGGGCCGAACCGCCGGTGATGGTCATCGACTGCTCCTTGCCGGTGCCCCGGTCCTTGGCCGAGACGTTGACGATGCCGTTGGCGTCGATGTCGAAGGTGACCTCGATCTGCGGCACGCC
>CAYXFT010000078.1:0-11771 GCA_964464335.1 uncultured Aeromicrobium sp.
CGTGATCGGCGTCGGCGGCCACGACGATCACGACTACTACGACTTCGAGGCCAAGTACCTCGACGGCACCAGCACGAACATCGCGCCCGCCGACCTGCCCGAGTCGGTGCGCCAGCGGATTCGCGAGTACGCGCTGCAGGCCTTCGACGCGATCGGGGGAGAGGGCCTGGCGCGCGTCGACTTCTTCCTCACCGACAGCGTCGGCGGTGGACTCGTCATCAACGAGATCAACACGATGCCCGGCTTCACGCCGTTCTCGATGTTCCCGAAACTGTGGCAGGCCAGCGGCGTGCCCTACGCCGAACTCGTCGAACGGCTCATCCGGCTCGCACTCGCCCGGCCCACCGGGCTGCGCTGAGCCCGGTCAGGGCAGGCCGGCGCTCGGGACCTCGACGGTCACCGCGCGGATCTCGGCCTCGCGGGCGGCGCTGCGCGCATGCTCGTCGAAGTCCGGTGCGCACGACATGAACAGCGTCCGGCCGTCCGCGCCGCCCAGCATGCAGGCGAAGACGCCCAGGCCCGGCTGGATCTCGTCGAGGATCTCGCCACCCTCGGCGACGCGGATGACCCGTCCGTTGATCGCGTCGGCGAGCCACAGGGCGCCGTCGGCGTCGAGACCGCATCCGTCGGGTGCGACCACGGCTCCCGCGAGCGCCTCGCCCATCACGCGACTCGTCGGGAGGTCCCCGAACGTCGCGAAGGCCCGCCGGTTCGTCAGGGATCCGTCGGCGGCGATGTCGAACGCGGTGACCCGGTTGCCGAACGTCTCGTCGACCAGCAGCACGCCCTGGGGGGTGATGACGCTGCCGTTGGGGAACCACAGGTCGTCGGCGACGGTCGTGACCGAGCCGTCCGGGTCGATCCTCAGCAGCGTCGTGGTCTCGATGTCGGCGCCCGCCATCAGGTCGAATCCGAAGTTGCCCAGCCAGGCACGGCCCAGATGGTCCACGACCATGTCGTTCGGGTGGCCGGTCACGTGGTCGGTGACGTCGGCGTGGACGACCAGACTGCCGTCGGGCTCGCGCCGCATCACGAGGCGGTCCTTCATCGAGACGTAGACCAGCCGGCCGTCGGGCAACCAGCCGAGGCCGGAGGGCTGGGCCGGCACCTCGACCTCGGTGCGCAGGTCGGAGCCGTCCTCGCGGACCGAGTTGATCGTGTGGGTGTAGAAGTCGCTGAACCAGAGTCGGCCCTCGTGCCAGCGCGGGCATTCGGTGTAGGACATGCCGCTGACGACGGCGCGGATCGGGCGCTCGCTGGAGGTCATGGCGTCAACCTAGCGGCTGACGTGACCCACGTCACATCTCGACGTGGATCAGATGCGGACGACGGGGCACGTCAGGGTGCGGGTGATTCCCGGGACCTTCTGGATCTGCGAGACGACGAGCGAACCGAGTTCGTCGACCGATGGACCCTCGGCGCGGACGATGACGTCGTACGGTCCGGTGACGTCCTCGGACAACTCGACCCCGTCGATCGCGGCGATCGCCGTCGCGACGTCAGCAGCCTTGCCGACCTCGGTCTGCACGAGGATGTAGGCGTGAATGGCCATCGGGGGTGTCCTTTCTTCCGGCGGTGACACGCTACCGCAGACCGCCGCTGGCGCCATCGCCGGGAGAGAATGACCGGGTGAGCGAGCAGACGGCAGGGCAGACCATTGCGGACCTCGGCGAGTTCGAGCTGATCGACCTCGTGCGATCGCGGGTGGGCACGAGTGACTACGTGCTGATCGGTCCCGGTGACGATGCCGCACACATCGCGACGGCCGACGGCACGTACGTCACGGCGACCGACATCCTCATCGAGGGCCGGCACTTCCGTCGAGACTGGTCCACCGCGGCCGACATCGGACGCAAGGCCGTCGCGGCGAACCTCTCCGACATCAACGCGATGGGCGGTGTCGCGACGGCGCTGCTGGTGGCGTTCGCCGCCCCGGGCGACCTGCCGGTGCGCTGGGTCACCGACCTGGTGGCGGGCATGGCGGAGGAGTGCGCCAAGGTCGGCGCGCACATCGTCGGCGGCGACATGTCCGCGGCCGATCAGGTCGTCATCTCGATCACGGCGCTCGGCGACACGGAGCGACCCGTCACCCGGTCCGGCGCGTCGGCCGGCGACCAACTCGCCTACGCAGGCACCCTCGGTCTGGCCTCGGCCGGGTACGGAGCCCTGAGCCGCGGGTTCCGCTCACCCAAGGCCGCCGTCGACGAGCACCGCGCCCCCCACCCGCCGTACGCTGCCGGACCGGCCGCCGCGGCCGCCGGAGCCACCGCGATGATCGACGTCAGCGACGGCCTGCTCGCCGACCTCGGCCACGTCGCCAAGGCCAGCGGCGTCGCGATCGACGTCGACCCGACCGCGTTCGAGGTGCTCGAGGCGGTCCAGACCGTCGCCGGCGCTCTGGGCGGCGTCGATCCGCTGACCTTCGTGCTGGCCGGCGGCGACGACTACGCCCTCGCGGCCACCTTCCCCGCCGACACGCCCCTGCCCGACGGCTGGACCCGCATCGGCACGGTCACCACCGGCGAGGGCGTCACCGTCGCCGGCGCCCCCTTCGCCGGCGACCTCGGTCACCGCCACTGGTCGTGAGGCCCGGGTAAACCGGATCGAGCCGGCTTCAGTCCTGAATCCGCGCGAACGGCGCGGCGGCCTCCAGTTCGAACGCCAACTCCAGCAGGGTGCGCTCGTCGCCAGGGGCGGCCGAGAAGTGCAGGCCCAGCGGCAGGTCGTTCGAGGTGCGGCCGAGCGGAAGGCTGATCGCCGGCCCGCCGGACCCGTTGTTGAGCGGCGTGTACGCGAGCGGGACCGGTCGAAGCCCGGACCGAGCATGAACCTGCCGCCGTACTCGAGCGAGAACGCCAACATGCGCCAGTACTGGACGAAGTCGCGTTCGAACGACTCGTCGACGGGGATCGGCATCGGGACGATCGTGTGGCCGAGCGATTCGACGAGATCGGCGACCCGGAGCAGTTCGGTGTGGGTGTCGGCGTCGAGGGGAGCGCCGTGCACCGTGTCGGTCACCAGTCCGATGCGCAGGCGGCGCGCGGCGGGTCCTTCGACGAGACCCACTTTCGGCAACCGGGGGACCGGACGGAACCGCTCGGCCGCCGCGAGGAACACTGCGGTGTCGCGCACCGAACGCGTCAGCACCCCGTTGGAGATGAGGTCCAGCGGCGCATCCTGCATCGCCTTCGCGGAGGAGACCCCGGCGGAGTAGGCCGGGGCGACGGGAGACGACAACGGCGGCCCGAGGGCCGCCGTTGTCCATCAAGTCCGAGTACGCCTCAGCGCGAGACCTTGCCAGCCTTCAAGCAACCGGTGCAGACGTTGAGCCGCTTCGGGGTGCCCTCGACGACGGCGCGGACGCGCTGGATGTTCGGATCGAAACGACGCTTGGTGCGTCGGTGCGAGTGGGACACGTTGTGGCCGAAGCCCGGTCCCTTGCCGCACACATCGCAGACGGCTGCCACGGCGACCACTCCTGAATTCGTTTGGGGGAAATACAACCTCTCCACCATACCCGACCCGGTGCGCCGAACGCGAATCGCGTCCTGACCTCTCGCTACTCTCGTCCCATGGCTCTGCGGATCGACGACGCACGTTTCCGTGCGTGGGCTCGGTTGTGTGCCGAGTCGCTCGCGGTGGCGCGTGACGAGATCGACGCGTTGAACGTGTTTCCCGTGCCCGACGGCGACACCGGTACCAACGCGTACTTCACGTTCGTCGCGGGGCTGGAGGCCATCGACGCGCTGCCACCGGACAGCGGCCGGGTCGAGCTGATGCGCACGTATGCCGAAGGTCTGCTCATCGGGGCACGGGGCAATTCCGGCACGATCCTGGCCGAACTCGTCCGCGGCAGCCTGCGCGCCCTGCGTGGATGTGCCGATGCCGTGGAGGCGGCCGACGTGGCCGACGCGCTGGCCGCGGCCTCCTCGGCGGCGTACGCCGCCGTCGGTCGCCCGCAGGAGGGCACGATTCTCACGGTGGCCGCGGCGGCCGCCGCGGCGGCGCGCGAGGCCGCGGCGCAGGACCACGATCCGAAGTCGGTCTTCGATGCCGCTGCCGGTGCCGCGCGCGAGGCGCTCGCCCTGACACCCACCCAGTTCGAGCTGCTCGCCCGCGCCGGGGTCGTCGACGCCGGTGCGCGGGCGTTGGTCGTCGTTCTGGATTCGGTGGCGTTCGCGCTCACGGGCCGCACGCCGTCGCCGCGTCCGGCCACCGTGCCGGTGCCCATCGTCGAGGTCGGTGCCGACCTCGACGAGGACGGACCGGCGTACGAGGTCATGTTCCTGCTGCGGGCGCAGGACGACCGGATCGCCGAGCTGCGTGCGACGTTGGAGCCGCTCGGCGACTCGCTCGTGGTGGTCGGCGGCGACGGCCTCTGGAACGTGCACATCCACGTCGACGACGTCGGCGCCGCCATCGAGGCCGGCATCGCAGCCGGCGCCCCGTTCAGGATCACGGTCACCCACTTCGCCGAGCAGATCGCACGTCCTGCACCCGCCCGGATCGGCCGGGCGATCATCAGCGCCGTCACCGGGCCGGGCCTGGCCGACCTCACGGTCCGCGCCGGCGGCATCGCCCTGGAGTTCGGGCCGCACCATCGGCTCAGCGTCGCCGAAGTCGCAGCGGCGATCGCCGACAGCGGTGCCGAGGAGGTCATCTGCCTGCCCAACCGCGTCGGCCACGTGCCGATGTTCGAGGCGGCCGCCGCCGGCGCTCGCGATCTCGGTGCCCGGGTCGCGGTGTTGCCCACGACGGTGCAGGTGCAGGCGCTCGCGGCGCTCGCCGTGCACGACCCCGGGCGGCCGTTCGACGTCGTCGTGGTCGCGATGTCCAACGCCGCGGGAGCGGCCCGGCACGGCGCGATCACGATCGCCATCGAGGACGGCATCACGATGGCCGGGCCGTGCCGGGCCGGGGACGTGCTCGGTGTCGTCAACGGCGACTTCGCCTTCGTCGGCTCGTCGCAGGCCGACGTCGCGTACGACGTACTGCAACGCCTCGACCTGACGAATGCCGAGATCGTCACGCTCGTGATGGGTCGTGACGGCGACGACGCCACCGCCGACGAAATCGCCGACCGGGTCCGCCGCGAGTCCCCGCACGTCGACGTCGAGGTGCTCCGCGGCGACCAGGACACGTATTCGTTCTTCCTGGCGGTGGAGTGAGTGGTCGACTTCGACACCCGGCTGCCCACTGTCGTCGGCGACTCGGCCAAGAAGCTCGAGAAGGCCTTCGGGTTCCGCACCATCGGCGATCTGCTGCGGCACTATCCGCGGCGCTACATCGATCTCGAGCACCCCGACTCCTTCGACGACCTCGAGCCCGGCCAGGTGGTCGTGTTCGTCGCGACCGTCGTGGACGTCAAGAAGTTGTCGTTCCGCAGCAACCCGCGCAAGTTCCGCGTCGTCGTCACGCTGTCCGACGGACGCGCCTCGATGGAGGCGGTCTTCTTCAACCAGTTCGCGATCGCCAAGACGCCGGTCGGCAGTCAACAGTTGCTCTCCGGCGAGGTCTCGGTCTACCAGGGCCGGCTGCAGCTCGCGTCGCCGCACATGCGCGAACTGCCGGCGGGCAAGACGCTCGCCGATCTCGGCCGCGGAGGCACCGCCCTGCCGATCTACCCGGCGGCGGCGGGACTGACGTCGTGGGACGTCGAGCGGACGGTCCACGCGGCCCTCGACGTCGTCGACACCTTCCCCGAACCGATCCCGGCCGCGATCCGCGCCGAGCGCGGAATGCTCGAGGCGCCGACGGCCTACGAGTACATCCACCGGCCGCGCAAGCGGTCGGACTGGGTCTTCGCCCAGACCCGGTTCCGCTTCGAGGAGGCCTTCGAGGTGCAGAGCGTGTTCGCGCGCCGCCGGCTCGACACCGAGGCGCGGCGCGCCGTGGCCCGGCCCGGCCGCGGCGACGGCATCCGCATCGAGTTCGAGCGTCGGCTGCCGTTCCAACTGACCGCCGGTCAGGAACAGGTCGCCGGCGAGATCGACCAGGACCTCGCGGCCACCCACCCCATGCACCGGCTGCTGCAGGGCGAGGTCGGCTCCGGCAAGACGATCGTGGCGCTGCTGGCGATGCTGCAGGTCGTCGACTCCGGCGGTCAGGCCGCGCTGCTGGCGCCCACCGAGGTGCTGGCCACGCAGCACCACCGCAGCATCGAGCGGATGCTCGGCGATCTGGCCAAGGCCGGGATGCTCGGCGGCGCGGATCAGGCCACGCGGGTCCGCCTGCTCACCGGTTCGATGGGTGCGAAGGCGCGCCAGCAGGCACTGCTCGACATCGTCTCGGGCGAGGCCGGGATCGTGGTGGGCACGCACGCCCTCCTGGAGGCGACCGTCCAGTTCGCCGACCTGGGCCTCGTGGTCATCGACGAGCAGCACCGATTCGGCGTCGAGCAACGTGCGGCGCTCACCGACCGCACGGCCGCCGCGGACGGGGTCAGTCCGCACGTCCTCGTCATGACGGCCACCCCGATCCCGCGCACCGTCGCGATGACGGTCTTCGGCGACCTCGAGGTCTCCACGCTGCGTGAACTGCCCGCGGGCCGCCAGCCGATCCAGACCAACGTCGTCCCCGTGGCCGAGCAGCCCGGCTGGCTCGACCGCGCCTGGACCCGCGTGCACGAGGAGGTGGCCAAGGGCCGCCAGGCGTACGTCGTGGTCTCGCGCATCGGCGAGTCCGCGGCCGACGAGGACGTCGAGCCCCCGGACGACGACGAGGGCGAGGAGCAACGCCCCACCGTCGGGCTGGTCGAACTGGCCGATGCGCTGTCCGAGGGCCCGCTCGCGGGGCTGCGGTTGGGCCGTCTGCACGGTCGGATGCCCGCCGAGGAGAAGGACGCCACGATGGCGGCGTTCGCCGCGGGCACGCTGGACGTCCTGGTCGCCACCACCGTTGTCGAGGTCGGTGTCGACGTGCCGAACGCCACGATGATGGTCGTCATGGACGCCGATCGTTTCGGCGTCTCGCAACTGCACCAGTTGCGTGGCCGCGTCGGCCGGGGGAGCGAGCCGGGTCTGTGCCTGCTGGTGACCGGGTCGCCGGCCGGCACGCCCGCCCGCGAGCGACTCGCGGCCGTCGCCGCCAGCACGGACGGATTCGAACTGTCGCGGCTCGACGTCGAACTGCGCCGCGAGGGCGACGTGCTCGGAGCGCGTCAGTCGGGCGTCCGCTCCAGCCTCCGCCTGCTGTCGGTCGTCCGTGACGAGGATGTCATCGCCGCGGCCCGCGAGGCCGCCGTCGCGGTGCTGCAGTCCGGCGACGTCCCGCCCGATCTCGAGGCGTCGATCCGCCGGCTCGAGGAGTCCGAGCGGGCCGACTTCCTGGAGCGGGCGTGAGCAGATGACTCGGATCATCGCCGGCACGTGGGGTGGCCGCCGACTGGCGACGCCCCCGGGCGACGGCACCCGACCCACCTCCGACCGGGTCCGCGAGTCCCTGTTCGCAGCACTGGGCTCGTTGCTCGGCGGCTTCGACGGCGTGCGTGCCCTCGACCTGTTCGCGGGCTCGGGTGCGCTGGGACTGGAGGCACTCTCGCGCGGTGCCGCGCACGCCGACCTCGTCGAGTCCGACAGTCGCGTCGTGCGCACGATCCAGCGCAACGTCACCGATCTGGCCGCCGACGCCCGGGTCCACCGGTCCACGGTCGAGCGATTCGTCGCCCGACCCGGCGGCCCGTGGGATCTGGTGTTCATCGATCCGCCGTATGCGCTGCCCACGGCCGAGGTCGCGGCGATCGTCGCGGCATTGCGCCCCTCGCTGGCCCCGGACGCGGTCGTCGTGGTCGAGCGTTCGAGCCGCGATCCGTTCGTCTGGCCGGAGGGGTTCGACACGCTCCGCGACAAGGTCTACGGCGAGACCCACCTTTGGTACGGTCGCTGACATGACGCGCGTGGTGTGCCCCGGCTCCTTCGATCCCATCACCAACGGACATCTCGACATCATCGAGCGGGCGTCGTTCCTGTTCGACGAGGTCGTCGTCGTCGTGCTGGTCAACGAGAGCAAGAAGGGGCTGTTCACCACCGAGCAGCGGATCGACATGATCCGCACGGCCACGTCCGAGCTCGAGAACGTCACGCTCGACTCCTATGCCGGTCTGCTGGTCGACTACTGCGCCCAGAACGACGTCCAGGCGATCGTCAAGGGCCTGCGTGCGGTGTCCGACTTCGACTACGAACTGCAGATGGCGCAGATGAACGGCAACCTCACCGGTATCGACACCGTCTTCATTCCGACCTCGCCGGAGTACACGTTCATCGCCTCCAGCCTGGTCAAGGAGGTCGCCAAGCACGGCGGCGACGTCAACGGTCTGGTGCCCAAGCACGTCATGAACGCACTCGACGAGTCCTTCGGTCACTGACCCGCGAGGTCGACCTCACTCGACCTACGACCGGCGGTCGGGCGCGCGTCCCACGTGGCTGCCGCGCCGGAGCGCGTCGTTGCCGAACTTCGCCCGGACCTGGTCGAGCGCCGCGTCGAGCGTCGGCTCGGGTTCGCCCTCCAGCGGCAACACCAGTTGGGCGCCGTGGGCGTCCAGCCCGGACAGGGCGACGCCCACGAGGGTGATCCGGTCGCGGAGGACCTCGTCGCGTCGCGCAGCCAGGAGGGCGCGCGCCGTCGTCGTGACGGCGTCCGTGCTCTCGGTGGGGCGCGCCAGGGTGCGCGAGGACGTCGACCTGCGGAAGTCGCCGAACCGGAATCTCACGGTCACGGTGGACGCCGTCCGGCCGGCGCGGCGCAGGCGCCGGCACACCTTGTCGCACAACGCCAGCAGGGCGAGGTCGGCCTCGGCGAAGGTGGTGCCGCGGCCGCCGAGGGCGTGCTGGGCGCCGATCGAGCGGCGACCCGTGTGGGTCTGCACCGTGCGCGGATCATGGCCGTTCGCGAGCGCGTGCAGGTGGTACGCCGCGGCCTTGCCGACGATGGCCGCGAGCTCGCCGGGCGTCATGCGGGCCACGTCGGCGACGGTGCGGGCCCGCACGGCGTGCAGTTTGGCTGCGGTGACGTCGCCGACGCCCCACAAGCGTTCGACCGGCAGCCGGTGCAGGAACTGCAGCTCACCGTCGGTCGGCACGACGAGCAGCCCGTCGGGCTTGCTCAGGGTGCTGGCGACCTTGGCCAGGTACGGCGTGCGGGCGATGCCGACCGAGATCGGCAGCCCGGCCTCGACGCGGACCCGTTCGCGCAGGTCGCGGGCGATCGGCAGCGCCGGCCCGCGCAGCCGTCGCAGCCCCGAGACGTCCAGGAAGGCCTCGTCGATGGACAGCGCCTGCACGACGGGGGTGATGTCGCGAAAGATCGTGAACACCGCCTTGCTGGCTGCGACGTACGCGTCGAAGCGCGGTTGCACGACGACCGCGTCGGGACACAGCCGCATCGCCTGGCGTCCGCCCATGGCGGTGCGCACCCCGCGTGCCCGGGCCTCGTAGGATCCCGACAGCACGACACCGCCACCGACGATGACCGGCCGCCCCCGCAACGACGGGTCGTCCCGCTGCTCGACCGAGGCGTAGAACGCGTCGAGGTCGGCGTGCAGGATGGCCCCGATCCGGTCCTCGTCCATGCCGCGATGGTCGCAGCCGGCACCGACAGTCCCTGCCGGTCAGGGCCTGCAGACCCGCGATTGGCCTCACGGCGGGGCTCCGGGCTAAGATGGACGATGGCCCGTTTGCGGGCCGTGGTTCTCTGATGCACTCGATGAGGGGCTTGCCGTGTCTTCCGGTCCGTTGGTGATCGACACCCATCCTTTGGGACGTCGCCCCGGTACCGAGAAGTCCTACGAGCTCGTCGTGGATGCACCGGTCGACCTCGGCCTGGACGTCTTCGGTGTTCCCGAGGGTTCGCCCATCGATCTCGAGTTCCGACTCGAGGCCGTCATGGACGGAGTTCTCGTCACCGGAACGGCCTCGGCCCATGCCGTCGGAGAGTGTGTGCGCTGTCTGATCGGTGTCGAGAGTGATCTCGACGTCGACTTCCAGGAGCTCTATCTCTACGAGGACGCGGGTGAGGACGAACTGGCCCTCGAGGACGACCTGCTCGACCTCGAGCCCGTCCTGCGGGATGTGGTGGTGCTCGCACTGCCGCACAACCCGTTGTGTGATCCGGAGTGTCCGGGTCTGTGCCCCGACTGTGGGGTGCGGCTCGCGGACGATCCAGATCACACACACGGAGACGCGATCGACCCCCGGTGGTCGGCGCTGACCAACCTGACCGAACGACCTGAGGAGTAACCGTGGCAGTCCCGAAGCGGAAGATGTCGCGCAGCAACACCCGGCACCGCCGTTCGGCGTGGAAGACGACCCCCGTCTCCACCGTCGATTGCGCGAACCCGGCGTGCAACGCGAAGGTGGTCCCGCACCGCGCCTGCGCCGAGTGTGGCCAGTACGGCGCACGCGGCGAGCGTCGTCAGGTTCTCTGAACCTGACCGGCGTGCCCGATCTCGAGGCACTGAGCGAGACGCTCGGGGTTCCTGACCTGGACCCCGGGTTGCTGACGCATGCCCTGACGCATCGCTCGTACTCGTACGAGAACGGCCAGATCCCCAACAACGAGCGCCTGGAGTTCCTCGGCGACTCGGTGTTGGGGCTGGTCATCACCGAGACCCTGTTCCGCGGCCATCCCGACCTGCCCGAGGGCCAGCTCGCGAAACTGCGCGCCGCCGTCGTCAGCGCGAAGGCGCTCGCCGAGGTCGCGCGCACCCTCGGTCTGGGCGATCACCTGCGGCTGGGTCGTGGCGAGGAGGCGTCCGGTGGGCGCGACAAGCCGTCGATCCTGTCCGACGGCATGGAGGCCGTGCTCGGCGCGGTCTTCGTGCAGTTCGGCATCGAGCGCGCCGCCGACGTGATCCACACCATCTTCGACCCCGTGATCGCATCCGCGGCCGAACTGGGCGCCGGCCTGGACTGGAAGACCTCCCTGCAGGAGATCTCGGCCACCCACGGGTTCGGCGTGCCGGTCTACCACCTCGAGGGCACCGGCCCCGACCACAACAAGACCTTCACCGCCTCGGTCTCGCTCGGCGACCTGTCCTTCGACGGCGGCACCGGGCGGTCCAAGAAGGACGCCGAGCAGATGGTGGCCGAGATCGCCTGGCGGGCCATCTCCGAGCGCGCCTCTGTGGAGTCCGCCGAGTCCGCGGGTGCCGGAACTTCCTGAGGTCGAGGTCGTCCGCCGTGGGCTGGACGATCACGTCGTCGGCCGGACGATCCGGGCCGTCACCGTCCACGACGCCCGCTCGGTGCGCCGACACGGACCCGGACCGTCGGACTTCGTCGCCCGGCTCACCGGTCGGCACGTCGAGGCCGCGCACCGCCGCGGCAAGTACCTGTGGCTCGCGCTCGACGACGGATCCAGCATCCTGACCCACCTCGGCATGAGCGGTCAGGCCCTCGTGGCCGACCCCGAGGCCGCGCCGCCGCGGCACCTGCGGATCACCCTCGATCTCGACGACGGCCGCCAGTTGCGGTTCGTCGACCAGCGGATCTTCGGCGGCATGGCGGTCAGCGAGACCGACCCGCCGGTCGAGATCGACCACATCGCCCTCGACCCGCTCGACGCAGCCTTCGACGACGCCGACTTCGTCCGACGCCTGCGTCGCAAGGAGACCGGGGTCAAGCGGGCGCTGCTCGACCAGACTCTCGTCTCCGGCGTGGGGAACATCTATGCCGACGAGGCGCTGTGGCGCACGCCGTTGCACTACGTGCGCAACACCCGGACCCTGCGGATCGCCGAGGCGACGGCGTTGATCGGGCACGTCCGCGAGGTCATGA
>CAYXFT010000079.1:0-11715 GCA_964464335.1 uncultured Aeromicrobium sp.
CGGCGGGCGATGGCCGCACCGATCGCGGGGTGCGCGTGACCCTGGACCATCGATCCGAAGCCGTTGTGGAAGTCCCACATCTCGTTGCCGTCGACGTCCCAGACCTTCGGTCCGGACCCCTTCGCGATGTAGATCGGCCACGGGTCGCGCAGTTGGTAGGACGAGGCGACGCCGCCGGAGAGGTGGACGTTCGCGCGCCGGTAGAGGTCCCGCGATGCCGTCGTGCGTTCGTCGAGGCGGGCGGCCTCGCGGGCGGTCAGCTCGGCGATGCGAGCGCGGTCGATGGAGATGCTCATGCTTCCTCCGCATGGATGTGCCGACCGGCCTGGCGTCGGCTCCTGTGCAGGAAGAGGCGTTCGCGGTCGGCCTGGCGCCGGGAACGGTCCTTGAGACGCTCGCAGCCTACCAAGGTCGGCACCGGCGACGGGCGCGTCAGTTCGTCGTGGGGCCGAGCAGTCCGTAGGCCGTCACGGCGGCGAGCGTCTCGGCGACGCGATCGATGTCCAGTTCGGTGTCGCGGAAATGGGCGTCCATGGTGGCGCCCCAGCACATGCCGACGCACATGGGGGTGGTCACGGCCGGGTCGTGGACCTGCGGCCACAGCGCTCCCGCGCCGGTCTGGATCTCGACCAGGGCGTCGATGAACGGTGCGATGCGGCGTTGGTAGAAGTCGTGGCCGCTGGCGCGATCGCTGAACAGCACGACGCCGAACAGGCCGAGCGTCTGGGTGAAGATCTGCAGCAGTGTCCGGTAGAAGCTCAGGACCGTGTCCAGCACGGGCTCCTCCCGGGCGAGGTCCGCGGTCTCGCTCAGCAGGTCGCGCAACAGCGATTCCAGTGGATCGACGATCGCCGCCTCGAACAACTGCTCCTTGGACTCGAAGTGTCGGTAGATGAGGGCCACGTTGACCTCGGCGCGATCGGCGATGTCGCTGATCCGGGCCCCCTCGGGACCGACCCGCAGGAACTCCTCGCGTGCGACGGCGAGCAACTGGGCCCGACGCGCTGCTCCAGAAAGTCTGACCATGCTCACCTCCAGGCGGTCAGCCTAGGTCCGGACGGATGCCTCGGCACGGTGAACGTCGTTTACATCGGCGCCGTCGGGGCCGGGGTTCCCCTGAAGCCCCGAGGTGATTACTGTGAGGAAGATCACATCTCGGGAACCCCGTCCCCTGGAGCCTGCGATGCACATGATCAGTCGGAGTCTGCTCGTCTTCGGTGTCGCGACCTCGGTCGCGCTCACCTATGCCCCGTCCGCCTCGGCGCATGGCAACCACAAACCCAAGCCCGAACCCGTCACGGTGCTGGCCGACGGACTCGAGGGTCCGTACCAGGTCTCGTCGATCGGCAAGTCCCTGCTGGTCACCGAGTCCGGTGCCGGCCGCGTGATCGCGGTCGACCCGCGCAGCGGGAAGGTCCGCACCGTCGTCGACGGCCTCGGCCCCAATGCCGCCAGCGGAGCCACCCGGATCGGCAGTCGGACGTTCATCGTGACCGGCGAGGCCGATCCCTCGGCACCCGCCGGGCCGTACCCCGGATCCTCGGTCCTGGTCGCCAAGCACGGCAAGGTCGCCCAGTTCGCCGATCTGATGGCCGCGGAGCTGAAGTACAACCCCGACGGCCAGACCCAGTTCGGCCCGGACGGCGTCCCGCTCGACGCGCTGTCCAACCCGTTCAGCGTCATCGCCGAGCGCGGCTGGGGCGGCGGCCTGCTCGTCGCCGACGGCGGCGGCAACGTCGTCTGGCGAGTCAGCGCGAAGGGCAAGGTCACGCCGTTCTTCGTGCCGCCGACGGTCAACACCGGAGCGTGCGAAGGACGGCCGAACAACGACGCGAACTCGGTCGGCTGCGATGCCGTACCGACCGGCGTGGCCTACGGACCGCGGAACACGCTGTACGTGTCGGCGCTGACCGGTGAGGCGCCCGGGGAAGGTCGTGTCTACGTCCTCGATGCGAAGTCGGGGAAGATCCGCAAGGTCATCTCGGGCTTCACGGCCCCCACGGGGGTGACCGTGCGGCCCGACGGGACGTTCTACGTGTCCGAGGTGCTCGAAGGCGCGCCCCAGGGCGAACCCGGTCCGGACTTCGACCCGTCGTCCGTCGGCCAGATCGTCAAGGTCACGCCGTGGGGCAAGCGCACCGAGGCGCAGGTCACGATGCCGACCGGGGTGCTGTGGCGTGGCGGGAAGCTCTACGCGTCGGCGTGGTCGATCGCCGCGTTCTTGGGGATCCCTGCCGCCGGGCAGGTGGTGTCCGTCTCGGACGCGGCCTTCAAGTAGGCGGCCTGCGGCGCCTCGAAGAAGGCGAGTTCGTGGCGCATCGACTCGATGAACGCGCGCCGCATGCGGTGGCGCACGGCGGCCGGCACCCCGGCCGCCGTGCGTTCGAGCGTCTCTCGGGCTGTTTCGGTGGCGGCGGCGAAGGCCGGGTCGGCATAGGTGTCCAGCCAGTCGGCGTAGGGATGCGTCGGCCGCCGACCGGCGGCGAGGCGGGTCCCGAGGTCGGCATAGAGCCAGAAGCACGGCACCAGCGCCGCGACCAGCTCGGCGTAGTCGCCGTGCGCTGCCGTCGCGTGGAGGTGGTTGACGTAGGCGAGCGTGGTCGGCGCGGCGGCTGAACTCCGGTCGCCGATCCGGGCCCGGTGGAGTCGGGCCTCCTCCGCGAGCGCGTTTGCCGCGCTCGTGGCCCAGAAGACCTGTTCGCCCGTCGACGGCGCGAGGGCGCTCGCGCGGGAGAGGGCACGCGAGTACTCGCCCAGGTACACGGCGTCCTGCTCGAGGTACCAGTGGAAACGCTCGCGGGCGAGGTCGCCGTCGCGCAGCCCTCTCACGAAGTCGCACGAATCGACGCGGGACCGCAGGCTCGCCGTCGCGTCCCAGACGCCGGCGCACCAGTCCGGTTCGACGAGGTTCGGGCGCAGCTCGTGGAAATGGTCGACGGGACCGTTTCCCTCGCCGACCTCCAGATCGGCGCCGTGCTCGATCGCGCCGGACAGCCACGACTTCGCGCGGGTCAGCGCCTGGGACCACGTCAATCCCTGGGCGGCGAGCGTCGCCATGGCCGAGGACAGTGAGCAGCCGGTGCCGTGCGTGTTCGCCGAGTCGACCCGCCGGCCGTGGATGGGTGCGACGGAATCGGTGGTGACGACGGCGTCCGAGCACGTGGCACCGGGCAGGTGCCCGCCCTTGAGGAGTACCGCCGCGCCGGACTCCCGCGCGAGGGTGGTGGCCTGGTGCACCGCGTCGTCCCACGTCGCGGCGGTCGGGCGACCGGTGAGCACGGCCAACTCGGGCACGTTCGGGGTGACGAGGTCGACGCGTGCGCACAGCGCGCGGATCGCGTCCTCGGCTGCGGCGTCGAGCAGACGGTCGCCGCTCGTGGCGACCATCACCGGATCGAGCACGACGATCGGTGGCGAGGTCCGCTCGAGCCAGCGCTCCACCGCTTCGATCACGGGGGAGGAGTGCAGCATGCCGAGCTTGACGGCGTCGATCACGACGTCGTCGGACACGGCGTCCAGTTGTTCGGTCAGGAAGTCCACGGGCGGGACGTGGACGGACCTGACGCCGCGCGTGTTCTGTGCGACGAGGGCCGTCACGACCGCCATCGCGTAGCCGCCCAGGGCGCTGATCGACTTCAGGTCGGCCTGGATTCCCGCCCCGCCGGTGGGGTCGGTGCCGGCGACGGCAAGTACGCGCGGGACGCTCATGACGCGCTCCCGGCGGCGGCGAACCGGTCGACGAACTCGCGGGCGGCGGCTCCCGGATCGGCCGCCGCGCAGATCGCCGAGACCACCGCTACCCCGCGAGCACCGGCCGCCATCAGGTCGCGCACGTCTCCCGAGGTGATGCCGCCGATGGCCACGCAGGGCAATTCGGTGGCCCGGGCCAGCGCCGCGAAGCCGTCGACGCCCAACACGGGAGGATGGTCCGACTTGGAGCCGGTCGCCCGGATCACGCCGACCCCGAGATAGTCGACCGTCCCGGCCGGGAACCGGGCGGCGGCCGCCAGGTGTGCCGGGAGGTCGGCGGTCCAGCCGATCAGGGCGGCCGGCCCGAGCAGGTCGCGTGCGACCGGTGGGTCGAGGTCGTCCTGCCCGAGGTGGACGCCGTCGATCCGGGCGCCTTCCCGCCGGGCCGCGACCGCGACGTCGACCCGGTCGTTCACGATGAAGGCGCACCGGCCGGCGACGACGGCGGACAGGGCCACGGCCCGGCGCACGAGTTCACGGGCCGGGACCACCTTGTCGCGCAGTTGCACGACCGACGTCCCGGCGGTCACGGCCGCATCGACGGCCTCGCAGAGCCGCGCGAAGTCGAGGCGTTCGTCGGTGACGAGGTGAAGGCCCGAGGCCCTCATGGGCGTGCGTCCGCGACGTGCGGGGAGGTGGTCACGCGACCGGAGGGCACCATCGCGGAGGGCGTCAGCGCGGCGAGTTCGTCGAGGAAGGCCACGGCGAACGAGCCGGGTCCACTCGCGCGGGCCGCGGCGCGCTCGGCCGCGACCCCGTGCGCGACCGACGCGGCGACGGCGGCCGACAGCGGATCGCACACCCCGAGGAAGGCGGCCATCGTGGCCCCGAGGGAGCAGCCGCCGCCGGTCACCTTCGTGAGCAACG
Source organism: uncultured Aeromicrobium sp. (assembly GCA_964464335.1). Taxonomy (GTDB): domain Bacteria; phylum Actinomycetota; class Actinomycetes; order Propionibacteriales; family Nocardioidaceae; genus Aeromicrobium. The sequence continues at coordinate 4,618 of CAYXFT010000079.1, forward strand.
CGTCCCCGCCGGTGACGCGCACGACGCCCTCGGCGCCGGCGATCACGTCGACCTCGCCGGATACGGCGACAACGGCGCCGGAGGTCTCGGCCAGGCGGACCGCCGCGTCCAGTGCCTCCTCGGCTCCGGCGGTCGAGTCCACCCCGCGCCCGCCGGTACCCGTGCCGGCCAGCGCCATGATCTCCGAGGCGTTGCCGCGGATGATCGCGGGCCGCTGGGCCAGCAGTTCATGGGCCAGCGCGGTGCGCACGGGAAGCGCGCCGATCGCGACGGGATCGAGGACCCACCGGTCCGTGCCGGCCGCGGCTGCACGGGCGGCCTCCCGCTGGTCGGCGGCCGGTGTGCCGAGGTTGATCAGGACACCTCCGGCGACGCCGGCGAACACCCCGGCCTCCTCGGGCAGGTCCACCATGGCGGGCGCCGCACCGAGGGCGAGCAGGGCGTTGGCGGTGAAGCCGGTGACCACGGAGTTGGTGATGCACTGCACCAACGGGGCGGCCTCACGGAGCCGGCCGAGGGCGACGTCCGGTGGCGTCGACAGGACAAGGGGCATCCGACAATCCCTTCGCGAGTACGAGCTCGAGCAGGTTCGACGGGTGTGATCTCAGCCCGCCCGTGCGGGCACCCCGTGTCGAGCCCGACCCTAACAGCCCCGGGCGAGGTGGTCCGAAGGCGGCGGTTACGTTGGTCACCATGCCGATCGGATATTTGGTGACGGTCGCGATCCTCGCGTGGTTCACGTTCTTCGCCGTGGTGGCCCCGCGCCGGCCGCAGCGCTTGGCCAGGCTGAGTTTCTGGTGCGGCATGGTCCCCAACGAGGTGCCGTTCCTGGGGATCTACCTCCTCGTGGCTTCCACGGCGTTGGCGGCTGCCCAGGGCGACCTCCGGTCGACCGGCGCCCGCGCGATCGTCGCGCTGGGCGTCGTCGTCGGTGTCGGACTCGCCTTCGCGGCATGGCGTGGGGTCCGGACGAATCGGGTGGTCGGGCGGGCCCTGGACGAGGGACTCGGGTCGGACTGGCGCGATCGGGTGCACGTGCCGCTGCGCCGCCACCGGCCGTGGGCCCGGATCCTGCTGCTGCCGGTCGCGCGGTCGCGCCGCGACGTGCAGCGGATCGCCAACCTCAGCTACGGGGACGCCGGCCGCCGGAACCTCCTCGACGTCTACCGACGCCGTGACGCGCCGTCGGGTGCGCCGGTGCTGGTCTACTTCCACGGCGGCGGCTTCACCGGGGGCGCGAAGAACCGCGAGGCCAGACCACTCCTGCACCATCTCGCCAGCCAGGGGTGGGTGTGCATCAGCGCCAACTACCGGCTGATGCCCGAGACCACGTTCCCGGGCCACCAGATCGACGCCAAGTCGGTCATCGCGTGGGCTCGGGAGCACGGCCCGGAGCACGGCGCCGATCCGTCGTCGTTGTTCGTGGCGGGCAGTTCCGCCGGCTCCAACCTCGCGGCGATCTGCGCGCTCACGGCGAACGACCCCGTGTTCCAACCAGGCTTCGAGTCCGCCGACACCTCGGTGAGCGGGGTGATGTGTCTCTACGGCTATTACGGCCACTTCTTCGGCGAGGACCCGCAGGAGGAGCCCTCGGTGAACCAGCCGTATGCGTACCTCAACCCCGATGCGCCGCCGTTCTTCATCGCCCACGGCACCAAGGACTCCTTGGCGACCGTCGAGGGCGCCCGGCAGTTCGTCGCTCGGCTGCGCCGCATCACCCGGAATGCGGTCGTCTATGCCGAGCTGCCCGGTGGTCAACACGCCTTCGACATCGTCCATTCTCCGCGTTTCGCGGCTGTCGTGGACGGCGCCGAGGCGTTCGCCGCGTGGGTTCGGGCTGCTCTGGAGGGGGCCGTCGATCCGGCTCGCTGAAGGGCAGCGGCCCATGGGCGCTGCGGAGGTCCGGCCGTGCCGATGGAATACTGGACGAAGCGAGCCCCTCATGCCGACAGGTGACATGAGGGGCTCGCCGTCTGGGGGATCGACTCGGGAAAGTCGTATATCATTTATTGTATGGTCCGTCGGCCCGATTCGTCTCCTACTTCAACGAAAATTCTCAGGTCGGATTCGTGCGGGGTGGACGAGGTTTCGCGGGAGGCATCGTCCGTGGGCAAGTCGATCTGCCCACCCGCGGCCAGTCGGACCAGGTCGTCAGCCGAGATCCGCGCCCGGACGCGATCGAGCGTCCGTGAGCCGCGCAGCGCCGCGGGGTTGACCAGCAGACCGCCGATCTCCTCGACGTAGACGACGTCGGGGAGCCGATAGGCGGCGACCTCGTCGGCCCGGCGCCGCCGCTCGGCGGCGCGTGCCCGCCCCCACCGGTGCCACCACAGCCACAGCAGCGCGAGCACCAGGAGGGTCACGACCAGCCCGATCAGCAACCACGGGTAGGTGCTCCAGCTGGTCGAGAGACGGGCGTCGGCATCCTTCGCCCACGCCACCGTGGCCTGCTGGGTGCCCACGGATCCGACCGGGAGGTCGACGTCGAGGACCACCGTGCGACTCTGCTTCGGCGGAACCGTGACCGCGCTGCTCTGCGGGTCGCCCAGCTCCCCGTCGCCGAGCCCGACGCGCACCGCGGGGACGGTCGCGGGTGCATCGCCGCGGTTCGTCACGGTGACGACCACCTCGGCCGAGCCACCCAGTCCGAGCAGTCGGCGCAGTGTGGAACCGGAGCCCTGCATCGTCACGCTGGTCAGTTGCAGGTCGGAAGACGGTTGGTCGGCCACGGGCGGAGTGCCGACCTCGTGTCCGATCACGTCGATCGGCAGGTTCTGTGCCTGGGCGTCACCGGAGAAGGTCGTGAGCCGGATCACGCAGGGGCACGGTCGCGGCGGGGCGGCAACGGTCAACTGCAGGTGCACCCGGCCCCGGTCGTCCGCGCGGCCGAGGACCGCGCCGGGCAGATAGCAGGTGTTCGAACCGCCGATCGCCCAGTCGCCGCACACGACCGCCTGGATCTGCGACCCGGCGGGCCAGCCCTTGCTGCCGACCTCGACCGTGTCCCCGGGCCGGGCGCTGGAGGGCAGCACGACGCCCGAAGGTCCGTCGGCCGCGGCGACCGGGCTGCCCCAACCGCCGATCGACAACAGTGCACAGGTGAGGACGGCGAGCAGCAGCCCTCGGGCGGGTCTCGTCGTCACGGGCGGCCCGAGACGGTGAGTTGGGGTGCGTCTTCGGCGGTCGCGACCCGCCGGCCGCCGGTGTCCCGGTGGCGACGGATCAGCCAGAGCGCCACGGCGATCAGGGTGAGCAGCACGAGCAGCGCCGGCCACGGCACCAGCCAGGTGCTGGTGGCCGCCTGGTCCGTGGGTCCGTCCGTCGTGGTCACGGTGACGGTTGCGGTGACCTTCCCGAACGAGGGGATGCCGTCGACCTGTTGGTTCACGCGGGCCGTCTCACCGGGCAGCAGGTCGGTCAGGCCCTTGCCGTCGAAGGAGGCGATCTCGCCGCTCAGCCCTTCCAGGTCGACCACGGCCTCGGGGGAGAGCCGGACGTTGCCGGTGTTCTTCACCGTGTAGGAAACGCTGCCGCTGCCCGAGCCGGTCCACGGCATCAGGCCACGGTCGTGCTGGAGCGTCACGTTCTCGACCTCGAGCGCCGGCGTGGTCGGCCCGGCCACCCTGACGTACATGCGGGCGCCGACGGCCCGCTGGACGCCGACCTCGATGCCCTCGGCGTCCTTCTCGGTGGACTCGACGGAGACGTTCATGGCCACCACGCCGCCGACGTGGTCGCCGGGGGCAGCGTTGCGGGGGATCTTCACGATGACCGGGACGTCGACCTGGGTGCGTCCGTACACGGTGACCTGGGAGGTCGCCGGCGTGACCCACTGGCCGAGATCGGTCATCTTCTCGTCGTTGCCCTTGAGTGCGAAGAAGCCGTCCTTCTCGGTGTTGAAACCGTCGGCGCCGTAGAGCTTGAAGGTGATCGGTGCCTTCGTCCAGTTCTGGATCCGCACCTTGTCCTTGATCTTCGCTCCCGGTTCGCCCTCGAGCACGAAGTAGTTGCGCGGCGCCGGGTTCTCGCTGTCCGGCGGGGTCGGGGCCACCGACCAGGCCCCGTTGTCGGCGGCGTGGGCCGGGGCGCTGCCCAGGCAGGTGGCGAGAACGGCGACGACGAGGCCGAGCAGGGCCAGTGCGGTACGGCGCCAGATGGTGTCCGGGTGGATCATGGTCGTGCTCCTTGCGAATGCGGTCGCTCGCTTCGAGCGACCGTCGACCCGGGTGAGCGCGAGGTGCGCCCACCCGGGTCGGTGGTGTTCAGTCGGACGTCACGATCACGACAGCGTGAGGGTGAGCGTTCCGGTGTAGTTGCCTGCAGCCTGGTTGGCGAGCAGGTCCAGCGACAGTGCGGCGTCGGCCACGGTGTCGCCACCGCTGACCAGGTCCGCACCGAGGTCGCCTGCCACCACGGAGCACAGCGGCTGCGCGGTCGCGCTGTCGGCGAAGGCACCGGCCGCGCCGACGGTGACGGTGTCATCGTTGTTGCCACCAGCGGTGCAGGACGGCGTCCAGGTCAGCTTGCTCGGGGCGATCGCCACCGGGCCGTTGAGGCCGGTGAACTTGCCCGTGAGCGACCAGCCCAGCGTGCCGCCGCGGTAGTCCTTCACGGTGACGTCGCGCAGCGAACCGGTCGACTCCTGTGCCGTGCCGTCCAGGGTGACGGGCGACAACACGACGTTGCCCGCGTCCTTCGACATCTTCAGGTCACCGGCGGTGACCGTGAGGGTCACGGTCTCCAGGACCTCGCAGCTGCCGGTGGCCGCCGCGCCGATCTTCGCCGTGCAGGAGTCGCCGGAGAAGCTGAACGGCCTGGAGGCGAAGATCGCGCCCGCGCCGTGGGTCTTCGAACCACCGATGTAGGCGGTGGACGAGTCGTTGACCGTGAACGTGGTCGAGATGTTGCCGCTGGCGTTCGCCGTGGCGCTCACCGTCGGGTCCGCGGTGGCACCGGGCGGGAACGGAGGACCGGCCTTGTAGCCGCCCACCGAGACTGCCTGGTTCGGATCCCAGTTGGTGCCGGTCACCGTGACGACCGTGCCCGTACCACCACCGGCGATGTTGGTGGTGATCGTCGCGCTGCCGAGGATGGTGATCGACTTCAGGGTCTGCTCGGCCCCGTTGCTGAGCTTGAGGGCCTTGGCCCCGGTGATGCCGGTCGGGACCGTCAGGGTGCCCGAGCCGGTGCCGCCGGCGAGGGTGAACGTCGACGCCGCGCCACAGTTCGTGCCGTCGGTGTCGCAGAGCTGGGCGTTGCCCGTGCCGTTGTTGATGAAGCCGGACGCGTCGAAGCCGATCACGTCATTGGCCCGGGCGTGGGTGGTCACCACCTGGTTGGTGATCGACGTGATCGTCGCCGTGGCGTTCGACACGCTGACCGAACCGGTGATGGACGTCGGCGCCGGTGAGGTCACCGGGTCGGTGCCGGCGTTGCAGTTGGTGTCGACGGTGGGCGAGTCGAACAGGATGTCGTCCACCGTTGCCGTGGTGACACCGGCACTGGCGGTGAACGTGCCGCTCATCGAACCGCCGGGCATGACGGCGCCCGGTGCGGTGTCGCCGAGCACTGCGCCCGACAACTGCACGGTGCCGGTGGCTGCGCCCGACAGTGCGACGGTCGCCTTCGGTGTGATCGGGGTGCCGTTGCCGGGGCCGACGGCCACGGGGCCGTTGGTCGGACCCGGGTCGAACGCGAGCGTGACAGTGACGGTCTGACCCGGAGCGGGTGCAGCCGGGCTGAAGCTCAGGTTGAAGTCCGAGGTCCACGGCGCGATCGTGCTGAGTACCTTGCAGTTGATCGTGCTCGTGGCCGCGGTGGCCGGCGTGCTGGTCAAGGCGACCATGCCGCCCGCTGCTGCCAGCGCCGTCGCCCCCAGGGCGGCGACATACCTGTTCCGTGAATTCATCTACCCATACTCCTCATCGGAAACGCCCCTCACGGGACGAGTTGAGTAGCAGAACCTGTCTCTGCGCCGCGCGCATGATGGCGTGCGGTGGACACAGTCTTGAGCACGGTTCCTATATCGTCAATCATATATTCATAATTGGTGCCAAAGTTTCTCGTCTGCCGCGGGGAATGCGCAGCAGACACGGCCGAAGCGGGTGTTGCGAGCCTCAGCCGAGGGCGAGCAGCACCGCTCCGCCGCCGACCAGCGCGACGCCCAACCACTGGAGCGGGTCGAGGCGTTCGGCCAGGAACAGTACGCCGAAGACCGCCACGAACACGACGCTGAGTTTGTCGATCGGCGCCACGAGCGACGCCGGTCCGTGCGACAGTGCCCGGAAGTAGCAGAGCCACGACGCGCCGGTGGCCAGTCCGCTCAGCACGAGGAAGGTCCACGTCCTCGCGCTGAGCGGGCCCGGATCATGCAGTTTGCCGAGCACGAGCAGGATCACCGCCAGCGTCACCAGGATCACGACGGTGCGGATCAGGGTCGCCACGTCGGAGTCGACGCCGGCCACCCCCACCTTCGCGAAGATGGCCGTCATCGCGGCGAACACCGCCGACAGCAGCGCCCAGAAGATCCAGCTGTTCGTCAGTCCGTCGCCCATCGGGCCTCCCTCAACTCCGGTCGATCATGCGCGCCATCGCTTCGGGGTATCGATCCCCGACGGCCGTGATGCTGTCGGACGCGCTGGTCAGGTCGGCGAGGTCGGCGTCGGAGAGCCGCAGGTCGGCCGACGCGAGGTTCTCGTCGAGCCGCTCGATCCTGCGCGTGCCGGGGATCGGGACGATCCACGGCTTCTGCGCCAGCAGCCAGCCGAGGGCCACCTGACCGGGCGTGGCGCCGACGCGTTGCGCGATCGTGGTGACGGCGTCGACGAGGCGCAGGTTCGCGTCCAGCGCGTCGGGGGCGAAGCGGGGGAGTCCGGCCCGGATGTCGCCGTCGTCGAACGTCGACTCGCGGGTGACGGCACCGGTGAGCAGGCCGCGACCGAGCGGGCTGAACGGGACGAACCCGATGCCGAGTTCCTCCACGACGGGCAGCACGGACTGTTCGGGCTCGCGCCAGAACAGGGAGTACTCGCTCTGCAGGGCCGTCACGGGCTGGACGGCGTGGGCGCGGCGGATCGTCGTGGGGCCGGCCTCGGACAG
>CAYXFT010000080.1:0-11396 GCA_964464335.1 uncultured Aeromicrobium sp.
CGCGGAGTTGTCCTGGACCGACGCGGAGCAGACCCAGGCCATCGACCGCGTCCATCGCATCGGCCAGGAGGAACCGGTGACCGCCTGGCGGATCATCGCCTCACGGACGATCGACACCAAGATCGTCGAGCTGATCGACAGCAAGGCCGGCCTCGCCGCCCGCGCGCTCGACGGCTCCGACGAGGAAGTCGCCGAGTCCGCCGACCTGCAACTCGAGACCCTCGTCGCGATGCTGACCGAAGCGCTGTCGTCCCCGAGCTCCTGAGGGGTCGTCGGACCAGCCGTCGAGCCGGGCCCTCCGTGACGCCGCAGACCGGTTGGACGTCGACACCGCGCTCATCCACCTCGGCTCGGTCAGCTATCCCCTCACCGGACCGCTTCGCTACTCGAAGACGGCAGAAGGCCCCGACCGGCAGCGATCGGGGCCTTCTGCTGTGGCGGGGGTCAGCGCGGCGGTGCCTCACCGCGAGTGCGGCTGCCCATCAGGACCGAGAGCACCAGGCCCAGGACACCGACGGCCATCAGGATGTAGCCGGCAGTGACCAGGTCGACGCCGTTGATCGCGTCCTGCACCGCGAATGCGAGGATCGCCCCGATGGCGAGCAAGAACAGTGATCCACCGATGTACATGTCCATCTCTCCGTAATGCGGTCGTCGACCGCGTGCCCCCGAATCTGACACACAACGAGCTGTGGCGCATGGCGAGAGCCGGTCGACGACGGCCGACGAGTCATTCGTGCGGCTCGACCCACGCTTCGGTGCCCGGAGCGGTCGAATCCAACGTGGCGGTGCCCCACTCGCCGAGGTCGAAGGTGATCGGCTCCTCGAGGTCGACCTCCTCGGGCAGCAGGATCGCCGAGCTCATGGGGACGTAGTCCATCGTCGCGGGCCTGCCTTCCTCGGCAGCGGCCTGGACGGTGACCGTCTGGCCCTCGGCGCTGACCTGCTGCACGACGGCCGGGTTGGTGCTGCTGCCGTACGTGACGAGCCAGATCATTCCGGGTTCGTCGGAGGCGATCACCCCGGCAGGGGACTCTCCGCCACCGGTGGAGCCGTCGGGCAGCCCGAGGAACGGCGTCGGCGTCGCGGTCGGCCGGGGCGACGCACCAGGGTCGTCATCGGAGGACGCACACGCGGACAGCGTGGCGAGAACGATCAGGGGCAGGGCGACCAGATGACCCAATCGGCGCACGATGAACTCCTCGGTTGGCGGATGCCCAAGCCTCCCACGTCCCGTCGTCCGGCCGACGCACGTTCCTGCGAGTTCTGTCAGCGGGGCCCACTAGGTTGGATCCATGTTCGAGGACGTGCCCGTCGAGGGAGTGTTGACCGCGGTCGGCACCCACGATTTCGCGCTGCCCGACACGGCGGCGGAGTTCGCGATGGGTGCCGACCGGATCGACGCCCTGGCGGCATTGGAGCGGGTCCGGCGGACGACCCAGGCCGCGATGTACGAGCAGATCATCAGCCTGCACGACGACCGGACGGCGATCGACCCGGACTGGCAATTGCGGCTCGGAGCACCGTCCTTCACCGCTGAGGTCGCGCTGGCACTGGGCGTGTCCACAGCGACGGCCGACCGGATGGTCGCGGCGGCCTTCACGCTGCGCCACATGCCGGCCACGCTCGCGACGCTGGCCACGGGCCAAGCGGGGGAACGGACCGTCGCAGCCGTGTGCGACACCTTGGTGTCCGTCTCCGACGAGGCCTTGTTGGCTTCCGTCGACCGGCGCATCGCCCCGCTGCTGGCGTCGTTGACGCCGCGGCGCGCCCAGCACCGCGTCAAGCGCATGCTGCTCGAGGCCGACCCGCAGGCGGCCGCCGACCGCGCGGCGAAGGCGCGCGAGAACGGCCCACGCGTGTTCCTGGAACCGATGGACGACGCCTTGGCGTTCCTGGGCGTGATCGGCTCCGCCGAACAACTGACGGCGCTGCATGCGGAACTGGCCGGTCATGCCACGCGGCAGAAGGCGGCGGGCGATCCGCGGCGCCGCGGCGCGATCATGGTCGACACGCTGGTCGAGCGGGGGACAGGCCTGGCGCACGCCGACGGACCGCCCGTGGAACTGCAGCTCCTGATGCGGGACACCACCGTGCTCGGCGCCGACGACCGGGCCTGCGAGTTGGTCGGCTACGGTCCGATCGATCCCACGACCGCCGAGCGACTGCTCGGACGCGCCGAGCGCACGTGGTGGCGCCGCCTCTACACCGACGCCGACGGCCAGTTGGTCGGCCGTGATCCGCGACGTCGTCGGTTCACCGCCGTGGATGCCGGATTCCTCTCCAGTCGTGACCGGTACTGCCGCCGCCCGGGGTGTGAGTGCCGGGTCGCGCATCTGGACCACATCCGCCGCCATGCCGACGGGGGAGACTCGATCATCGCCAACGGGCAGGGCCTGTGTGCCCGCGACAACCAACTGAAGGAAGGCCGAGGGTGGACCGTCGGCATCGACCCCGACACCGGCGGCACGATCGTCTGGACCACTCCCACGGGGCATCGGTATGCCTCCGCGCCGGATCCGATCGACCCACCCGACGACCTCGATCCGTTCGCCGATCGGGACTGGTACGCCAACACCGGCTGAACCGCGCCGGCTCGAGTTCAGACCGGCAGCAGGCGGGTGACGAAGTGAGTGAGCTGATCGACGTTCGCGCACTCGTGCATCGGGACGACCTCGGCGTACGTCTTCGCCTCGGAATCTCCCAGACCCCAGCGCGAGTGGTGCTCGGGGTTGAGCCAGAAGGTGCGCCGCGACCGGCCCGCGATCTCGTGCAGCGCGTCCAGCCGCGGATTCTGGTTGTTGTTGCGAGCGTCGCCGAGGATCAGCACCGCCGAGCGCGGGCCGACGGCGTCGAGGAACAGCTCACGGAAGTCCAGCAGCGCCTCGCCGTAGTCGCTGCTGGTGTGCCACTTCGTGATCCGGGCCTCGTTGCGGATCCGTGATTCGATGTCCGCGCCGCCGGACAGGGCGCCGTCCTTGACGATGTCCGTCACCTCGTCCATGGCGTTCACGAACGCGAACACGCGCACCTTGCTGAACTGCGAGCTGAGCGCCTGCACGAGCAGCATCGTGAAGTTCGAGAATCCGGCCACGGATCCGGACACGTCGCACAGCAGGACCAGCTCGGGACGCGACGGACGCGGGCGTTCGTAGACGGGCCGCATGGGCACGCCGCCGGTCCCCATCGCGCGTCGCAGGGTGCGTCGCATGTCGATCCGGCCGCGGCGACGGCGGCGTCGGCGTGCCGACAGCCGGGTGGCCAGCACCCGTGCGAGCGGTTTCACGGATCGGCGCAACTCCTCGAGCTGCTGGCGGTTCGCGCTGAGGAAGTCGATCTGATCGGAACCCGTCCGCACCGCGTGACGGGTGATGACGTCACGACCACGCAGTTCCGCCGTGCGCCGTCGCGCCTCGTTCTGCACCATGTCGCGGAAGGCGTCGACGGCCTGCCGGATCTCGTCGCGGGCGAGCCGGTCGGTGAACTGGGTGCCCAGCCCCTGGCCGCCCTGCCCGGAGCCGCCGGCGCCCATCGTCATGGCTGCGGCGATCAGCGTCTGCGGCTGCAGGCGATCGATCGTCTGGTAGGCCGACCACCCCGCGGTGTCATGGCCCGGTTGGCCCACCTGACCGAGGACGTCCACCGCGATCTCGGCGATCTGGGCCAGCGTCCGCGGATCGCGGTCCATCAACGCCATCAACAGCAGATCCCGCAACTGCTGGACGTCGAGATCCTCGGCGGCGGCCCGGGCGGCTTCGGGGACACCCACGCCCATCGGGAAGTAGAGGTCGAAGGTCTGGTCGAACACGTCCCGCTGGCCGCCGCGGCGCACGAGTGCCGCCGCCATGCCCTCGCGCAACAACTCGCGATCGTCGAGTCCGAGCACCCGGATGACATCCGCTGCATCGATGGACTCGCTCGGGCCCGCATTGATGCCCTTGGTGCGCAACGCCTCCACGAACTCGACGAGTCGGGTCGCGACGGAGTCGGCGGTGGTCATGACAGGACGGCGTCCAGGTCCAGCTTGGTGCGGGCCTTGTCGATGTCGTCGGTGTGCTTGAGGATCACGCCCAAGCTCTCGGACACGACCTGCTCGGAGAGCGAGTCGGCACCCAGTGCCACCAGCGTCCGGGCCCAGTCGAGGGTCTCCGAGACCGAGGGAGCCTTGCGCAGCGGCATGGCGCGCAGCGCGTTGACCACCCGGACGACCGAATCGGTCAGGGTGTCGTCGAGGTCCGGGACCTTGAGCGCCACGATGTCGCGTTCGAGTTCGGGGGACGGGAACTCGATGTGCAGGAAGAGACAGCGCCGGCGCAGCGCCTCGGACAGTTCACGTGTCGCGTTGGAGGTCAGCACGACGAAGGGCTTGTGGGTCGCAGTGACCGTGCCCAGCTCCGGGATCGTGATCTGGAAGTCGCCGAGCACCTCGAGCAACAGCCCTTCGATCTCGACATCGGCCTTGTCGGTCTCGTCGATCAGCAGCACGGTGGGTCCGTCGTTGCGGATCGCCGTCAGCAGCGGCCGGGGGAGCAGGAACTCCTCGGAGAAGATGTCCGACTTCGCCTCGTCCCACGACTCGTCCTGGCCGGCGGTGATGCGCAGCAACTGCTTGGCGTGGTTCCACTCGTAGATCGCGCGCGCCTCGTCGACGCCCTCGTAGCACTGCAGGCGCACCAGATCGGCGTCGCAGGCGTGGGCGACCGCTCTCGAGAGCTCGGTCTTGCCGACTCCGGCGGGGCCCTCGACGAGCAGCGGCTTGCCCAGCTCGCTGGCCAGGAACACCGTCGTGGCGATGGCGTCCGAGGCCAGATAGCCGGCGGAGGCGAGCCGTTCCTTGACGTCGGCGACCGAGGTGAAGGGCATCGAGGCCGTATTGAACATGGGTTCAATCTACGCTGGTGCCATGCCGTGGTCACATGTGCGGGTGCACTCCAGCCTCCGAGCCGAGGATGCCTTCGCCCGCGTCACGCGATGGGAGGACCACGCCGTCCCGTTGACCACGGTGCACCGGACGACGGATGGTTTCACCGCGCGGACCGGGGTCGGACCGATCGGATTCCACGATCCGATGCGGATCACCGCGTGGGATCCGCCCCGTCGGGTGGCCATCGAGAAGTACGGCCGGGTCGTCCTGGGCTCGGCCGAGATCGAGGTTGCCACGGTCGAGGACGGCTCCGTGGTGACCTGGCGCGAGGAGCTGCGGGTCCGAGGAGTGCCCGGCCTCCTCGATCCCGTCGTGCGCTGGGCTGCCGGCGCGATGCTCCACCGGATCCTGCGACGCCTGCTCGCCTAGGGTGGGACCATGTCCGATCTCGCCGAGTCCGAAGTCGTCGACCTGTGCCGTGAGCTGATCCGGATCGACACGTCCAACTTCGGGGACGGGTCGGGACCGGGGGAGCGCGCCGCGGCCGAGTACGTCGCCGCGTCGTTGGCCGAGGTCGGCATCGAATCGACGATCGTCGAGTCCGAACAGGGCCGCGCCAGCGTGCTGGCCCGCTGGGGCGATCAGAACTCCAGCCGGCCGGGTCTGGTGATCCACGGACACCTCGACGTCGTGCCGGCCCGGGCCGCCGACTGGTCCGTCGACCCGTTCGCCGCCGAGATCGTCGACGGCTACGTCGTCGGGCGCGGTGCAGTGGACATGAAGGACTTCGACGCGATCCTGCTCGCCGTCGTCCGTGAACGTGAACGGTCCGGTCGTCGTCCCGATCGACCCATCACCCTCGTGTTCACCGCGGACGAGGAAGCCGGGGGCGTGCTCGGCGCGCACTGGCTCGTCGAACACCACCGCGAGTGGTTCGAGGGCTGCACCGAGGCCATCGGCGAGGTCGGTGGCTTCTCGACCGAGGTCGCCGGCCGCCGGCTCTACCTGCTCGAGTCCGGCGAGAAGGGCATCGCCTGGCTGCGGCTGACCGCCACCGGCACGGCCGGCCACGGCTCCATGCGCAACGACGACAACGCGCTCGTGCACCTGGCCGAGGCGCTCGTGCGGTTGGGGGAACACGCCTGGCCGGCCGAGCCCGGACCCTCGATGCGCCTGCTGCTGGACAAGGTCCGCGAGTTGACCGGAGCCGAGGGCAGCCCGGACGAGTTGTTGGAGCACTTCGGCCCGGCCGTGCGGATGATCGGCGCGGGACTGCGCAACTCCACGAACGCGACGATGCTGCGGGCCGGCTACAAGCACAACGTGGTCCCCGGTGAGGCGGTCGCCTACGTCGACGGACGCCAGCTGCCCGGGCACGAGCACGACTTCGTCTCCCGGATCCAGCAGATCGTCGGTGACGGCGTGCGGGTCGAGCCGCACCACGAGGACATCCCGCTGGAGTACGCCTTCGAGGGCGATCTCGTCGACGCCATGACGGTGTCGTTGCTCAAGCACGATCCGGAGGCGCACGTGGCGCCGTTCCTGATGTCCGGCGGCACCGACGCGAAGGCCTGGCACAAGCTCGGGATCACGTCCTACGGCTTCACGCCGCTGCGGCTGCCGGCTGACTTGGACTTCACCGCGTTGTTCCACGGTGTCGACGAACGCGTGCCGATCGACGCGCTGCAGTTCGGGACGAGAGTCCTGGACGACTTCCTCGATCTGGCCTGAGCACGCATAGCTTTCGCACCTCCGGGTACGGAACCACCACATTCATCACGAAGCGGGGTGGTCTCGATGGCCGGCAAGATGTCATTGCTCGTTGCAATGGGAGCCGGATACGTGCTCGGTGCACGGTCCGGCCGCGAGCGGTACGACCAGATCGTCAACAAGGCCCAGCAGGTGTGGCAGGACCCGCGGGTCCAGGACGCAGCCGACAAGGTCCAGCACGCTGCGCAGGAGGCGGCCGACCGGTCCGGTCACCACGGCCAGCCCGGCCAGGACGGCCCCCGATGAACCAGGCCGAGGGGTCGGCCTCCACGGGGGAGTTGATCTCCCGGCTCTCCACGGAGGTCTCGACCCTCGTGCGCGAGGAACTGCAACTGGCGCAGCTCGAGGTCTCCGGCAAGGCCAAGCAGGCGGGTCTCGGAGCCGGGATGATGGGCGCCGCCGGTCTGCTCGCGCTCTACGGTTTCGGCACCCTGATCGCTGCCGCGGTGCTCGCCCTCGCACTGGTGCTCGACGGATGGGCGGCCGCCCTGATCGTGGGCGCCGTCCTGCTGGCGGTGGCTGCGATCGTGGCGCTCATCGGCAAGAACCGGGTGAGCCAGGCCGGCACTCCGGTCCCGCAGAAGGCCGTTGACAGCGTCAAGGCAGACCTCGACGCCGTGCGTCATCACGGGAGGAACTCATGAGCGATCCGCGCGTGGATGCACTGCAAGCCGACATCGAGCAGACCCGCGAGGAGCTCGCCGACACCGTGGACGACTTGGCCGCGAAGTTCGACGTCAAGTCGCGGCTGCATGACGCGACCATGGAGCCGGACGGGCGTCCGAAGCCCGTGGTCATGGCGATCGGCGGCGGGGTCCTGGCCCTGGTCGCCGCCCTCGTCGCGGTGCGAATCTGGTCGCGTCGGGGCCGCTGATGTTCGGGCGCCGGTCGCGGGCGGGCCTGGTGGGTCGCAGCGGCGAGACGGTCGTCGCGATCGTCGTGTGGATCACCAACCTCGCCCTGCTCTTCGGCGCCGAGCTGGGCGCCGAACTCGAGCGGGGCCGCGAACTGCAGGCCGGGCTGCCGGCCGAGGAGGTCATCCAGCTGCCGCCGCGCGACACGCGCACGAGCGACAAGACGGCCAAGAAGGAGCAGGCCGACATCGCGCGGGGACGGCGCCTGCGCCAGACCCGCGGAGGCGACGAGGACGAGCCGCGCGAATGACGCTCAGACGGTCGCGCGCATCCTGATGATCTTGCGTCGCAGCCGCACCGTGCGATGCCCGGTGGGGTCCCTTCTCAGACGATCGAGTTCCCAGCCCTGCACCTCGGCCGCCGTGGTCAACCACTGACACACGGCATTGCGCGACTGGGTGCGCGGAATCGACAGGTTCCAGAACTCGTACTCGATCATCGGGCCCCTTCCGAGACGTCGGACAGTGCTGCGTGGATCTCTGCCGGAAGCTCCAGTGACTCCGATCCCAGGCTCTCCACGAGTTGTTGGGTGGTCCGGGCACCGACGACGGCCGACGCGACCCGGGGGTGATCGCGCAGCCAGGCCAGGGCGACGTGCGAGATCGGGACGCCCAGCCCTCCGGCGGCGGCGGCGAGTGCATCGACGACGTGGCCGCGATCGGACGTCAGGTACGGGGCGACGAAGGCCTCCCAACGGCTGTCCGCGGCGCGCGAGTCCGCCGGCACGCCGTGGCGGTACTTGCCGGTCAGCACGCCGCGACCGAGCGGCGACCAGGCGAGCACACTCATGCCGAGGTGGCCGACCGCCGGCACGACCTCGACCTCGGCGTCGCGATGGGCCAGCGAGTACTCGACCTGGGTGCTGACGAGGGGCACGCCGCCGCCCAACCGCGCGTAGGCGGTGTGCGCTGCGACGCTCTGCCACCCGGAGAAGTTGCTGATGCCGACGTAACGGACCCGGCCCGAACGGACCGCGTGGTCGAGGGCGGCCATCGTCTCGTCGACGGGCACCGTGTCGTCCCAGCGGTGGATCTGCCACAGGTCGAGATGGTCGGTGCCGAGATCGGCGAGCGACTGGTCCAGTTGGGCCAGCAGCGAACGCAGCGAGCCGTCCGTGACGACCTTGCCGTCACGGCGCACGACGCCGGCCTTCCCGGCCAGGACGATCCGGTCCCGCACCCCGTGCTTGCCGAGCAGGTCGCCGATCACCCGCTCGGCGCGGCCATCGCCGTAGATGGGAGCGGTGTCCAGCAGGGTGCCACCGGCATCGAGGAAGGCGAGAAGTTGTTCATCGGCCACGTATTCGTCGACGGCCGCACCCCAGGACATCGTCCCGAGAGCGAGCCGCGACACCTCGAGTCCCGAACCTCCGAGTCGGCGCACCTGCATGCGAGCAGGCTAGTCAATGGCACCTCGTTCACTGTGTAGGCTCGCACGGTGGATCTGCTGCGCAGCGTGTTCCTGGGGATCGTCCAGGGCCTGACCGAGTTCCTGCCCATCTCCAGCAGCGCGCACCTGGCGATCGTGCCCCAGCTGTTGGGCTGGGAGGACCCGGGCGCCGCCTACACGGCCGTGGTCCAGATCGGCACCGAACTCGCGGTGGTCCTCTACTTCTGGCGCGACATCTGGACGATCGGCTCGGGCTGGGTGCGAGGCCTGTTCAGCGCCGAGGCCCGGACCGCGCAGGAGTGGCGGATGGGCTGGTTCATCATCATCGGTTCGCTGCCGATCGTCCTGCTCGGCATCGCGTTGGAAGACGCGATCGACAACCAGTTCCGGAACCTGTGGTTCATCGGGTCGACCCTGATCGTGTTGGGTCTCGTGCTGGGTCTGGCCGAACGGCTCGGCCGCAAGACCAAGCCGATCGACGAGCTCTCCACGCGGGACGCCGTCCTGTTCGGCGTGGCACAGGCGGCCGCGCTGGTCCCGGGTGTGTCCCGCTCCGGCGCCACGATCTCGATGGGTCTGTTCCTGGGATATGAGCGCCGCGCGGCCACGCGGTACGCGTTCCTGCTGGCCATCCCGGCGGTCGTCGGTGCCGGCATCTACAAGCTCAAGGACATCCCCGGCAGCGAGAACGCCTACGGCACGGTGCCCACGGTCGTCGGCACGGTCGTCGCGTTCTTCGTGGGCCTCGCGGTGATCCATTGGCTGCTCGCCTACGTCAGTGATCACTCGTACAAGCCGTTCGTGATCTACCGCGTCGCACTCGGTGCGCTGGTCCTCGTGCTGCTCGCCACGGGCGCCATCGACGCCGCCGTCGCCGCCTGACTCAGAGCCAGCCGGCGCGCTTGAACCGCCGATAGGCGAAGAAGCAGATCGTGGCGGTGACCAGCACGACGAGCGGGTACCCCAGCCGCCATTCCAACTCGGGCATGTAGCGGAAGTTCATCCCGTAGACGCCGGCGATCGCGGTCGGGATCGCGAACAGCGTGGCGCCGGCGGTGAGCTTGCGCATGTCCTCGTTCTGCTGGACGCTCAGTTGCGCCAGGTGGGCGTTGAGCGCGTTGCTCAGCAGCGAGTCGATCGAGTCGATGGAGTCCAACGCACGCTGCAGGTGATCGGCGATGTCGCGGTAGTAGGGCCGCGCCGCCTCCGGCTCGGCCACCAGCGCGAAGCGATTGATGGGTTCGCGCAGCGGCGCGACGGCGTGCCGGAACTCGAGGGTCTCGCGCTTGAGGCGGTAGATGCGGCGGGAGTCCTCGGTGCGGTCGGGGGAGAAGACCGACGACTCGACCTCCTCGACGTCGTTCTCCAGTTCACGGGCGACGTCCTCGTAGCGATCGACGATCGCATCGACCACGGCGTGCACCGCCGCGATGGGACCTTGCTTCAGCCGGCCGGGATCGACCTCGGCTCGGTGCCGGGCCTCCGACAGGTGCGGCCCGCCGTGGCGCACGGTGAGCAGGAAGTGCTGGCCGAGGCACAGGTTCACCTCGTTCGTCGTGATGTCGTCGTCGCTGTACGAGACGATGCGCATCGAGATGAACAGGTGGTCGCTGTAGCGCTCGATCTTGGGACGCTGGTGCGCTTCGAGCGTGTCCTCGACCGCCAGCGGGTGCATGCCGAGCGCGCTGCCCAGCGACTCCATCTCGGCGTGGGTGGGGTTGCTGACCCCGATCCACAGGAAGTCCCGGCCCGTGAGTGTGGCGAGGGTTTCGTCCAGCGTCTGCGGATCGCGGTCCGTCTCCTCGCGCACCCCGTCGAGGTAGACGGCGCAGTCGATGATCACCTGCTCATTGTGGCGTTCGGCGAGCCGATAGGCTCGACGACATGCAGAGTTGGCCGCGCGCACAGGTTCCCCGCCTCGCGGACGTCGGCCTCGGCACCGGGCCCGTCGTCAGCGTCCACGACACGGCACGGCGTCGCATCGTGCCGGCCGATCCCGACGCCGCGGCGCGACTCTACGTCTGTGGCATCACGCCGTACGACGCGACGCACCTGGGTCACGCGAACACCTACCTCACGTTCGACCTGCTGCAGCGTGCGTGGCTCGATCACGGCCTCGACGTCCACTACACGCAGAACGTCACCGACGTCGACGACCCGCTGCTCGAGCGGGCCACGGCGACGGGGATGGACTGGGTCGCCCTGGCCGAGCGCGAGACGCAACTGTTCCGCGACGACATGACGGCGCTGCGGATGCTGCCCCCCGAGCACTACATCGGGGCGGTCGAGTCGATCCCGCTGGTCGTCGATCTCATCCAGCGTCTCGAGACCACCGGTGCGGTCTACCGGGTCGACGACGATCTCTACTTCGAGGTGCGCGCGGCCCGCTCGTTCGGTGAGATCTCCGGTTGGGACGACGCGCAGATGCTGCGGATCTTCCCCGAGCGCGGCGGCGACCC
>CAYXFT010000081.1:0-11294 GCA_964464335.1 uncultured Aeromicrobium sp.
GCGCCGTCGTCGGCGGTTGCCTGCTGACCGGCGGCTACGGCTCGGCGATCGGCGCCGCCCTCGGCGCGCTGATCTACGGCATGGTCAATCAGGGCATCGTCTACTCGGGCTGGGACAACAACTGGCTCCGCGCGTTCCTCGGCCTCATGCTGCTGGGCGCGGTGCTCCTCAACGAATGGGTTCGCAAGCGGGCGGAGACGGCATGATGAACAACGACACGAGCAACGACACGACCACCGGGAGGGCCACGGCTCCTCGCGGGACCGCGGTCCTGGAGGTCAGGGACATCGGCAAGCGCTACGGCAACATCATCGCGCTCTCGGGAGTGACGACATCGGTCCGTGCCGGTGAGGTCACGTGCGTGCTGGGCGACAACGGCGCCGGCAAGAGCACGTTCATCAAGATCCTCGCCGGAGCGCACCACCACTCCGACGGCGAACTGCTGGTCGACGGCGAGCCCACCAGCTTCAATTCGCCGCGTGAGGCGCTCGACGCCGGCATCGCGACGGTCTACCAGGATCTCGCCGTCGTGCCGCTCATGCCCGTGTGGCGCAACTTCTTCCTCGGCCGTGAGATCTCGAAGGGTGCCGGACCGCTCAAGCGGCTCGACATCGACTTCATGAAGGCGACCACGAAGAAGGAACTCGCCGACATGGGAATCGACCTGCGCGATGTTGACCAGCCGATCGGCACCCTCTCCGGTGGCGAGCGCCAGTGTGTCGCGATCGCCCGTGCCGTCTACTTCGGTGCGCGCGTCCTGATCCTCGACGAGCCGACGGCCGCCCTGGGCGTCAAGCAGTCGGGCGTCGTGCTGAAGTACATCGCGAAGGCGCGTGAACGTGGCCTGGGCGTCGTCTTCATCACGCACAACCCGCACCACGCCTACCCCGTGGGTGACCGGTTCATGTTGCTGCGGCGCGGCAAGTCGATGGGCGACTACCCGAGGGCCGAGCTGAGCCTGGAGGACCTGACCTCGATGATGGCCGGCGGAGCCGAGCTGGAGTCGCTCGCGCACGAGCTCGCGCAGACGATGGGCGACAGCGATCCCATCGTCGAGACGTTGCAGGCCGAGGTCGAGGCGGCGGAGGGTCACACGGCATGACGGACGGCACCCTGCGCGTGGGGGTCGTCGGGTTCGGCTGGATGGGCAAGGTGCACTCGCGTGCCCTGACCCGGCTGCTCCAGCACTACCCCGACAGCCCCCTGCGACCCGAACTGGTCGCCGTCGCGGACACGGCACTCGACGACGCCGGTCGCCGGACGGCTCAGGCCTACGGTTTCGGCGACATCCACGAGGACTGGCGCGACCTCGTCGCCCGTGACGACCTCGACCTGGTCTGCGTCACCGGACCGAACTTCATCCATCGCGACGTCGGCGTCGCGGTCGCGGAGTCCGGCAAGCACCTGTGGATCGAGAAGCCGGCCGGGAGGTCGAGCGCGGAGACGCGTGAGATCGCCGCGACGGTGGACGCCGCCGGGGTGCAGTCGGCCGCGGGCTTCAACTACCGGAACGCCCCGGCGATCGAGCGGGCGAGGGAACTGGTCGCCTCGGGCCGGCTCGGCACGGTCGAGCACACCACGGTCCGCTTCGTGTCCGACTACGCGGCCCACCCCGACGGTGCGCTGTCGTGGCGGTTCGACAACGACTTCGCCGGCAGCGGCGTGCTGGGCGACCTGGTCAGCCACGCGGCCGACCTCGCGCGGTTCGTCGTCGGCGACCTGGCCGAACTCGTGGTCGACACCGCGACGTTCATCGCCGAGCGACCGCAGGCCCGACCCGGTGCCATGCACTACGAGCGGGGAGCCGGCGAACTCGGACCGGTGGGCAACGAGGACTACGTGTCCGCGCTGCTGCGGTTCGGTGACGGCTCGCGCGGGATGCTCGAGTCCAGCCGCGTCGCGATCGGCGAGCAGAACAACTACGGCATCGAGGTGCACGGCACGCAGGGCGCCGTCGCGTGGAACTTCCAGCGGCTCGGCGAACTGCGCGTCTGCATCGCCGAGGACTATCAGGACGCGGCATGGCGGACCGAGTTCGTGACGCCCGCGTCCGGTGAGCTGGGTGCGTTCCAGCCCGGCGCCGCGAACCCGATGGGCTTCGACGACCTCAAGGTCATCGAGGCGCACAGGCTCGTGCAGTCGATCGCCGACGGCAAGCCGGTGGGGGCGACGATCCACGACGCGGTCGTCGCCGCAGAGACGCTCGACGCGATGCTCGCGTCGGCACGGAGCAGGGGATGGGTGGGCGTGTGAGCAAGGTACGGGTCGGAGTCATCGGTGCGGGCGCGATGGGCGCTGCGCACGTGCGGACATTGGGCACGTCGGTGCCGGCGGCCGAGCTGGTCTCGGTCTTCGACATGGACACCGAGCGGGCGCAGGCGGTGGCGGGCGAGTTCGGGGCTTCTGCGGCCGCGTCGCCCGAGGCGCTCATCGAGGCCGTCGACGCGTTCGTGATCGCATCGCCGGACTTCACGCACGCCGACCTCGCGGTCGCGGGGATCGAGGCCGGCAAGGCGGTGCTGTGCGAGAAGCCGCTCGCCGTCACCGCCGACGAGTCCCGTCGCGTCGTCGACGCCGAGGTCGCGGCAGGCCGCCGGTTCGTCCAGGTCGGCTTCAACCGCCGGTTCGACCCGGGCTTCCGGTCGCTCAAGTCGTCGATCGACGACGGCACGCTCGGTGACGTGCGGGTGTTGCACGGGATCCACCGCAACGCCTCGAACAGCACCAGCACCGACGACGCAGGACTCGTGACCGGCTCGATGATCCACGAGTTCGACACGTTCCGGTGGTTGCTCGACGACGACGTCGTCGCGATCCGCGTCGAGTCCCCGATCGCCGAGGGCTTCCGCGACCCGCAGGTCGCGACCTTGTGGATGCGCGCGGGTCAGATGATCACGGTCGAGGTCTTCGTCAACGCCGGCTACGGCTACGACGTGCGCGTCGAGGCCGTCGGCACCGGTGGTTCGGCGTCCCTCGAGCCGCGCACGCCCGTCGTGGCACGCGTGAACGGCGCGGCCGCCTCGTCGATCGGCTCCGACTTCGTCGCCCATTTCATCGAGTCCTACCGGCTCGAGCTCTCGGCGTGGGCCGATGCCGCGGTGCGCGGTGAGGTCGTCGGCGCCAGTGCGTGGGACGGTTACGTGGCCAACCTCGTCGCCGAGGCGGGCGTCCGCGCCCTGCGCTCGGGTGAACGCCAGGCGATCGAGGTCCCGGAGCGCCCCGCCCTCTTCGGCTGAGCCCTCCTCGGTTGAGCGGGCGGCTCAGCCGCGGGGGCGGCCGGTGGTGCTGCGCACGACGAGGCTCGGACTGAGCACGACGTGGCGGGCGGGTCGTCCGACGAGCAGGTCGAGCGCCGCCGACACGGCCTCGGCCGCCATCTCGCTGGCGCTCTGCGCGACCGTCGTCATCTGCGCCTGTCGCGTCGTCGCCAGCCGGGAGTCGTCGTAGCCCACGACCGACCAGTCGGCCGGGACGTCGAGCCCCGCGCGCACGACGACGTCGAGCACGCCCGCGGCGCAGTGGTCGTTGAACGCGACCACGGCGGTCGCCCCGTCCGGTCGTGACAGCAGGTCGGCCATGGCCCGGGCGCCGGCCTCCTCGGTGACGCCACCGGCCACGATGCGCGCGTCGGTCAGCCCTCGCCGCTCCGCCGCGGCGAGGAAACCCCGACGGCGATCCTCGGTCCCGGGCGCGGTGCCGCCGTCGATGTGGACGAGGCCGTGGTGCCCGAGGTCGACGAGGTGGTCGACGGCCAGGGCGACCCCCGCCTCGTCGTCACCGCGGACGGAGGCCACCTCGGGCGCGGCGGTGTCGCGTGCGACCAGGAGCAGCGGGACCCGCGCGGCGATGCGGGCGACCTCGGCGTCGGGCAGGCGCGAGCCGAGCATGATCGTGACCTCGCAGCGTTCGCGCACCAGCGTCTCGACGGCCTCGGGCTCGTCCCGGGTGGGGGCGACCGCGCTGATCGCCAGGTCGTAGCCGCGCTCGGCGGCGCACGTGTAGAGGTGTTCCACGACGTCGCCGTGGAACGGCTGGTGCAGGTCGAACGTCACGCCGACGAGCCGTGAGGAGTTCTGGCGCAGTTTGCGGGCACGTTGGTCGGGGACGTACCCCATCGCGTCGGCGACCGCGCGGACCCGCACCCGGGTCTCGTCGCTGGCGCCGGGAACCCCGCGCATCACGATCGACACGAGGGCCGTCGAGACGCCCGCCTCGCGCGCCACGTCGGCGAGCGTGGGACGTGCCCCACGGGCTGCTGGAGTCGACACGAGACCGTCCCTTCGCGCTGTGCGGTGTCGGTGTTGACCCGCGCCGGATGCTGGGCCTATCCTCACACTAGTACGTTCTACTAGAACGTACTAGTGACGCCCGTCACGCAGCGTGTCCACGACCCCAGGAAGTCCGATGACCACCAGTCCAGTTCGTATCGCCCTCGTCGGCGCCGGTCGCATCGGCGCCTCCCATGCGTCCGTGATCGCCCGCCGCGTTCCCGAGGCGACCCTCGTCGCCGTCGTCGACCCGCGCGACGGCGCGGCCGCCGCGATCGCCGACCCGCTCGGTGCCCGCGCCGAGACCTCCGTCGATGCGGTCCTCGCCTCCGACGATGTCGACGCGGTCGTCATCGCCGCCTCGTCGGTCGTGCACGCCGAGCTCATCGGCCGGGCCGCCGGGGCCGGCAAGCACGTCTTCAGCGAGAAGCCCGCGGGGATGACCCTCGCCGAGATCGAGGGTGCCGTCGCCGCCACGTCGAAGGCCGGCGTCGCCTTCCAGGTCGGCTTCAACCGGCGATTCGCCGCCGAGTTCGCGCTGGCCCACGACGCGATCGTGGCGGGGCGGCTCGGCGCGGTGCGCCAGGTGCGCTCGCTGACCCGCGACCCGGGTCGCGGGCCGGCCGACCCCGACGCGGTGCCGGAGTGGACGATCTTCACGCAGACGCTGATCCACGACTTCGACACCTTGAACTGGCTCAACCCCGGCGCGCGCGCCGTGGACGTCGTCGCGACCGCCGGCTCCCTGACGGCGCCCGGTCACCCGACGTTGCTCGACCACGCGACCGTCGTCATCACCTACGACAACGGCGCGATCGCCACCGCGGAGGCGAGTTTCGCCGCGGTCTACGGCTACGACGTCCGCGGCGAGGTGCTGGGCTCGGAGGGCATGGTCACGATGGGCGAGGGCGCCACGACCTCGTTGCGCCTCCACGACGCGTCGGGCCGGTCCGCGACCACCGCCCACAGCGACACCGAACTGCTGATCGACGCCTACACCGGTGAGTTCGCCGAGTTCGCCGCCGCCGTGCGCGAGGGACGGGCACCGTCGGTCACCGGCGAGGACGCGTTCCGTGCCTTCGCCATCGCGCAGGCGTGCATCGAGTCCATGACCACCGGCGGGCGCGTGGCCGTCGCGAAGGAGGTCTGACATGACGTTCACCCTCGCGATCTGCTCGGAGATGGTGTTCCTCGACCAGGACCACCTCGACCGAGTCACCCACATCCACGAGTCCGGTTTCGCGGCCGAGATCTGGGACTGGACCACGAAGGACGCCGCGGCGCTCAGTGCCACGGGCGCGTCCTTCACGTCGATGACCGGATACGTCACGGGCGATCTGATCACCCCCGCGGGTGCCGACGACCTGCTGCGCACGGCCGAGCAGTCGATCCCGTTCGCGCAGGCGATCGGGTGTCCCTCGCTGAACATCCACGGCACGGGGCTGGGGGAGGGCGGGTTGCCCGTCGCTCCGGTCGAGCACGTCACCGGCGACATGTGGCTGGCCGCGCTGCGCACCCTCGAGCGGATCGCCGACCTCGCGGAGCGCCACGGGGTCACCTACGTGATCGAGAACCTCAACACCGCCGTCGACCATCCGGGTACCCCCTTCGCCAAGGCGGAGGACACGCTCGCGCTGGTCCGGGCCGTCGGCAGCGCGCACCTGAAGATGAACCTCGACCTCTATCACGCGCAGATCGGCGAGGGGAACCTCGTCGAGCTGATCCAGCGGTCCGCCCCGTACCTCGGCGAGGTGCAGGTGGCTGACGTCCCCGGCCGGTGCGAGCCGGGAACCGGAGAGGTCAACTGGCCGTTCGTCGCCCGCGCGCTGGCCGACGCCGGCTATGACGGAGTCGTCGCCATGGAGGCCTGGGCGAGCGGCGACAGCGACGTGGCCCTGGAGCGCTTCCGCGAGGCCTTCACCGTCTGAGTCCTTCGGCGAACGCGCTCGGTTCGTTGAACGGCGTGACGACCTGCACCTGCGAGGGCACCGTGCTGGGCACGCCCGGCAGCGCCCGGTGCGCCTGCATCACGAGTCGGCAGGCCCGCCGGGCGTCCGCGCGCAGGTCGTGGTGCAGCACCCAGTCGATGCGGTGGGTCCTCAACAACACCGTGTTGTCGTCGTCGAGGTCGTGGGCGACGAACACCCGTGGGGCGCGGCCGGCACGGCCGAAGGCGTCGAGCGTGGCGACGTTGCCGCCGCCGACGGAGTAGACGGCGTCGAGGTCCGGGTGCCGGCGCAGGGCCCCGGACACCAGGTCGTGGGTCGCCGCGTCCAGTCCGTCGGTGCCGGTCAGGTCGACGACCGTCCGTCCGGGCTCCAGGCCGGCGAGGGTGTCGACGAACCCGGCCACCCGCTGCTCCTCGCCGCGGAACTCGCGGCGACTCAGGGTGACCAGCACCGGGGCCGAGGACCCCGGCGCCGCCCGGGAGACGAGGTAGGCGGCCGTCGCCCCGGCCGCCCGGTTGTCGATGCCGACGTACGCGCGGCGGGCGCTGTCGGGCAGATCGGTCACGAGCGTGATCACGGGAATGCCGGCGGCCGCCAGCGCCGCGACCTCGGCGAGCACGTCGGGGTGGTCCGGCGCCTTGAGCAGCACGCCGTGGGAACCCTTGGCGCGCACCGTCCTCAACGTGGCGACCATCGCCGCCGGGTCGGCCTCCTCGCGCAGGTGGAACCGGACCCGGACGGCAGCGGGCCTCAGTCCCGGCAGTTCCGCCTCGATCGCCGCGCGAACGGCGTCGCTGAACCGTCGCGGCGCCTGCATCACGAGGTCGACCAGGAACGTGCGGCCCACGAGCCTCAACTGGCTGGCCTGCCGGTCGAGTTCGACGACGGCGCGCTCGACCTCGGCGATGGTGGCGGCCCGGACACCGGGACGGCCGTGCAGGACGCGGTCGACGGTGGCCTCGCTCAGACCGCTCTGCTGGGCGATCTCTCGAACCTTGTGGCGGTGCGGCATCCGGTCTCCGGCAGGGCTGTGACGGTGGTCACGATGAGGTGTTTTTGAGGTGTTCTCCTGGCTCCGATCGTCTCACGGAACTCCTAGCGTGGAAGCACGGAACACCCCCCCTCTCTCGCAGGAGCACGCCATGAGCCTCACCTCGACCGCCCGACCGGGTCGCCTCACCTCCGACGACGTCCGACTGGAGGACTTCGTCGAGATCGTCTCCGAGACGACCGACGCCGACGACTACCGCTACGCCGACAGCATCGACCACGGCGTCGTGATCTACGACGCCGCCGAGGTCCGGGGAGCGGTCGCCACGCCTGAGGGCCTCGACGCGGTCCGAGCCGAGCTCGTGCACGCCTTCACGCAGGGCCCGGGCATCGTCGTGCTGAAGGGTGCCTGGGACGACCTCGACGTCGTCGACCGCGCCACCGCCGCCTTCGACCGGATCGTCGCCGAGGAGAAGGCCGCCGGCGGCCAGCACGGCGACCACTTCGCCAAGCCGGGCGCCAACGACCGGATCTGGAACGCGCTGGAGAAGCTCGCGGTCCGCGACCCCGAGACGTTCGTTGACTACTACGCCAACGACATCCTCGCGCTGGTCTCGACGGCCTGGCTCGGCCCCGGCTACCAGGTCACCTCGCAGGTCAACGTCGTGCGCCCCGGTGGCGTGGCGCAGGACCCGCACCGCGACTACCACCTCGGCTTCCTGTCCGACGAGGTCGCCGCGCGCTACCCGACGCACGCGCACCTGCTCTCGCCCGTGCTGACCCTGCAGGGCGCCGTCGCCCATGCGGACATGCCGGTGGAGAGCGGACCCACGCTCTACCTGCCGCACTCGCAGAAGTACGCGCCCGGCTATCTCGCGTGGCGCCGTCCGGAGTTCCGCGAGTACTTCGAGGCCCACCGGGTGCAGTTGCCGCTGGCGAAGGGGGATGCCGCCTTCTTCAACCCGGCACTGTTCCACGGTGCAGGCAGCAACGTGTCCGCCGACGTCCAGCGGGTCGCGAACCTGTTGCAGGTGTCCTCGGCGTTCGGCCGCGCCATGGAGTCGGTGGACCGGGCCCGCACGGCGACGGCCGTCTATCCGGTGCTGCTCGACCGCGCGGCCGCCGGCTGGTCCCGGGAGGCCCTGCACCGTGTGATCGCGACGGCCGCGGAGGGCTATCCCTTCCCGACGAACCTCGACCTCGACCAGCCGGTCGACGGCCTCACGCCGCTCGCCCAGACCGAGCTCCTGGAGCAGGAGCTCGATGCCCGCAGCACGCCCGAGCAGGTCGCGACGGCCTTGACCGCCTACGCCGACCGGCGTCGGACGGACGCCTGAGGTGGGCGATCTGCAGGAACGCGTCGTCCTGGTGTCGGGAGGCACGCAGGGTGTCGGACTGGCCATCGCCCGGGCCGCCCTCGCCGAGGGTGCCCGGGTCGTGGTCACCGGCAGGCGGGTCGACGTCGGCGAGCGCGCTGCCGCAGCGCTGTCCTCCGGTGGCGGGGACGCGCGCTTCGTGCGGTGCGACGTCGCCGACGTCGACGCCTGCCGGGCCGCCGTCGACGCGACCGTGGCCGTGCACGGTCGCGTCGACGGGTTGGTGAACGCCGCCGGGTGCACCGACCGCGGGACGATCCTGGACACGACCCCGGAGATGTTCGAGCGTCACGTCGCGGTGAACCTGCGCGGTCCGTTCTTCCTCATGCAGGCGGTCGTCGCCGACATGGTGCGCCGGGGGGAGCCCGGCTCGATCGTGAACCTGATCTCGGTCAGCTCCCACGGCGGTCAGCCGTACCTGACGCCCTACGTCGCGACCAAGGCCGGCCTGGCCGGACTCACCCGCAACGTCGCGCATGCGCACCGGTTCGACCGGATCAGGGTCAACGGGGTGAATCTCGGCTGGACGGCCACCGACGGTGAGGACCTCGTCCAGCGGCGCTTCCACGACGCGGGCGACGACTGGCGCGAGCAGGCCGCGGCGCAACTGCCGGCCGGCCGGATCGCCACGCCCGAGGACGTCACGGGACTGGTGGTGCTGTTGCTCGGCGAGGCCAGTGGTGTGGTCACCGGCTCGGTGATCGACTGGGACCAGACGGTCGTCGGCGCCTACGACTGAGGCGCCGCATCCGCAGGACACGAAGGCCCGGTTCCCCCGCGGGGGAACCGGGCCTTCGCGCCACCCAGGAGGAGTGGAGGGTGGCTCAGAGGACGCTGCGGAGGTACGCCAGCGAGGCCCGGACGTCGGCCGAAGGGCCTTCGCCGGTCGGCGCCTCGGGCATCTTGAGGTCCTGCTCGAGGACGTACCAGCCGGTGTAGCCGGAGGCCTCCATGAAGCCGACGAGCTCGGCGATCGGGACGTCACCCTGACCGAGGGGCCGGAACATGCCCGCGGCGACCGCATCGCCGAAGGCACGGGTTCCGGCGAGCACCTCGGCAGCCATCGCCGCGTCGACGTCCTTGAGGTGGGCGTGGACGATGCGGTCGGCGTGGTCGCGGGCGATCGCGACGGGGTCGGCGCCGCCGACCATCAGGTGGCCGGTGTCGACGCACAGGCCGACCGTCGAGCCGGCGAGGACGCGCTCGACCTCCTCGGCGGTCTGGACCATCGTGCCGACGTGCGGGTGGATCGAGGCGATGACGCCGCGCGAGGCGGCGTGGTCGCCGAGGGCGCTGAGGTTGTCCAGCAGCGTCTTCCACTGCACGTCGTCGAGGGTGGGACGGTCGTCGTAGCCGTCCGCGCCGCTGGCCGCGGCCAGGACGACGGAGTCGCCGCCGG
This sequence comes from uncultured Aeromicrobium sp., assembly GCA_964464335.1. GTDB lineage: Bacteria > Actinomycetota > Actinomycetes > Propionibacteriales > Nocardioidaceae > Aeromicrobium. The sequence goes on from CAYXFT010000081.1 coordinate 9,983, forward strand.
ACGCCAGCACGGCATCGATGAAGCGGTCGACCTCGGGCTGCGGGTCGTGCGCGGGATCGTGCAGGACGACGGGCAGGAAGCCGCCCACGGCCTGCAGGCCGTACGACGCGAGGGTGGCCGCCTTCTCCTCGGGCGCGTCCGGCAGGAAGCCGTCCGGTCCGAACTCGGTGGCGCTGACGCCCAGATCGCGCATGTCCGCCAGGACCTGCTCGGGCGACAACTGGTGGCCCCAACCGGGGACTTCGCTGACCCCCCAGGAGATGGGGGCGGCGGCGATGCGGGCGTTGGACACGGTGACCTCCGGGTAGCTGTGACGTGCGTCTCCAGTGTCACCAGCGATTGACCTATTGTCAAGACATACTGACTAAGATGATCGCGGACGGAGGCCCACCCCCACGGGACGCCGTTGCCGCGCGTGTACGCCGATGGCGAACAAGCACCCGGGTCACGTGTCTGCGTCCGATCCACCGTCTAGGGTCGGTGTCGTGAACTCACCCATGAGCATGGCCGGCGAGGCGGGTCCCTCCGACCTCGACGGACACATCTACAACCGCCTCCTGAAGGAACGCATCGTGTTCCTCGGCTCGGAGGTCCGCGACCAGAACGCCAACGCGATCTGCGCGCAGCTGTTGCTGCTGAACGCCGAGGATCCCGACGCCGAAATCTTCTTCTACATCAACAGCCCCGGCGGCTCCGTCGACGCGGGCATGGCGATGTACGACACGATGCAGTTCATCTCCAACGACGTCGTCACCGTCGGCATGGGACTGGCCGCCTCGATGGGCCAGTTCCTGCTCGCCGCGGGAACGGCCGGCAAGCGCTTCGCGCTGCCGCACACCCGGATCATGATGCACCAGCCTTCGGGCGGCATCGGCGGCTCGGCCTCCGACGTCAAGATCCAGGCCGAGCAGTCCATCCTGCTCAAGCGTCAGCTCAACCAGCTCCAGGCCCAGCACACCGGCCAGAGCGTGGAGCAGATCGAGGCCGACGCCGACCGCGACCGCTGGTTCACCCCGGCACAGGCCAAGGACTACGGACTCATCGACGAGATCGTCCAGTCCGCCGGAGAGGTGCGCTGACATGAGCTACTACATCCCGCAGTGGGAAGAGCGGACCTCCTACGGATTCCGCCGGATCGACCCCTACGCCAAGCTCTTCGAGGACCGGATCATCTTCCTGGGCACCCCGATCAGCGACGACGTCGCCAACGCCGTCACGGCCCAGTTGCTGTGCCTGCAGTCGATGGACCCCGATCGCGACATCAGCATCTACATCAACAGCCCCGGTGGCTCGTTCACCGCGCTGACCGCGA
>CAYXFT010000082.1:0-2141 GCA_964464335.1 uncultured Aeromicrobium sp.
GCCTTCGTGTGGGGCGCGGTGATCGCGGTCGCGATCGCCCTGCCCCACACGAAGGCGGCCGCCTTGTACCGGAACGGTTCGGGCTCGACCCGGTCCAGCCACCAGTAGGCCCACAGCACGAGCGGCAGCGGGACGAGCGCATAGACCAGCGCGAGCGACGTGCCCGCGACCGACCCGGAGTTGGAGGCGAAGAACAGGGCGCCGGCGACGCCCACGACGGCGCTGATCCAGACCAGGACGATCAGGAGTCGGCGCCACCGCTGACGGAAGGGGTCCGTGTCGGGCGGCAGCATCGGCGGCGCGGCGGTTGTCACCACGACAGCCTAGGGTCCGGCTCCGACACCCGCCGCTAGGCTGTCCCGAGGCCCCCGTAGCTCAGTTGGATAGAGCAAGAGCCTTCTAATCTCTGGGTCGCAGGTTCGACTCCTGCCGGGGGCGCCCATTCTTCTCAGCTCTTCGAGGCCGCGTCGATCGCCTTCTGCAGCTCGTCGGGAGTACGCGCCTCCGTCACCTTGCCGTTGACCCAGATGGTCGGCGTGCCCGTGACGTCGTCGTTGGTCTGCTGGTCGTCCTTGGCCTTGTCGATCCAGGGGACGAAGCGATGACTCTTGACGCAGGTCTCGTCGACCGTGACCCCGGCCGTCTTCGCCGTGGCGATCAGTTCGGTGTCCGACGGTCCGGCGGTGCCCTCGTCGGGCTGGTTCAGGTAGAGCGCGCTGTGGATCTTCCAGAAGTCCTCGGCGCCGCTCTCGTCGGTGACGCACATCGCCAGGTTGGTCGACCGACGCGAGTACTCGTTCGAGCTGCCGCCCTGGTCGTCCAGGAAGCTGTGCGGCATGAACACGAGTCGGATCTGACCGCTCGCGGCCTGGTCCTGCAGGAAGGATCCGCTGAGCTGCTCGAACTGCTGGCAGACCGGGCACTGGAAGTCCTCGAAGGTCTGCACGAGCGGCGCCTTGGAGTTGTCGACGCCCGCGTTGGCGGGGAACTCGACACCGCCCTCGACGAGGTTGCGCGGCTCGATGACCTTGGTCTCGTCCTGATTGGCGTCCGCGATCGACTTGATGCCCCAGCCGGCGACGGCGATCAGCAGGATCACGATCGCGACGATCGCCACGGTGATGAGGTTGCGCTGGCGGCGGTCGGCCTTCTGGCGTTCCTTGCGCATCTGCTCTGCGCGGGCGGCACGGGCCTTGCGGTCGTTGGTCACGAAATCTCCTCGGGCGGCACATCTGACGATACGGCGGAAGCCTACCGGGCCCGGGCCAAGTGTCGGCGGTGCGCACTAGGGTGGCTGCGTGAACGACAAGCTGGTGTGGATCGACTGCGAGATGACCGGGCTCTCCTTGCAGGACGACGCGTTGATCGAGATTGCCGCCCTCGTGACCGACTACGACCTCAACATTCTCGGCGACGGCGTCGATCTGATCATCAAGCCGCCGCAGGCCGCGCTCGAGCAGATGAACGAGGTCGTCACGCAGATGCACACGACGTCCGGACTGCTGGACGAACTGGCATCTGGACTGACCGTGCGCGAGGCCGAGGAACAGGTCCTGGATTACGTCCGCCAGTACGCGACCGAGCCGGGCCGGACCCCGCTGGCCGGAAACTCCATCGGCACCGACCGTGGCTTCCTGGCCCGCGACATGACCGAACTGGAGACGTGGCTGCACTACCGCGTCATCGACGTCTCCTCGATCAAGGAACTCTCGCGGCACTGGTTCCCGCGCGCCTACTTCGCCGCTCCCGCCAAGGGCGGCGCCCATCGCGCGCTGGCCGACATCCGCGAAAGCATCGACGAGTTGCGCTACTACCGGCGCACCGTCTTCACCCCCGATCCGGGGATGGACACCGAGACCGCGCGGGCCGTCGCGGCCGAGATCCTCGACGCGTCGACACCCGAATAGGCCCGCGGGCGAGCCTCGGCTAGACTCTTCTCGCTGTACCGCTCGACGGTGCACGTGGTGGCTGTAGCTCAGTTGGTAGAGCCCCGGCTTGTGGTGCCGGTGGTCGCGGGTTCAAGTCCCGTCAGCCACCCCACGAACGCCCCGCAGTCATGCGGGGCGTTTCTCCTTTTTTCGGAGGTTTCCCTTGTCGGTTTACCCGGTCCCCCGGGGAAACCGACCACCTCTGTAGGGCAA
>CAYXFT010000082.1:2241-11237 GCA_964464335.1 uncultured Aeromicrobium sp.
ACCCGCGCGGGTACCGGCAAATTTGCCGACACCTGCGTCGGCCTTCCGACACCCAGAAGAGCCCGGCCACCTGCGCCCCGGATCCCCGCTCGTCCCGCGTCGGTTTACCCGGTCCCCCGGGGAAACCGACAACCCCTGTAGGGCAAACCCGCGCGGGTACCGGCAAATTTGCCGACACCTGCGTCGGCCTTCCGACACCCACCCCAAGGACGCCCTGCAGAGCTGCGGGGCGTCTTCCTTCCATGCGGCGGGCGCCGGTCACCGTCCCGCGTGGGGTTCTGGTCCCGCGTCGTCGTGCCGATCGGGCAGGATGTGACCATGGCCGAGCCGAAGACCCGACCCACCGATGCGAGCGTCGAGGCGTTCCTCGACGCGGCCACTCCCGCAGGGCGACGCGAGGACGGACTCCGCCTCGCCGAGATCTTCGGTGAGGTCACCGGCGTCGAGCCGGTGATGTGGGGCCCGTCGATGGTGGGCTACGGCAGCTACCGCTACATCTCACCTGCCAACCCGCGCACGCGAGGCGACTGGCCCCGGACCGGTTTCTCGCCCCGCAAGACCCAGCTGACGATCTACGGCGTGAAGGACCTGCCCGCGGGCGCCGAACTGCTCCCCCGCCTCGGCACCTACACCGAGGGCGCGGGCTGCGTATACGTGAAAAAGCTCGACGACATCGATCTCGACGTCCTACGCGCGCTGATCGCGATCGCCTGGGCCCGCGACGACGACCCCGAACCCGAGCGCTGACCGGCTCCCGCCGGTCAATCGGGAAGATGGGCGGCGAGCCAGTCCCCCAGTTGCTGCGCGCAGTGGTCGACGACGGCGGGCCAGTCGAGGGCGGAGTCGTCGGCGTTGTCGCTGACGACCTTCACGAGTCGCACCGGCACCCCGGCCGCGGCGCAGACACGGGCGACGGCGAAACCCTCCATGTCGACGAGGTCCGCGCGTCGGCCGATCTCGTCGCGCACGGCAGGGTCGGTGACGAACAGGTCGCCCGTCGCCAACACCGTTCCGTCGCCGTCGGCGAGGCCCAGTTCATCGACCGCGTCGTGGCCCAACGCTCGGATCGCGGCGGCCGACAAGTCGTGGTTCAGCACCGTCGACGGCGCGAACACCCCCGAGACTCCCGCACGCAAGGCGCCGGCGGTACCCACGTTCACGACGAGGTCGGGCCGGTGCTCGGCGATCGCGCGCGACGTCGCCACCGCGGCCTCGACCTTGCCGATCCCGGTGAGCACGACGGTCAACCCGGCGGGCACGTGCGCCGCCTCGGCCGCCGTCGCGGCGACGATCACGACGCTCACTCGACCTCCGCCGCCTGGTGCGCCACCGGCACGACGTCGGGAGCGCCCATCCGAGCGGCGTCGGCCGTCTCGTCGTCGGGCATCGTCTGGCTCTCACGCTCGGCCTCGACGCGCTTGAGGTAGTGGTCGACCTCGCGAGCGCGCTGGTCCTCGGACCACCCGAGAGCGTCCGCCATCAGCGAAGCCGCGTCCTCGGCGCACTCGGTGCCCCGGTGGAAGGTCTCGATCGAGATCCGGGTGCGCCGGGCGAGCACGTCGTCGAGATGCCTCGCGCCCTCATGGGTCACGCCGTAGACGACCTCGGCCCTCAGATAGTCGTCGGTGCCGGGCAAGGGCTGCGCGAGGTCCGGTCGCTCGGCGATGAGGTCGAGCACTTCCAGCGCGAGCGATCCGAATCGGTTCAGCAGGTGCTCCATCCGGCCGATGCCGAGGCCGTGCCGGTCGGCCAGCACGTGCCGCTGGTTCCACAGCGCCTCGTACCCCTCCGCTCCGACGATCGGCACGTCCTCGGTGCAGCACGGCGGGACACGCCGGTCGAGCAACGTGCCCATCTGGTGCACCGCGGCATCGATCGCGTCCTTCGCCATCACGCGGTACGTCGTGTACTTGCCCCCGGCGATCACGACGAGCCCCTTCACGCCGGTCGAGACGGCATGCTCGCGCGAGAGCTTGCTGGTCGCCTCGTCCTCTCCGGCGAGCAACGGCCGCAGTCCGGCGTAGACGCCCTCGACGTCGTCGGGCGTCAACGGCTCGATGAGCACCGAGTTGACGTGCTCGAGCAGGTAGGCGATGTCCTTGGCACTGGCCGCCGGATGGTCCTGGCTGAGCGACCAGTCCGTGTCCGTCGTGCCGATGATCCAGTGCCGGCCCCACGGGATCACGAACAGGACCGACTTCTCCGTGCGCAGGATCAGGCCCGACTCACCTCGGATGCGGTCCCGCGGCACCACCAGATGGACGCCCTTGCTGGCCCGGACGTGGAACTGCCCGCGTTCGTCGGCGAACGCCTGCGTCTCGTCGGTCCACACGCCCGTCGCGTTGACGACCTGCCGGGCCCGCACGTCGAACTCGGCACCGGTCTCGAGGTCCTTGACCCGCGCACCGACGACCCGGTCGCCCTCGCGCAACAGGTCGACAACGCGGGTGCGGCTCGCGACGTGGGCTCCGTAGGCGGCCGCCGTGCGCGACAGCATCATCGTGTGACGCGCGTCGTCGACCTCGCCGTCGTAGTAGTGCAGAGCGCCGATCAGGGCGTCCTTGCGTAGCGCCGGCATGAGCCGGCGGGCCCCCGTGCGGGTCAGGTGCCGGTGCCGCGGAACTCCGCGGGAGCGGCCCGACATGGCCGCGAGCGAGTCGTACAGCGCCACCCCGGTGCCGGCGTAGACGCGCTCCCAGCCCCGGTGGGTCAGTGGGTAGAGGAAGGGCACCGGCTTGACCAGGTGCGGGGCGAGCTTCTCGATCAGCAGGCTGCGTTCGGCCAAGGCCTCGGCGACGAGCCGGAAGTCCAGCATCTCCAGGTAGCGCAGGCCGCCGTGGATCAGCTTGCTCGACCGGCTGGAGGTGCCCGAGGCGAAGTCGCGGGCCTCGACCAGGCCGACCGACAGGCCACGGGTCGCGGCGTCGAGCGCCGATCCCCCGCCGACGACGCCGCCACCGATCACGAGGATGTCGAGTTGCTCGGACTCCAGGGCCTCGAGGGCCCGCTGGCGGTACTGCGGGGACAGGGCAACCGTACGCATGGGTTCAGTCAACCAGTCATTGCACGGCCTCGCGGATCGCCCTCGCGATCCTGGCGGTGGCCTCCCGGGCCGGACGACTCACGGCGGTGATGTTGATGAAGGCGTGGATGAGCGAGCCCTCGCGCGCGAGGGTCGTGGCCACACCGGCCTCCTCGAGCCGTCGCGCGTAGGCGATGCCCTCGTCGCGCAGCGGGTCGAATCCGGCGACGGCCACATACGCCGGCGGCAGTCCCGCGAGGTCCTCGGCGAGCAGCGGCGAGGCGCGCGGGTCGAGGGCGTCGGACGCGTCCGCGAGATAGCGCTCGCGGTACCAGTCCATGTGCTTCTCGGTCAGGAAATAGCCCTCCGCGAACTCGGCGTACGAGGCGTGCTTCGTCGAGAGGTCGGTCACGGGGAAGAGCAGCACCTGCAGCGCCGGGGTGACCTCCCGGCCGCGCAGCTCATGGGCGAGGACCGCGCTGATGTTCCCGCCCGCGCTGTCGCCGGCGACGACGATCCGCGTCGGGTCCAGGCCCCAGCCCGCGGCATGCTCGACGGCGAAGTCCCACGCCGCCACGGCATCGTCGATCGCGGCCGGGAAGGGGTGCTCGGGCGCCAGCCGGTAGTCGACGGACAGCACGTCGACCCCGGCCTCACGGGCGAGGAACCGGACGGCCGAGTCGGTGCTGATGCGGCTGCCGAGCACCCAGCCGCCGCCGTGGAAGTACAGGACGAGGCCCGCCGACTCGGTCGTGGCGCGGTACCGGGTCGCGGGGATCGGCCCGCCGGGACCCTCGATGAGGAGGTCCTCCTCGACTGCGAACGGCTCGAAGGTGTCCGCGAACACGAGCGCCTCGTCCTCGATCATGCGGCGCGCCTTCTCCAACGGGTGGTCCGTGAAGTCTCCGCCGGGGATGCGGTTCAACACCGAGAGCGCGACCGCGACCTCCGGCGCCAACTGCTCGCCGGCCTCGTTGACCGGTGCCCGCCTGCCCAGGCGCGCCACGACGGACTCGGGCAGTTTGGCGAAGCCGCGGATGACGGACCGCTCCGCCTGCAGTGCGGCCGACAGCCGACCCGCGGTGCCCGCGCTCAATCGACCCACCCCAGCGTGCGCTCGACGGCCTTCTTCCAGTCGTGGTACCCGGACTCGCGTTGCGCGTCGTCCCAGTTCGGCGTCCAGCGTTTCGACTCCGCCCAGTTCGCCACGAGCTCGTCCGTGCTGGCCCAGAAGCCCACCGCCAGTCCAGCGGCGTAGGCCGCGCCCAGGCAGGTCGTCTCGGGGACCACCGGGCGGCTCACCTCGATGTCGAGGATGTCGGCCTGGATCTGCATGCACAGGTCGTTCGCCGTGATGCCGCCGTCGACGCGCAGGACCTCCAGTTCGAGTCCGGCGTCGGCGACCATGACGTCGACGACGTCCTTGGACTGGTAACAGATCGCCTCGAGGGCGGCCCGGGCCACGTGCGCGACGGTGTTGAAGCGCGAGAGCCCGACGATCACACCCCTCGCGTCCGACCGCCAGTACGGCGCGAAGAGCCCACTGAACGCCGGGACGAAGTAGACGCCGCCGTTGTCGTCGACGGTGGCGGCCAGCGACTCGGAGTCGGCCGCGTTGTCGAAGACTTGCAACTGGTCGCGCAGCCACTGGATCGCCGAGCCGGTGACCGCGATCGAACCCTCCAAGGCATAGACGGCCGGCTCGTCGCCGAAGCGGTAGGCCACCGTCGTCAGCAGACCACGCTCGGACCGGACGATCTCGGTGCCGGTGTTGAGGACCAGGAAGTTGCCCGTGCCGTAGGTGTTCTTGAGCATGCCGGGCTCGAAGCAGGCCTGGCCGACGAGCGCCGCATGCTGGTCGCCGAGGTTTCCCGCGAGGACGACCTCGCCGCCGAACGGACCGTCGGTCGGAGTGCGGCCGAACTCGACGGAGGATGACGTGATCTCGGGCAGCATCCGGCGCGGGACGCCGAAGATCTCGAGCAACTCGTCGTCCCAGTCGAGGTGCTCCAGGTGCATCAGCATCGTGCGGCTGGCGTTCGTCACGTCGGTGACGTGCACGCCCCCGTCCGGTCCGCCGGTGAGGTTCCAGATCAGCCACGTGTCGATCGTGCCGAAGATCGCGTGGCCGGCCTCGGCGTCGGCGCGCACCCCGTCGACGTTCTCGAGGATCCAGTGCAGTTTGCCACCGGCGAAGTAGGAGGCGGGCGGCAGTCCGGCCTTCGCGTGGATGACCGCACCGCTGCCGTCCTCGTCGAGTCGCGAGGCCAGGTCGGCGGTCCGGGTGTCCTGCCACACGATCGCGTTCGCGTACGGCGTGCCCGTGCGGCGGTCCCACACCACGGTGGTCTCGCGCTGGTTCGTGATACCGACGGCCGCGAGGTCGCCTGCGGTGATCCCGGCGGCCTCGAGTCCCTTCTCGACGACGTCCTGGGTGTTGCGCCAGATCTCCGTGGCGTCGTGTTCGACCCACCCCGCCCGGGGCAGGATCTGTTCGTGCTCGACCTGGTGCCGACCGCGCTCGTTCCCGTCGTGGTCGAACACCATGAACCGCGTGCTGGTCGTTCCCTGGTCGATCGCCCCGACGAACTGCTCGCTCATGCGCGTCACCCTAGCCGCGGGACGGCGTCACGTTGCGTCATACGGTGCGTGGGTCGGAGGCCACGCACCGTATGACGCTACGCAGCGTCGCGCCAACCGCCGGCGACGAGTGCGCGACGCACCTGGGCCATGAACTCGTCGGGTCCCACTCGCAAGGCGAGGTTCGGGATCCGCAGCACCACCGACCGCTGCAGCGTGACCTCGTTCTGACGGAGTGCGTCGTCGACGGCCACGGGTGCATCGCGGTGATGGACGCCGTCGATCTCGACCACGAGGTCGTACTCGGGCCACTCGACGTCGAGGTAGGCGCGCCCGCGAGCGGTTCGGCGTAGCGCCTGACGCGCCGGCGTGGGCAGTCCTTGCTCACGACAGAGCCGCGCGAAGTCGGGCTCGCCGAGGGCGCGCACCCCGTCGAGCAACTCACCGGCCACCTCGACGAGCAACCTGCGCCGACGATGCCGCCGGACGTCCAGCACGGCGCGGGCGAGGTCCTCGGGTCGGCACAGGCGCTGCTGGACGGCAGCGGTGAGGAAGAACGCGGCCTGCTTGTCCGACCTGGCCCAGAGCGCCGCCCGGACTGCGGCGATCTCCGGGCGCACCCGGGGCAGGCCCGGACCGGCGAGGTCGCTCCGGCGCAGTCGCCGGGTCTGCCGTACGGTCACGCCGGCGATCTTGGGCGTCCTCGCCCCGCGCGGAACGGACGCCCGGACCGTGTGCGCGTCGACGCCGGTGAGTCCGGCGGCCTGCAAGGCCGAGATCCCGTCCACAGCGCCTCCGTTGCGTCATACGGAGCGTGGGCCAGGGGTCACAACTCGTATGACGCAATGACCCGATTCCGGCTTACGCTCGGACCATGGCCGAACGCGTCGTCATCGTGGGGGCAGGACACAACGGACTCGTCGCCGCGACCTTGCTCGCGCGGGCGGGGCTGGACGTCCACGTGCTGGAACGACTGGACCATGTCGGCGGGGCGGCGATCAGCACGGCGACGTTCGACGAGTACGACGCCCACCTGTCGCGGTACTCCTATCTCGTCAGCCTGTTCCCGCAGCTCCTCATCGACGAGCTCGGGCTCGACCTGGAGCTGCGCTCACGCCGGACGGCTTCATTCACCCCGTGGCAACGGGACGGGCGGGCTGGCGGCCTGCTGGTCGAGACGGACGAGGGCGACAAGACCCGCGCGGCGTTTCGCGACCTGACCGGTGACGACTCCGAGTTCGAGGCCTGGCAGCGGTTCTACGCCGAGGTGTCGACGGTCGCCGCGGCCGTCGCGCCGACGTTCCTCGAACCCCTCCCGCACATCGGTGACCTGCGCGACCGCGTGCAGATGGCGATCTGGACCGATCTGGTCGACCAGCCGCTCGGGACGGCCCTGCGGCGTCGGTTCGCCGACGACCTCGTACGCGGGATCGTCGCCACGGACGCCCTGATCGGCACGTTCGCCTCGCTCGACGACGCGTCGCTCGTGCAGAACCGGTGCTTCCTGTACCACCTCGTCGGCAACGGCACGGGCGAGTGGCGCGTGCCCGTGGGCGGGATGGGCGCCGTCACTGACGAGCTCGCCCGGGTCGCCACGGAGGCCGGCGCGCAGATCCGGGTGAACTCCGGCGTCGACGGGATCGACGTCAGTGACGTCGACGTCACGGTGTGCGGCGACGGGTTCGTCGAGAAGGCCGACCACGTGCTGTTCGGCGCGGCGCCGTACGTCATGGAGCGGCTGCTGGGCCACTCCCCCGCGACCAAGCCGGCGGGGGCGCAGCTCAAGATCAACCTGCTGCTGGAACGGCTGCCGCGACTGCAGTGCGGCACGGATCCGCGCACGGCGTTCGCCGGCACCTTCCACTTGGACGAGTCGTACGAGGAACTGCAGGACGCGTGGGCGGCGGCGGCCGACGGCAGCCTGCCGCCGGCGACGGGCGAGTTCTACTGCCACACCCTGACCGACCGCTCGATCCTCGGACCCGCCCTGCGCGACACCCCGGCCCACACGCTGACCTACTTCGGCCTGCACACCCCGCCCGACGTGCTGGCCGCTCCCGGCGCCAAGGAGACCGCCGTGGCGCGCGTGCTGGCCGCCCTCGACGAGCACCTCGCCGAGCCGATCGAGCCGCTGCTGATGGGACTCGAGGCCAAGACGCCCACCGAGATCGAGCACGAGTTGTGGATGCCGGGCGGACACATCTTCCACGGCGACCTCGCCTGGCCGTGGCTGGAGGAGGGCGAGCACCCGCGCACGCCCGCCGCACGTTGGGGCGTCGCGACGAGCCACCCACGGATCCTGCTGTGCGGCAGCGGGGCGCGTCGTGGCGGAGCGGTCAGCGGGATCGGCGGACACAACGCCGCCTCGGCGCTGCTTGAATCACTCGGCGTCGCGTAGCCGGTCGTCGAGGAAGTCGAGCACCGTGCGGACCCCCTCCTCCTGCCGGTGGGCGGTCAGGGTGCTGTGCTGGCGGCCGGGGAACTCGACGGCGGTGAAGTTCTCGCCGAGCTCGCGGTGCAACGTCTCGAACCGCTTGCCGACCGCCGGATCGTCGAGGTAGCGCAGCCCGAGCACGGGACAGCCGGACGCAGCGCGACGCTTGACCACGGCCAGGTCGGCGGGGTCGAGGCCGAGGTCGCGTGATCGCCCGGGAGTGATCGCGAACGGCAGTGACGGTTGGGCCAGGACCGGCGCGACGACTGACGGGTCGACCATCATTGCGAGCGCGAAACCGCCGGTGAAGCACATACCGATCGCCCCGACGCCAGGGCCACCGAGCTCGCCGTGCAGGTCGGAGGCCAGCGCGCGGAGCCACCGCGTCACGGGCGACGTACGGCGCATCGCGAACGCGGTGAACTCCTTGCTGACGCAGGCGCGGAACGCGGACGAGGCGGTGTACCCGGTCGTCATCGGTCGCTCCGGCTCGCCGAACAGGTCGGGCATCACGACCGTGAAACCGCGAGCGACGACCTCCTCGCCGAACGCGATCACTTCGGGCGTCATGCCGGGGATCTCGTGGATCACGACGACCCCGGGGCCCTCGCCCTTGCGGTAGGTGTCGTGCGTGATGCCCACGTCGGTGAAGGTGCCGTGAGTCCAACTCCGCAAGGCCGTCATGACGCCATCGTGACACTCGATTTCAGGTCACGGGCAGGTGTGCGCTAATGTTGTCACGCGCCACGGCGCGGGCACCCCTAGCTCAATTGGCAGAGCAATTGACTCTTAATCAATGGGTTCTCGGTTCGAGTCCGAGGGGGTGTACCCACCAGCAGGCCCCGGGCTTCTCGCCCGGGGCCTGCTGCTTTTCCCGCTTCAGGGGACCCGACAGTTTCCCCGGTTAAGCCCGGATCCACCGATGAGGGTGGTGGTGGTTGCGGAGTTCGGGTTGCTGCG
>CAYXFT010000083.1:0-11187 GCA_964464335.1 uncultured Aeromicrobium sp.
TACCAGCAGACCAAGAACCTGCTGGTGAGCTACTCGCCCAACGCCCTCGGATTCTTCTGATCCCCATGGAATCCGAGACGTCACCCGAGGCAGTCGGTTCCCCCTCCCTCCCGACTGCCCGGGTGGCCGTGACCCCGGCGGCGGCGGACTTGCTCCGCCGCCTCCGGGCTGATCACGACAAGCCGCTGATGTTCCATCAGTCCGGTGGATGCTGCGACGGCTCCGCGCCCATGTGTTACACCGAGGGGACGTTCATCACGGGCTCGGCGGACGTGCTGCTGGGGCAGCTGGACGCCGGCACTCCCGAGCCGATCCCCGTGTGGATCTCGGCTGAGCAGTTCGCCTACTGGTCGCACACCCACATCACGATCGACGTGGTGCCCGGCCGGGGCGCCGGGTTCTCGATCGAGGGCCCCACGGGCCACCGATTCCTCATCCGCTCGCGCATCTTCACGGAGGACGAGGTGTTACGCATGGTGCCGGTGTTGTCTGGTGGGGAGAACCCCTGATTCTCCGGTGAGCAACTGTTACGCTCTCGGGCCATGGGTGACTTGGGTTACAAGCTGAAGGTTCTGCGGCGGATCGGCGTCATCAAGGCGCTCCCCCCGAACAAGTTGATCGGTGCGGCACGCCAGCTGAAGAAGTGGGGTCCGGGCCTGCCGTCCGGTGTCAACGCCGCGGCCAAGCGGTACCCCAAGCAGATCGCCATCATCGACGACGCGGGCGAGATCTCCTACGAGGACCTCGTGACGCAGATCAACCAGTTCACCGAGGTGCTGCGCGAGCGCGGCCTCAAGCCCGGTGACTCCGTCGCGGTGCTTGCCCGCAACCACCGCTACCTCGTGGTCGCGCTCATCGCGATCATGCAGATCGGCGGACGCGTGCTGCTGCTCAACACGATGGCCAGCCGCGCGCAACTGACCGACCTGGCCGAGCGCGAGGGCGCCGAGCTGCTCGTGCTCGACCAGGAGTTCCTGCCGCTCGTCGAGGACGTCCGCCGCAGCCGCCTGTGCCTGGCCTGGACCGACGCCGACGCGCCCGAGGACCTGCCCTCGATCGAGTCCGCGGTCGTCGGCAAGCCGTCCGGCGACCAGCCGGTCCCGGCCAAGCACGGCGAGATCATCATCTTCACCTCCGGTACGACGGGCCTGCCCAAGGGCGCCAAGCGCAAGGAGCCGGACGACCTCAAGCCCGTCCTGGCGTACTTCGGCTCGATTCCGTACACCAGCAACTCCGTGGTCGCCATCGCCGCACCGCTGTTCCACTCGTGGGGCCTGATCAACCTGGGCTTCGGCCTGTCGACCTGCCCGACGGTCGTGCTGCGCCGCAAGTTCAGCCCCGAGCAGACGCTGAAGGACATCGACCGCTACAAGGTCAAGGTTCTGGTCGTGGTGCCGCTCATGCTGCAGCGCATGGTCAAGGCCGACCCCGACGTCGTCAAGAACTGCGACGTGTCCTCGCTCGAGATCACCGCGTCGAGCGGCTCGGCCCTGGCCGGTGACCTCGCGCTGCACTTCATGGACATGTACACCGACTCGATCTACAACTTCTACGGTGCGACCGAGACCGGCTGGATCACGATCGCCAGCCCGTCCGACCTGCGCAGCGCGCCCGGTACGGCCGGCCGCATCCCGTGGCGCACCGACGTCAAGGTCCTCGACCACGATGGCAACGAGGTCCCGCCGGGCGACATCGGCGTCATCCACGTCGCGAACGACATGCCCTTCGGCGGCTACACCGACGGCCGCAACAAGGCGTTCCACTCCGGTCTGATGGACTCGGGCGACCTCGGCTACTTCGACGAGGACGGTCGGTTGTTCGTCGCCGGACGCGACGACGACATGATCATCTCCGGAGGTGAGAACGTGTTCCCGCGCGAGCTGGAGGACTGCCTCATCGAGCACCCGGCCGTGGCCGACGTCGTGGTCACCGGTGTCGCCGACCCCGACTGGGGCCAGCGGCTCGCGGCGTACGTCGTGCTCACCGAGGGCAACGGCGTGTCCGAGGGCGACCTCATCGACTTCGCCAAGGACAACGTCGCTCGCTTCGCGGTCCCGCGTGGCGTCATGTTCATCGACGAACTGCCGCGCAACCCCACCGGCAAGGTCATGAAGCGCCAGCTGCCGACCTTCGAGACCACGGCCTGACGCCGCGTCGTGCGGGGGAATCTTTCCGCGGTCCTGAGACGGCTCGCCCACCTCGGGCGGGCCGTCTCGGCGCCTGCGACGCCGTCCGGCGGTGGGCTGGACACGACGTGGGCCGCCGATCACGACGGCCGGCCCGATCCGGGCGAGATCGTCTGGACCTGGGTGCCCTACGAGGACGATCCGACCCGGGGCAAGGACCGACCGGTCCTGCTGATCGCCCGGCGTGACCCCACGACACTGGTGGCGCTGCAACTGACCTCCAAGGACCACGACCGCGACGAGCAGCAGGAGGCTCGCGCGGGCCGGTTCTGGGAGGACATCGGCTCCGGCGACTGGGACCCGCGCGGTCGGCCCAGCGAGGTCCGGCTCAATCGGTTCATCGACATTCGCGAGGGTGACATTCGTCGCGAGGGCGCGATCCTCGACCGCGCGGTGTACGAGCGAGTCGTGGCGGCTGCGAGACAATACCTGCCATGAGCATCGTCGCCGGGGTGGACCGCTTCCAGCGGCGTCACCCGGTCGTCGGCTTCCCGATCGCCGTCATCTACAAGTTCTTCGACGACCAGGGGCCGTACCTCGCGGCGATCATGACGTACTACTCGTTCATCGCGATCTTCCCGCTGCTGCTGATCGCCAGTTCGATCCTGGGCTTCGTGCTGCAGGACGACCTCGAACTGCAGGAGCGCCTGCTGGACACCGCGCTGGCGCAGTTCCCGATCATCGGCGACCAACTGGGTCGTCCGGGCGAGATCACGGGCAGCACCTCCGCGATCGTGTTCGGTTCCCTCGCCGCGCTCTACGGTTCGCTGGGCGTCGGCCAGTCGACCCAGAACGCCGCGAACGTCGCCTGGGGCGTGCCGCGCAACAGCCGCCCGAACCCGATCCTGATGCGGCTGCGCAGCCTCGTGGTCCTGGGGATCGGCGGGCTGGGCATCCTCATCGTCGCGATCGTGCAGTCGGTCGTCGACAACCCCGAGTTGATCGGCATCGACCACCTGCCCGACCTCAGCACCGCGACGCGCGTACTCGGCCTGCTGGTCACGTGGGGGATCTTCATCATCGTGTTCAAGTTGATCAGCCTCGGTCGGGCGACGTGGCGGTCCGTGCTGCCCGGGACGTTGTTCTGCGCCCTGAGCTGGCAGGTCCTGCAGTTCGTGGGCGACACCTACGTGTCCCGCGTCATCGTGAAGGCCTCGTCGATGAACCAGACCTTCGCGTTGGTCCTGGGCCTGGTCGCGTTCCTGTTCCTGCTCACCTCGATCATCGTCATCGGGTTGCAGATCAACGTCGTGCGCCGTCGCCACCTGTATCCGCGCGCCCTGCTCACCCCGTTCACCGACAACGTCGTGCTGACGGCCGGCGACCGGCGCGCCTACGCCCAGTACGCCCGCATGCAACGGCACAAGGGATTCCAGACCATCTCGGTCGACTTCGACGAGGAGTGACCACCTGCACCGGCCCACTAGACTGGTCGTGTTGCACTCGAACGAACGCAAAGGAACGGGCATGCCCACCGGCAAGGTGAAGTGGTACGACTCCGAGAAGGGGTTCGGTTTCCTCAGCCGCGAGGAGGGAGAGGACGTCTACGTGCGCTCGGATGCGCTGCCCCAGGGCGTCACCACCCTCAAGGCGGGAACGCGGGTCGAGTTCGGCATCGCCGCCGGACGCCGTGGTGATCAGGCCCTCCAGGTGCGCATCCTCGACGCGACGCCCTCGGTCGCGCAGGCGCAGGCGCACGCCCGTCGTACTCCGCCCGAGGAGATGGTCGTCATCGTCGAGGACCTCGTGAACCTGCTCGACGGCCTCGGTGAGGGATACCGCCACGGGCGGCACCCCGAGACGAAGCGCGCACGACAGGTCGCCCAGTTGCTGCGGCGGCTGGCCTCCGACCTCGACTCCTGACCCGATGGCTCGCCGGACCCGATGACGGGGGCGCTCGAGGGCTTCGTTGTCATCGGCGTGCTCATCGCGGTCGGCTACGTGCTGGCCGTCACCGGCGTGCTCGACGCCGACAGTCAGGCCGTGCTGTCGCGTCTGGTGTACTTCGTCGCCACGCCGGCGCTGCTGATCGACGTACTCGGCACCACCGCCCTCGGCACGGTCTTCGGGCCGTGGTTCCTGATCGCGGTGGCCGGGGTGCTCGCGACGCTCGTCATTTACCTGCCCTGGGCGCGATGGCGTGGTCGGTCGCGCCAGCACGCCATCGTCGGCGGGATGACCGCGTCCTACGCGAACGCCGGCTACCTCGGGCTGCCGATCGCCGGGTACGTCCTGGGCGATGCCGCGTTCGCGCTGCCCACGATGGTGTTGCAGCTCGTCGTCTACGCGCCGCTGGCGCTCACGTTCCTGGGGATGGAGGCGGGCCGCCGGGCGACACCGCTGGCCTTCGTCAGTGCGGGTCTGCGCAATCCGGTGTCCGTCGGGGCGATCCTCGGCGTGGCGCTGTCGCTCTCGCGGGTCGACCTGCCGCGGGTGATCGACGAGCCGATCTCACTGCTCGGCTCGATGGCGATCCCGTGCGCGTTGATCGCCTACGGGGTCGCGCTGCGGTACGGGCCACGCGTCGGCGACGGCAACGTCAGCGATGTCGTCCTCGTCTCCTGCCTGAAGTTGCTGTGGCAGCCGCTGGTCGCCTGTCTGGTCGCCCGGTACGGGTTTGCGCTGTCGGCGCACGAGGTCGCCGGCGTCACCCTGATGGCCGCCCTGCCCACCGCCCAGAACGTCTTCGTCTACGCGACGCGCTTCGGCCACGCCCAGGTCCTCGCGCGCGACTGCGTCGCCATCACGACCGTCGCCTCACTGCCCGTGCTGGTCCTTCTCGCGGCCGTCCTCGTCTGACGGTTCACCCGAGGTGGTCCTCGCTGGGGCGGTGGGGGAGAATCGGTGCATGACCACGTCGACTCTCGAGTCCGCGCGCGCCGCTCTGGTCCAGGCGGCCGACGACGGCACCATCGGCGACCACCTGGGAACCGGGGACGACGGTCCCGGCCTGGTCACCGAGCGGTTCGCGTGCCTGCTGCCCGGGTACGTCGGCTGGTACTGGGCGGTCAACGCGTCCGTCCTGGACGATCAGGTGTCGATCAACGACATCGTCCTGCTGCCCGGCGACGAGGCCATCGTGGCCCCGGCATGGACCCCGTACCGCGAACGCATCCGTCCCGGCGACCTCGGTCCCGGCGACGTCCTGCCGCCCGACGAGGACGACATCCGGCTGGTTCCGGCGTGGTCGGCCGGCGACGGTGACGACACCGGCGTCGTCGACCGCCACTTCGCGCGCGAGATCGGACTGGGCCGCGAATGGGTCCTGTCCTTCGAGGGTCGCGAGGACGCTGCCGACCGCTGGTACGACGGTGACTCCGGCCCGGACACCCCCATCGCGAAGCAGGCGCCCGGCACGTGCGGCACCTGCGGCTTCGTGGTCTCGCTGGCCGGCGATCTGGCCGACCGGTTCGGCGTGTGCGCCAACAAGATGGCGAACTCCGACGGACGCGTCGTCGCCCTGACCCACGGATGTGGAGCCCATTCGGGTTCGCGACCGAAGCGGTCCGGATCGGCGTCGGCCCTGCCCGACCCCGTGGTGGACTCGACACACGACGAGCTCGACGAGTTCTGAGCCCCGCGGTGTCGTCGTCCCAGGGCTCGGGGCCTGCTCCGGGGAGCTCAGGCCCGGCGTCGCCGCCCGACCTGTGCGGAGGCCTCCGCCGCGGCCTCGGCCGCATGCAGCAGCGCATCACGGCGCCGCTTGCAGAACTCGATGCCCATCAGGCCCAGTCCCAGACCGGCGATCGCGGCCCACAGCCACCACGTGCGGCCACTGTCCTGCAGCGTGCCCCAGAACGGAAGCAGCGCCAGCGTGGCGATCGCCCACAGCGCCGTGCCGACGGTCATGGTGCGAACACCGTCGACGTCCATCGGTTCGACCGCGGCCACCTTGTGCGTCTTCTTGCCGATCTCCAACTCGGTGATCTCGGGGCGTCCGAGATCGGGAATGCGCGAACGCTTCGACCGGGCCATGACTCCACGATAACCCCCGCCGCTCGCGCCGAGGAGGCCCCGTGAACCCGCGGCACCGCAGGCTGCTGATCCCCGGACTGCTCGTGGCCCTGATCGTCGTGGTGGTGGTCGCCGCGATCGCGGGACGGTCCGACGCCGCCACGAACGACCCGCAGGTCAGGCTGTCCGACCCCCGGATCACCGAATCGAGCGGGCTGGCGGTCAGCGCGACACACGACGACCTCGCTTACACGATCAACGACTCGGGCAACGCGCCGCTGGTCTTCGCGGTCGACCTGCGGTCGGGCGAGACCGTCGGCGTGACGCGACTCGACGCGTCGCCCCGCGACACCGAGGCGCTCGCCGTCGTCGACGGCACGGTCTGGGTCGCGGACACCGGCGACAACGCGGGCAGCCGCGACGACATCGCCCTCTATGCCTTCGACGAGCCCGGCCGGGCATCGGCCACCGTGAAGCCCTCCCGCTACCCGATCGCACTGCCGGGCGGCCCGGCCGATGCCGAGGCGCTGCTGGCCGACCCCACGAGCGGCGATCTCTTCCTGGTGACCAAAGCCTTGTCGGGCGGGGTGGTCTACGCCGTGCCCGAACTGGACGCCGACCGCACGACCACCGTCCGCCAGGTCGCCGACGCGATGCCCGGTCTCGTCACGGACGGTGCGTTCTCGCCCGACGGTTCCCGGGCGGTGCTCCTGACCTACGGCGCGCTGTGGACGGTCGACCCGACGTCCTGGGCCACCGGCGGCTCCCAGGCGCTGCCGACCCTCGACCAGGCCGAGACGGTCGCGTTCGTCGCCGACGACACGGTGCTGGTGGGCAGTGAGGGCGCCGACTCGCCGCTGTACCGGCTGACGCTCGCCCCGCAGGGCGACGCTCCGGCCACGCTGGACACGATCGCCACGTCGCCGGCCAGCGAGCTCACCGCCGCCGCCACGGTCGCGCCCGCCGGGACCGAGGACGGTCCGGCCTGGTGGGGCATGGCGATCGCCGGAGCCGGCGTCGCGGGGCTCGCCGCGGTGCTGGTGCCCGTGCTGCGCCGTCGGCGCTGATCGGCGGCGGTACGGTGACGCCATGCAGATCGCGCTGGGAGACAGGTCACCGCAGGTCGACGAGACGGCCTTCGTGGCACCGAATGCGACCCTCGTGGGTTCGGTTGTCATCGCCGAGGGCGCGAGCGTCTGGTACGGCGCAGTCCTGCGGGCCGACAACGAGCCGATCACGATCGGCCCTCGCAGCAACGTGCAGGACAACTGCGCGTTCCACGTCGACCAGGGCAAGCCCGTGACCCTCGGTGAGGGGGTCTCGGTCGGCCATGGTGCGATCATCCATGGGGCGACCGTCGGGGATCATGTGCTCGTCGGGATGGGCGCCATCGTCCTCAATGGTGCGGTGATCGGTGCGGAGTCGCTCATCGCCGCCGGCGCCCTGGTCTCGCAGGGCGCGGTCATCCCCCCGCGCTCGCTCGTCGCCGGTGTGCCCGGGAAGGTGCGCCGTGAACTGTCCGACGACGAGGTCGCCGGGCTGCACCGTAACGCGGGGATCTACGAGGAGCACCGCGAGTTGCACCGCGCCGGGGTCGTGGTCTCCGAATAGGTCATCACCTCGGTGATCTCGATACGTCGGGTGCTCGCAGAGCTCGCCCCGCCTACTCGATCACCGGGTGGGTGGCCGGGGCTCGCCCCGCCTACTCGATCACCGGGTGGGTGGCCGGGGCTCGCCCCGCCTACTCGATCACCGGTGGCGGGTCTTGGTGATCGAGTAGGGCCGACGAGCTCTGCGAGTGCGGCCCGTATCGAGATCACCGTGGCCGCTCAGCGCAGGCGGGCCACGACGTGGTCGATGCAGCGGGTCAGGGCGGTGATGTCGTCCGGGTCGATCGACGGATACATCGCGATGCGCAACTGGTTGCGGCGCAGACCGCGGTAGCCGTTGAGGTCGACGATGCCGTTCTCGCGCAGGGCGTCCTCGACATCAGCGGCCGCCACGCCCTCGAGGTCGATCGTGCCGACCACGAGTGAGCGGTCGGCCGGCTCGGTGACGAAGCACGTCGCGTAGTCGCTGGCCTGTGCCCACGCGTAGAGCCGTGAGGAGGAATCGGTCGTGCGCGACACCGCGAAGTCGAGTCCGCCGCCGGCGTTGAGCCAGTCCAACTGGTGCGCCATGAGGAACAGCGTCGCGATGGCGGGCGTGTTGTACGTCTGGTCCTTGCGGGAGTTCGCGATCGCGGTGGGCAGGTCGAGGAAGCTCGGGACGTAGCGTCCGCTCGCCGCGATCCGCTCGGCCCGTTCGATCGCGGCAGGTGACATCAGCGCGATCCACAGCCCGCCGTCGGAGGCGAAGCCCTTCTGCGGGGCGAAGTAGTAGACGTCGGTCTCGGCCAGGTCGACGGGCAGGCCCGCCGCCCCGCTGGTGGCGTCGGTGAGCACGATCGCGCCCGGATCGATGCCGGCGGGACGGCTGACGGGGACCATGACACCCGTCGAGGTCTCGTTGTGGGCCGAGGCGTACGTGTCGACTCCCGGCGTGGCGTGCGCGACCGGATGCGTGTGCGGGGCGGACTCGACGATCTCGGGGTCCTGCAGGAACGGCGCGCGCGTCGTGGCGGTGGCGAACTTGCGGGTGAACTCGCCGTGCACGAGGTGCTGGGCGCGCTCATCGACCAGACCGAACGTCGCCGCGTCGAAGAACGCGTGCGAGCCGCCGACGCCGTAGACGACCTCATAGCCGTCGGGCATCGAGAAGAAGGAGTGCAGGCCCTCGGTGACGTGGCCGACCAGGTTCCGGACCGGGGCCGAGCGGTGCGAGGTGCCCATCAGCGTCGTTCCGGTCTCCGCGAGCGCGGCGAGCGCGGCCGGATCGACCTTCGACGGGCCGGATGCGAAGCGGCCGTCGGCGGGCAGGAGTTCGGTGGGGATCTGCACCGCTCCATTGTGGCTCAGCCGACGGCGCGGCCCAGCATCATGGCACCGAAGAACGTCAGCGCACACACGGCGGCGAGCAGGAGCATCTGCTTGGAGGACATGCGGGCGATTCTCCCAGATCCGGTGCGGCTACCATGCCAGCCATGGCAGGAGACCAGCCCGTGGTGCCGCTCGCAGAGGGCATCGAGCACGATCAGGCCGAGTGGGAGAAGGCGACGGCGGCGGTCCTGCGCAGGTCGCGCCGGCTCGCTGAGGACGCCCCCGACTCCGACGTCTGGTCGGTGCTCGGCACGACCACGCTCGACGACCTGACGATCTCGCCGTTGGGCACGCGCGACCTGCTGGCCGACCTCCCCGAGATCGGGTTGCCCGGTGAGGCGCCTTACACGCGCGGCTCGGGAACGGCCGACGTCGACCTGGTCGGTTGGGACATCCGCGGATGGTTCACCGACCCGGACGTGTCCGTCGACGACCTCACTGCCGAGTTGGAGAACGGTGCCAACTCGCTGTGGCTCACCGTGGGTGAGCGCGGCATCGCCGCCGATCGGCTGGCCGCGCTGCTCGAACCGGTCTTCCTCGACCTCGCCCCCGTCGTGCTCGACGCTCCCGAGGATCCGATCGCCGCGGCGGAGGCCTTCCTGGCCGTGTGCCGTGACCAGGGCGTCGCCCCGCACCGGCTCACGAACCTCGGTGCCGGCGGCAGCGACCTCGGCGCGATCGTCCGCGTGGCCGAACTGGCCCGCGAGGCCGGCGTCCGCGGCATCGTCGTCGACGCCACCGCCGTGCACGACCGCGGTGCGTCCGACGTGCAGGAACTCGCCTGGTCGATGATGGTCGCCGTCACATACCTGCGGGCACTGGAGGCGGCGGGATTCACGACCGACGAGGCCGCCACGCAACTGGAGTTCCGGTACGCGGTCACCGACGACCAGTTCGGCTCGATCGCCAAGCTGCGCGCCGCCCGCACACTGTGGAACCGCGTCGGTGAGTTGGGCGGGGTGGGCGAGCAGGCCCGCGCCCAGCGCCAGCACGCCGTCACGTCGCGTCCGATGATGGCGCGCTACGACAGCTACACGAACATGCTGCGCACGACGGTCGCCGGCCTCGCCGCCGGTGTCGGCGGCGCCGACGTCGTCACGGTCCTGCCGTTCGACGAGCCGCTGGGCCTGCCCACGCCGTTCAGCCGTCGCATCGCACGCAACACCTCCAGCCTGCTGATCCACGAGGCGCACGTCGCCAAGGTCATCGACCCGGCCGGCGGCTCCTACTCGGTCGAGAAGCTCACCGACGACCTGGCCATGGCCGCCTGGGAACTGTTCGTCGAACTCGACGGCCTCGACGAACTGGACGGCGTCGCCGACCTCGATGCCGCCGCCGAGCGACTCGTGCCGTTGATCGAGGCGGTGCGGTCCGACCGGGCGCTGCTGGTCGCGACGCGACGCTGGCCGATCACGGGCGTCAGCGAGTTCCCGAACCTGGCCGAGACCCTGCCCGAGCGTCGGCCGTATCCGGTCGCCCCGGACGTCTTCCGGTATGCCGGCGAGTACGAGGCCATGCGCGACACCCCGGCCGCCCAGCCGGTGTTCCTGGCCACGATGGGACCGGTCGCGGCGCACACGGCACGTGCCACCTTCGTCTCCAACCTGTTCGCCGCCGGCGGCATCGGCCTGGGCGTCGCGGGGCCCACCGCCGGGGTCGACGACGCCGTCGAGACGTACCGCGAAGCCGGCACCCCCGCCGTGGTCTGCCTCGCCGGCACCGACGCCGCCTACGAGGACTGGGGCCGACCGCTCGTCGCCGCGCTGCGGTCCGAGGGAGCGCGGTACGTCGTCCTGGCCGGAATGGCCGAGGTCGGCCAGGATGCGTCGGCGGCGGCGGGCCTCGATGCGCTGGCCTTCCTGCGTTCGATCCGAGAGGAGCTCGGCCGATGAGCACCCCGAAGAGTTTCGCCGGCGAACCGTGGCAGGCGCCCGAGGGCATCGCCGTCAAGCGGCTCTACACCCCTGAGGACCTCGCGGGCCTCGATGCGCTGGACACGCTGCCGGGCCTGACCCCGTTCCTGCGCGGTCCCTACCCGGCGATGTACACGACCCAGCCGTGGACGATCC
>CAYXFT010000084.1:0-11057 GCA_964464335.1 uncultured Aeromicrobium sp.
CCGGCCGCTTCGACGTCATCGTCACCGACAACCTGTTCGGCGACATCCTGACCGACCTGGCCGCTGCCATCACCGGTGGCATCGGCCTGGCCGCCAGCGGCAACGTCAACCCCGACCGCACCGCGCCGAGCATGTTCGAGCCGGTCCACGGTTCGGCACCCGACATCGCCGGTCAGAGCAAGGCCGATCCGACGGCCGCGATCCTGTCGGCCGGGCTGTTGCTCGACCACCTCGGTCACGCCGAGGCCGCTGCCGCGATCACCACCGCGGTCGAGGCCGACATCGCCGCCCGCACGGGCGCACCTCGCAGCACCCAGGAGGTGGGGGAGGCCATCGCCGCGCGCGTGGCCGGGCAGGTATCGGTCGCCTGACGACCTGACCTCCCCTCCCCGAAAGGACTAAAATGTCCGGCATGACCACTCCCGCGTTCGCGCCCCGCACCGATCGCAACCCGGATGCGCGCAGCGCCGCCGACCGTGCCGAGATCCTCGCCGATCCCGGCTTCGGCAACTTCTTCACCGATCACATGTTCCTGACCGAGTGGACCCTGGAACGGGACTGGCACGACGCCCGCGTCGTGCCGTACGGCCCGCTCCAGCTCGATCCGGCGACGGCCGTCCTGCACTACGCGCAGGAGATCTTCGAGGGCCTCAAGGCCTACGCCCACGCCGACGGTTCGGTCTGGCTGTTCCGGCCCGAGCAGAACGCCGCCCGCATGCAGCGCTCGGCCCACCGACTGGCGCTGCCCGAGCTCCCGGCCGAGTGGTTCCTGGGCTCGGTCGCGTCGCTCATCGAGACCGATCGCGAGTGGGTGCCCACGGGCGAGGAGCGCAGCCTGTACCTGCGGCCGTTCATGTTCGCCTCGGAGGTCTTCCTCGGGGTGCGACCCAGCCAGCACGTCACCTACGCCGTGATCGCGTCGCCGGCCGGCGCGTACTTCGCCGAGGGCGTCAAGCCCGTCGACATCTGGCTGTCCGAGTCGTACTCGCGCGCCGGCGCCGGCGGCACGGGAGCGGCCAAGTGCGGTGGCAACTACGCCGCCAGCCTGCTGCCGCAGCAGGAGGCCTTCGCGCACGGGTGCGCCCAGGTGGCCTTCCTCGACTCGGTCGAGCACCGCTGGATCGAGGAGCTCGGCGGCATGAACCTGTACTTCGTGCAGTCCGACGGTTCGATCGTCACTCCCGAACTCAACGGCTCGATCCTCGAGGGGATCACCCGCGACTCGATCATCACCCTCGCCGGCGATCTCGGCCACGAGGTCGTCGAGCGCAAGGTGTCGATCGACGAGTGGCGCGAGGGTGTCGCGGGCGGCACGATCACCGAGGTCTTCGCGTGCGGCACGGCCGCGGTGGTCACCCCGGTCGGCGCGCTCAAGTGGGACGGCGGCGAGGTCGTCAGCGGTGGCGCGGACGGTGCGCGGGAGTGCGGCAAGGTCACCGCCGACATCCGCTCGGCGCTCGTCGACATCCAGTACGGGCGCGCCGAGGATCGCCACGGCTGGATGACGCGCGTCGTCTGAACCCACCTCTTGCGGGTGTCGGTGAGCACGCCTAGCGTTCAGTGAGCGGAGCACCGTGCGGGGGCACGGTCGCGGTCCGCGAGTCCGGGGGGACTACATGCGCACACCATTTCTTGCCGTGCTCGGCGCCGTCACGACGGCCGGCTTCCTCGTCGCGATCGGCGCGCCGGTCACGGCCGCGCCCGACGTCGGGCCGGGGGCGAGTCCGGGTCAGGTGTCGTCCGACAGCCTGCCGAATCCGCTCGGTGACAAGCAGAGTCAGCTGAGACAAACGGCCGTCGCGGACGTGCTCTCGGGTCGGCGTGAGGCCGTGACCCGGAACGGGTCGACGGTCGTCAAGGTCGGCGAGAAGGCCGCCGCGCCGACGAAGGCGCAGAATGCGCGGGCCCGTGCGGGCAAGTCGGTCAAGGCGCAGAAGGTCGACCAGTACGTCGAGCTGAAGCGACAGTCCACCGATCGGATCTTCGTCGTGCTCGCCGAATTCGGCGACCAGCGCGAGGCGAACTATCCCGACCAGGACACCGACCCGAACACCGCCGGGCCCACGGTGTTCGACGGACCGCTGCACAACGCGATCCCCGAGCCCGACCGGACGAAGGACAACTCCACGGTCTGGCAGGAGGACTACAGCCCGGACTACTTCCGCCAGCTGTACTTCGGCAAGAAGGGCGAGTCGCTCAAGACCTACTACCAGAAGCAGTCGTCGGGCCGGTACAGCGTCGACGGCGAGGTCACCGACTGGGTCAAGGTGCCGTACAACGAGGCGCGCTACGGCCGCAGCAACGGATACCCGTGCGCGGGGAACGTCTGCTCCAACACCTGGGCGCTCGTGCGCGACGCGGTCAACGTGTGGGTGGCCGACCAGTTGGCGGCAGGCCGTACGCAGGCAGAGGTCACCGCGGACCTGAAGAGCTTCGACCAGTGGGACCGCTACGACTACGACGGTGACGGAAACTTCAACGAGCCCGACGGGTACATCGACCACTTCCAGATCGTCCATTCCGGCGGCGACCAGGCCGACGGTGACCCGTACCAGGGTGAGGACGCGGTCTGGTCGCACCGCTGGTACGCGTACTACAACCAGGCGGGCCAGTCCGGTCCCGCTGACAACCGGCTCGGAGGTACCCAGGTCGGGGACACGGGTCTGTGGGTCGGTGACTACACGATCCAGCCCGAGAACGGTGGCCTGTCGGTCTTCGCGCACGAGTACGGTCACGACCTCGGCCTGCCCGACCTGTACGACACGACCGGTGTCGGTCAGGGTGGCCCGGAGTTCTGGAGCCTGATGTCGCAGAGCCGGCTCTCGGCCAAGGGTGACGAGGGCATCGGCACCCGACCCGGCGATCTCGGCGCGTGGGAGAAGCTGCAGTTGGGCTGGCTGGACTACGAGGTCGCGGTGGCCGGACAGAAGGCCACGTACGCCTTGGGCCCGCACGAGTACAACTCGGCCAAGGCCCAGGCCCTGGCAGTCGTGCTGCCGAAGAAGGACGTGACCACCGATCTGGCGCCGCCGACGAGCGGCTCGAAGACGTGGTGGAGCGGCAGCGGCAACGACCTCGACAACACGTTGGCGACCTCGCTGACGCTGCCCGCGGATCCGGCGACGCTGACGTTCCAGGCGCAGTACAACATCGAGGACTGCGGTCCCGACCCGTGCGACTACGCCTACGTCGAGGTCGACGCCGGCGCGGGCTGGGCGGCGATCCCCGGCTCGATCACGCACGCCACAGAGGGCAACGGCATCGACGGGCTCTCCGGCGGCTGGAAGGGTGCGTCGTTCGACCTGTCCGCGTACGCCGGAAAGACGATCGGCCTGCGATTCCGCTACCTCACCGACGGTGCGGCGATCGGACAGGACCCCGACAAGGCAGCGGGGCTGTTCGTCGATGACGTGGTGGTAGAGGCCGGCGGCACGACGCTGCTGTCCGACGGCGCCGAGGTGGGCGCCGGCCCGTGGACGGCCGACGGCTTCACGGCGGTCGGGGCCACCACCACGTCGTCGTACGACAACTTCTACCTCGCCTCCCACCGGACGTACACGTCGTACGACCGCTACCTCAAGAGCGGTCCGTACAACTTCGGCTGGGCGAACACGAGGCCTGACTGGGTCGAGCACTTTCCGCTCCAGGACGGTCTGCTGGTGTCCTACTGGGACACGTCGTACGCCGACAACGACTCGGGCAACCATCCGGGTTCGGGTCTGATCCTGCCGGTCGACGCGCACCCGAAGCCGATCTACCGCTTGGACGGTCAGCCGTGGCGCGTCCGCGTGGCGAACTACGACGCGACGTTCGGGCTGCAGAAGGCCGA
Organism: uncultured Aeromicrobium sp.; assembly: GCA_964464335.1. Classification (GTDB taxonomy): domain Bacteria; phylum Actinomycetota; class Actinomycetes; order Propionibacteriales; family Nocardioidaceae; genus Aeromicrobium. The sequence continues at coordinate 3,830 of CAYXFT010000084.1, forward strand.
CTCGTTCACCCTGCACGTGAACGGTCAGGCCAACTACATCCGCGGTCAGGCCGCCCAGCCCCTGTTCGACGACACCAAGTCGTACTGGGACGCGGCGACGCCGTACGCCAGCGTCAAGGTCGCCAATGCGGGCGTGACCCTCAAGATCCTGCAGCAGGAGGGCACGTCGCTGAAGGTTCGGCTCGGCAGCAAGTAGGAGGTCGCAGCGAAGGCCCCGTCCCGTTCGCGGGACGGGGCCTTCGCGCTGCGCCCTGTCCGCCCAGACGCGTCGGGCACACTGCAGGAGTGTCCGACCCGCTGCGCAGCCTGCTCGCCGCACCGCCCGACCTCCCGGTCGTCGCGGGCCTGACCGCTCTCGACGAGGCGCTCCGGACCCATGGCGTCGCGGTGGTCCAGGCACCGCCCGGCACCGGCAAGACCACCTTGGTGCCGCCCGCGGTCGCCGGCGTCGTGGCCGGACGGGTCGTCGTCACGCAGCCCAGTCGCATCGCTGCTCGCGCTGCCGCCCGTCGGTTGGCGCGCCTGCTGGGTGAACCGGTGGGGGAGACGGTCGGATACTCCGTACGCGGAGACCGGCGCACCAGTGGACGCACGCGTGTCGAGGTGGTCACGACCGGCCTGCTGCTGCGGCGGATCCAGCATGATCCCGAGCTCGCCGGCGTCGACGCCGTCGTCATCGACGAGGTGCACGAGCGCCACCTCGATGCCGACCTGACCTTGGCGCTGCTCATCGACATTCGGGCCAACCTGCGTGAGGACCTGTCCTTGGTGGCGATGTCCGCGACGATCGAGGCCGAACGGACGGCCGCGCTGCTCGTCGGTGGCGGCGACCCCGACGAGGTCCGATCCGCTCCGGTCATCCGCGTCCCGGGTGCCCTGCACCCGGTGGAAACGGTCTGGTGCCCGCTGCCGGCGGGGTCGCGCCGTACCGACGATCGGGGAATCACCCCGGCCTATCACGACCACGTCGCCGCGACGGTCCGTCGTGCGCTCGCCGAGCACGAGGGTGACGTCCTGGTCTTCGTGCCGGGTGTCGCGGAGGTCGAGGCGACGATGCGTCGCCTCGCCGGCGTGGAAGCGGACGTGCGCGCCCTGCACGGACGCCTGTCCGGCGCCGAACAGGACCGAGCGCTCAGCGAGGGCCCGCGTCGCCGGGTGATCGTCTCGACGGCGGTCGCCGAGTCGTCGCTGACGGTGCCCGGCGTACGCGTCGTGGTGGATGCCGGGTTCTCGCGCGAACCGCGGACCGACCACCGTCGCGGACTCGGTTCCCTGGTCACCGTCGCCGTGAGCCGGGCAGCGGCCGAGCAACGAGCGGGACGTGCCGGTCGGCTGGGGCCGGGCACCGTGCTGCGGTGTTGGTCCGAGGCGGAGCACACGCATCTGGACGCTCACCCGGAGCCCGAGATCGCCACCGCCGACCTGACGGCGTTCACCTTGGAGGTGGCGTGCTGGGGAAGTCACGACGTGCGTGACCTGGCGCTGCTCGACCAGCCGCCGGTGCACGCCCTGTCGGCCGCCAGGCAGGTGCTGTCGGACCTGGGCGCGATCACGGAGGACGGCGGAGCCACCCCACGGGGACGGGTCTTCGCCGGCGTGCCGGTCGACCCCAGGCTGGCCCGGGCTCTCCTCGACGGGGCTGGTCTCGTCGGGACCAGACGCGCCGCGGAGGTGGTCGCGATGCTCAGCGAGGACGTCCGTGCTCCCGGTGGCGACCTGGTTGCTGCGCTCCGGTCGCTGCGCGCCGGCCAGCGGGCAGGTTCGTGGCGCACCCAGGTCACCCGACTGGAGGGCATCCTCAGGAAGGAGGGCGACCGGAACGACGCGTCGGACCGCCCCCGAGCACTGACCGATGACGTGGCGGTGGGGCTGGTCGTGGCCTTGGCGCATCCGGACCGGATTGCGCGCAAGCGCTCCGGTTCCGCGAGTTACCTGATGACGTCCGGGACGGGCGCGGCGCTCGATCCGCGCGACCCGGGACCCCTCGCAGGTCTGGAGTGGCTCGCGGTCGGGGATGCGGATCGGCGGTCCGGGCAACGGGAGGCCCGGATCCGGGCGGCGGCCCCGCTGACCGAGGACTTGGCCTTGGAGGCCGCGGGCTCCCTGTGGACCGAGGTGGACGAGGTCGGTTGGACCGGAGGGCGGGTGCTGGCTCGCCGGCGCACGCTGCTGGGCGCGATCGAGCTCGGTTCCGTCCCGCTCGGCGATCCACCGGCGCAGGCCGTGGCCGAGGCGATCCGGGAGGCGGTGCAGAGCGAGGGGATCGGTCTCTTCACCTGGTCGGAGGCGGCGACGGCGCTGCGCGCTCGCCTCGACTTCCTGCACCGGGCTCTCGGTGAACCCTGGCCCGACGTCAGTGATGCGGCGCTGACGCAGAACCTCCAGTCGTGGCTGGGGCCACAGTTGGCGCGGGTCCGCTCGGCCCGGGATCTTCGCCGCATCGACATCGGTGCCGCGCTACGGGCGTTGTTGCCGTGGCCCCAGGCGGGCCGACTCGACGAGCTGGCCCCGGAGCGAACGGAGGTACCCAGCGGGTCGAGCGTGCGGATCGACTACTCCCAGGAGCAACCGGTGCTCGCGGTCAGACTGCAGGAGGTGTTCGGCTGGACCGCGGTACCGGTCCTCGCGGACGGCAGGGTCCCGCTCCTGCTGCACCTGCTCTCACCGGCGCGACGCCCGGCAGCCATCACGGCGGACCTGGATTCCTTCTGGGACAACGGCTACCCGGGCGTGCGCGCTGATCTGCGCGGTCGGTACCCCAAGCACGCCTGGCCCGAGGATCCCCGCAGCGCGCCGGCCACCCGGCGGACGAACTCACCTCGCACTCGAGGGTGAAGCGAGCCGGTCGAGGGCATACCGTGGGCGTATCCGGTCCGACGACCACTTCGAGGATGGCCATCATGGCGCGCATGGCTCCGAACACGGTCGTGTTGCACGGACACGACCTCTCCTACGTCGACAGCGGCTCCGGCCCCGTCGTGCTCTTCATCCACGGGATCCTCGGGTCGCAGCGGCAGTGGGAACACCTCATCGACAGGATGGATGACGACCACCGGGTTCTCCTGCCCGATCTCTTCGGTCACGGCGAGTCGGCGAAGCCGTTCGGGGACTACTCACTCAGTGCGCACGCCGCAGCCATGCGCGATCTGCTCGATCGTCTGGGGATCGAGCGGGTCACGTTCGTCGGGCACTCGCTCGGTGGCGGCATCGCGATGCAGTTCTTCTACCTCTTCCCGGAGCGGGTCGAACGGCTCGTCCTGGTCTCCAGCGGCGGACTGGGACGCGAGGTCAGCATGCTGCTGCGCTCAGCGACCCTGCCCGGTGCCGCGCAGGTGCTCAGCGTGGTTGCCTCCGCGCCCGTCCTCTCGCGGGTGGAGGCACTCGGCCGCGGCGCCTCGAAGGTCGGGTGGCGACCGGGCGCGGACGTCAGTGCTGTCTGGCGGGGCTTCAGTTCGCTCGGGGAGGGTGAGAGTCGGCGCGCCTTCCTCGCCACCACCCGCGCCGTCATCGACATCGGTGGGCAGAGCATCAGTGCCCACGACCACCTGCAGGGTGCGCTGCCCATCCCGACCCTGATCGTGTGGGGGTCGAACGACCGGATGATCCCGGCCTCACACGCGCTGAGCCTGGAGAAACATCTCCCCGACTGCCGGGTCGAGATGTTCGAGGGGGCGGGTCACTTCCCGCACCTGGACGACCCGGACCGGTTCGCCCGGGTGCTCCGTGAGTTCATCGCCGACGGTGAGATGCGGCAGGACTGACCTCCGACGAGGACTGAGGGATGTGTCGGTTCGGCCCATATATGGGCTCCAATGCCGAATCTTTCGCGATCTGCGGGCGTGGTTGCGCCGTCGCTGGGGGATCTCGATACGCGGCTCGTACCTCGCCTCCTACTCGATCACCGGGCGGGCGAGCGTGATCGTCGGACCCGCGATCAGAAGGAGCCTGTCAAGGTTTCCGTGTAAGCGCCGGTCATTGGAGGTGGGGGTTGATCCGGTCGGGGTAGGCCAGCGCTAGCTGCTCGAGGGCCTGGTTCCAGTTGGTGACGACCTGGCCTTCGACGAGCCGGCCTGGTGTCGTGCGTTCAGCGGCGGGTCGGCCGCGTTCCTTCCTACGTTGCCGTGCTCGTTTGTCTACGATGTTGCAGATCGAGAGCCAGAGCAGCTTGATGACCGCCACCTCGACACGCCCACCCGACACGTCGAGCGCTACGTGGGTCGACGTGATCTCGATACCCCCCCCGAGCTCGCTGCGCTCGCCGGGGCTACTCGATCACCGGGAGTGGTCAGAACTGGACGGCGGGGGGAGTCTCCTGGCCGGCGGGAGCGTCGTAGAACGTGCGCTCCTTCACGCCGGAGATCCCGGTGAAGAACAGCCACGGGATCGTGCGGACCAGTTCGTTGAGACGGCGCACGGCGTCGTTGTAGTACTGCCGGGCGAACGAGAGCTTGTTCTCGGTGTCGCTCAATTCACCCTGCAACTGCTGGAAGTTGGCCGACGCCTTGAGGTCCGGGTAGGCCTCGGCGACCGCCAACACGTCCACGAGAGCCTTGTCCAGACGGGCGTCCGCCGCGACCCGCTGCTCGATCGAACCGGACTTCGCCGCCTCGCTCACTCCGGCGCGCGCCGCCGTGACCTCCTCGAACACGCCCCGCTCATGCTGGGCGTACCCCTTGACGGTGTTCACCAGATTGGGGATGAGGTCGGCGCGACGGGTCAACTGCACGTCGATGCCTCCCAGCGCCTCCTGGGCGCCGATGTCAGCCGTACGCAACTTGTTGAACGCGATGACGCCGAACACCACGAGCAGGACGACGACGGCCACGATGATCCAGATGAGCACGGCTACCTCCGGTTGGGAAACTGGTCGAACTCTACTGACGCACGGCCGGGTTCACCACGAACCGCCGCCGCCTCCACCGCCACCACCACCGCTGAACCCGCCGCCACCGCCGCCACCACCGGACGACGACGAGGACTGCGTGGCGTTGTACGCGCTGATCGAGCTGGTCATCGCGTTCTCGAAACTGCTGAAAGCGTCGCCACCGCCGAAGAAGCCCGTGCCCGAGGAATGGGTGCCGCCGGCGTACCAGAGCGGCATCGGCGCGGACTGGCTCGTGGACGTCTCGTACTTGCGCGCCCACCGGTCGGCGACGTCGAACGCGACGGCGTACGGGATGAACGACGTGTACAACTGCTCCCGCCCGCTGAAGTCGAAGCGGTCCTTCGACGCGTCGGTGCTCAGGAACCGTTCGAACCCGCCCGCCCGTGACCACAGGTCGCGCCCCGTGGCGGTGCGCCGTGAGCCGACGCCCCGCAACAGCAGCCCGATCGCGCCGACAGCGAACGCGGCGAACGGCAGGAGCCAGATCCCGACCATGCCGAAGAAGGTGCCGATCGCGACGATCGCCAGGGAGATCACGAGAAGTCCGCGCCAGATCCACTCCCGGCCCGCCGTCTCGGTGGCGCCGCTGGACGTGCCCCACGACGACGTGACGCCGGCGAGCTGGCCCTGAAGGGCGCCGAGGGCCGCGCCGGCGGAGACCGATCCATCGGCGCGGAAGGTCGCACCGGCCGTCTGCAGATCCAGCCCGGAGATGACCCGCTGCGCGACCGGATCGAGACCTTCGCGGGTCTGCGGGTCCAACCGGCTCACGACCGTCCAGACCCCGCCGGACTCGGTCAACTCGATGTGCCCCTGCTCGGCCAGGTGCATGAGTGTCGCGGTCAGGGCGCGCCGCGGGACCCGCTCGTCGACGATGAACGCGGTCTGGACCGGGCCGAGGCCCTGCGGCGGCTCGAAGACGACCGGGAACCCCGGCTGCCGTTCGCGACTCGCCCGGTCGAGAAGGTAGCCCGCCAGGAACGCCAGCGCCGCCAGCGCGAGCGATGCCAGGAACGGCCACCACCGAGCACCGAGCATGCGGTCCCAGCCGATCGACCACGGCACGTGGGCCCGGTCCGGGGCAGGCTCGTCCATCGCGGCGCGGACGACCACGGCGGTGTTCGGGGGGAGGTCGGCGGCGGTCAGTGTCACGCGGGTCGAACCCTCGCCACCCACCTCACACCGACGCCCGTCGCCGATCGAGCACTCCAGTCGGTCGGTCGCGGCCGGGAGGTCGACGGTGATGTCGGCACGCGCGATCGGCATGCTCCAGCCGGCGGCGACGACCTGCCACACGAACTCGGAACGGTCGTCGTCCCCGCCGGTCCAGCTCGAACTCTCGTCGGCCACACGTTCGGGGTTCGGCGCCAGCACTCCGTCGATGCGATAGCGGATCGTGTACGTGTGCAGGCCCTCGGTCAGGTACTGGTCCGGATCGCCGATCTTGGCGACCCGGAACCGGCGGCCCTGCTCCCACAGCGCCTCGACCGGGACCGCCTGCCCGTCGAGGCGGATCGAGACGTCGTGAGGCCGGTAGCGCACGGACGTGTCGGCGACGTCGGCCACGTCCCAGTAGCGGAAGATCCCGTGCCGGCCGCCGGGGAACTGCGCCGTGATCGTCTCGGTCGCCGTCAGGTCGCCGTCGGCGTCGACGCGGTACTCGGCACGGTAGAGCGAGATCGTCACCGGGTCGGCGACACCGGACGACGAGGTGTCGACCATCGTGGCGAGTGCGGGCACCACGAGCACCCCGGCGAGGACGACGGCCGCCAGGACGCGCAGCAGGACTCGGGTCATGGTGGGATCGTAGGGCTTGGACCCGCGAACACCCGGGATGCAAACTCTTGCAGAGTTGTGCAAGAATGTTCGTCATGTCCAAGGTCCTCACCAGTCTCCCCGCCGGCGAACGCGTCGGCATCGCCTTCTCCGGCGGACTCGACACGTCCGTCGCCGTCGCGTGGATGCGCGACAAGGGCGCCGTACCGTGCACCTACACCGCCGACCTCGGCCAGTACGACGAGCCCGACATCTCCGGCGTTCCCGGTCGCGCCATGGCCTACGGTGCCGAACTGGCCCGCGCGATCGACTGCAAGCGGCCGCTCGTCGACGAAGGTCTCGCGGCCCTGGCGTGCGGGGCGTTCCACATCCGGTCCGCCGGCCGGACCTACTTCAACACGACGCCGCTGGGTCGCGCCGTCACCGGCACCCTGCTGGTCCGGGCGATGCACGAGGACGACGTCAACATCTGGGGCGACGGGTCGACCTTCAAGGGCAACGACATCGAGCGCTTCTACCGCTACGGGCTGCTCGCCAACCCGCACCTGCGCATCTACAAGCCGTGGC